>PARR01000048.1 GCA_002711625.1 Rickettsiales bacterium | reverse complement strand
GCTCTGTAAGTCTCTAATCTGTCCTTAAGATAAGGGATCTCTTTACCAGATATCTTAGGATAGCTAGCAAGCCCCATACCGCCTGGACCATGACAATTCCCGCAATTTTGTGCATACCTCGCTTCACCAGCACTTATATCGCCGCTTAGCGCGGGACTGGAAAAAGCTAAAAAAAACATACAGGTAGATAAAAACAATATACCTTTCATATTTTTTCCTCCGTGCAACTACTAAGGTTAGTCATTAACTGAACCAACTTGTTGCGAAAATACAAATATAAAATATAATGTGGCAATTAAATATATTTTTGTCAATTACATTATTCAATAAGGGAAATAAATTTTTAATCATTCTTTTTATCAACATTTTCATGATAATGTCATCGGCATGGACGAAGTTGGCAGAGGGGCACTATGTGGACCTGTAGTTTCATGTGCTTTAGTTCTTAAACAGGAAATACGTTACCAAGATTTTTTTGCTTTGATTAAAGACTCAAAACTCATTCAAGAGGACAAAAGAAACTGTATTGCATATTTAATAAAAAAATTTTCTTCTTTCTCCATTGGAATATGTAACAATAAATTGATCGATAAAATTAATATTCTTAATGCCACTAACTTATCCATGATAAGAGCATTTAAGCCTTTTAAAGATCACCCTAATATGGTTAAAATTGATGGATTGAAAACCTTTGAGTTAAATACAAAAACAGAATTTATAAAGAATGGTGATAAAAAGTCAGTGGTAATTGCTGCTGCATCCATTATAGCTAAAAGCTATCGGGATAAAATAATGATTGAATTCTCTAAAATATTTCCCGAATACGATATTAATAACAATAAAGGATATGGAACAAAAAAACATATTGATGCCATAAATGCCTTTGGATGTAGTCCTATTCACAGAAAAAGTTTCAAACCTGTATCTGATATTTTATTTTGACATAGGTAACTCAATATTTACTTCCAATCCACCAAGAGCTTTTGACCTACCCAACCAAACCTGTCCTTTGTAAGACTCAACAATATCTTTGACAATGTTTAATCCCAACCCGGTGCCGGGTTTTTGCTCATCTATACGAAAACCTCTACCAAAGACCTCTGTCAACTGTTCTTTTTCAAGCCCAGGGCCATTATCCTCAACTTTAAATATAACACAAGAATCGGACTGTTTTGTTAAATTAACTTTAATCAAACTTTTGGTCCATTTACAAGAATTTTCAAGAATATTTCCAATTACTTCTTCCATATCTTCTTTACTACTGTAAACCAATAATTTTTTATTCTTTTCTTCTAATTTAATAGTGACTTTAGGATAAATTTTGTTGAAAATCTTAATCATTTTTCTAGTTAGCTCTGATATATCTAGTTTTTCTTTAGCTACCTTTCCTGAAGCATCCAAATGGGCTTTTTTCAAATATCTATCTATGTGTTTCTTCATTAACTTAAGTTGTTTGTTCATTAAATTGTCTTTATCAGAAATTTCATTTGATACTACTGCTAAGGGTGTTTTTAAAACATGGGCTAAATTACCAACGTGGGTTTTAGCTCTATCAACAATTTTCGCATTGTGTTGAATAAGATCATTTATTTCCAGAGCCAAGGGTTGAACTTCACTCGGATAATTTTCTTCAAGTTTTGATGCATCTCCGTTTCGTATTTTAAACAAAGATTTTTTTATTTTGTTAAGAGGCAATAATCCGAAGTGTACCTGTAAATATACAGCTATCATTAATCCAATGCCCAAAATAAATAGCGCTATCGTTACAGTATTGTTAAATTCTGAAATGTTTTGAAGATATTCTTTTTTATCCCCTGAAACCATAAAAATCAATGGACCAGAGAACCCTGGAAAAGAAATCTCTCTCTGAACAATTTGCAATTGTTTGGTTTCAATTACATCATTTGATTTATTATTGCCTTTGAGACTGGAGTCTAAAAACTGTGCTCTACCCCCAATTAGTCTTTTATCTGTTGTAAACACTTGGTCCCACATTGAACGAGATCTACTGAGGGTTTTTGCCCCACTGTTAATTTGCCAATACCATCCTGAATATGGTTGAAAGAATCTTGGTTCACCAATCGAACTTATAACAGTAATACTCTCCTGAGAATCAACCCTACTTGCACCTATTAATGCTTCTAAGAGTAAATTTAATTTATCATCAAAAGCTTGTTGATTAGTTTCTCTATTCAGATCAGATAGTATTAAACCCGTCCCAACAAGAGTTAAAACAATCCATACTGCAGCGCTTGTAAATAATCTTAGAGCGAGAGAATTCATCTTAATCTTTTTCTATAGAAAGTCTGTACCCATAACCTCTTTCAGTTTTTATTAAATTCAAACCCATTTTTTTCCTAAGTCTACCAATAAATACCTCAATAGTATTTGAATCTCTGTCAAAATCCTGGTCATAGATATGCTCTATCAGCTCTGTTCTCGTGATTACTTTATCTTGATGATGCAAAAAATACTCTATAATTTTATATTCATGAGATGTTAGCTTAAGTTTCATTCCATTAACAAATACCTTGTTAGATTTTGTATCAATTCTAAGTGGACCACATTCTATATCTGATGATGCATGACCAGCTGATCTTCTAATTAATGCCCTCAATCTAGCAAGAAGCTCTTCCATCTGAAAAGGTTTTGTCACATAATCATCTGCTCCAGCATCAAATCCAGAAACCTTGTCACTCCATTGATCTCTAGCTGTTAATATTAAAACGGGGAAAACTTTTTTTGCTTTTCTCCATTTTTCTAATATTGTTATTCCGTCAACCTTCGGAAGACCTAGGTCAAGAACAATAGCATCGTAGGGTTCAGTATCTCCGAGAAAAAATCCCTCCTCTCCATCATTGGCTGTATCAACAGAATAACCATTTTCTTCAAGAGATTTTTTGATTTGTTCATTCAAATTTGGGTCATCTTCAACCACTAAAATTCTCATTTCTCTCCTCCAGAAATTACTGAAAGAACTGTCGCAGTCCCAGCATCTACTTTGATTTTTATCACCCTATTTGATGATTCAATAATCATTATATCATAAACCCAACCAAATAAACCCTTTTCGCTATCTTTAAGATTAACCGAGAGTATTCTTCCATCGAATTCTTGATTGACATTATTCAAAATTTTATCCAAGGGGAGAATTTCTCCCTCATTTACTGCTTTGATAGCTTTGTCATGATCATTTTCCTTAGCGACCAAAACAGTACCAAGTAAACTTGAGATAATAAAACAAAGACTCCAAATATTTTTCAAAGTACTTTTTCCCCTATTTTCATCATTAGTTTAGAAACCGGGAGTTTGCTAAATTCCTCTTTATCTACCCATCGGCAATCTTCAATGTTTATTTTATTATGTAATTCGATATTTACAATAAATAGTTTTAATGTGAAATGTGAAAATTGATGTCTTATATAAAAATCAAAATTTGTATTTATGTCAAACTTATATTTGAGATTCCATTTAAATAATATTTCTTTAAGCACTGATGTTTTGTCGTTATCTAAAATCTCCCTAAAATTGGTTGTCGGAAGATTGTAAAGTCCTTCAAGGAGCTTTTTTTTTGAATTCGTAATTAAAAACTTGTTTTTGTAATTAATAAAAAAACCAATGCCATATTTTAGTTTGCGTGGTTTTTTTTTTATTATAGATCTATATTCCTGGTCTTTACCCTTACACAACTGTTTTATTGGGCAAGAAAAACAATCAGGATTTTTTATTTTACATATCAAGTTTGCTAAATCCATTAAGGACTGACAATACTCTCCATTTTTTTTGGAAGGGGTTAATTCTTGAGCAATTTTTTTAACTTTCTTTTCATACAACGCTGTTCCTGGTATCAAGTTAAAAGCTCTGGAAATCACCCTTTTGATATTTGTATCTACTACTGCACAATCTTCATCATTTAGTATTGCAGATATAGAACAGGACATATAATCACCTATCCCCGGTATTTTTTTTAATTCAATGGAATTGAAATCTATTTTTTTTTTTTTTAAGAATTCTTTTCCTAAGAATAAATTTTTTGCTCTTTGATAATAACCTAGACCTTCCCAAATTTTGAGTATTTCCGATTCATCTGCCCTAAAAAAACTTTCCATTGTGGGCCATTTTTTTATAAACTTAGTGTAATAAGGAATAACTGTTTTTACTGTTGTTTGTTGAAGCATTACTTCAGACAGCCAAATTTTGTAAAATGTTTGATTTTGTTTTTTTCTCCAAGGTAAAATTCTTTTATTTCTTTGGTACCAACGTAAAATTTTTTTGTTCCAAGAACTCTTAAAATTGTGATCAATATGATATTCTTCATTCATGAATACAAAAAATTATATAAATAGACCGATAAGGGTTTCAAGTCTTATTACAAAAATTTTTAAACCCTTAAAAAAAAAAAATAATCCAATTGTTTTTGAGATCAAAGTAAACTGGTTCAAAATTGTCGGTCCAGAAATTGCTGAAAAATGTGAGATATCAAATTTAAAAGTAGTTAATAACAAAAAAGTACTTTTAATAATATCTGATTATCCAAATCTTTTAGAATTATCTTACAGTTCAGAGACGATTCTTAGAAAAATAAACGAATTCAACCCAGCTTTTAAAATAAGTTCATTAAAGTTTAAAAAATTTTTACAAAAATCCTAGTTTGTGGTAAATAATTTGTTATGAGAATTAAAAAACCAATTTTACTTTTTATACTACTCCTTTTAATGACTAACGTTAATACATCTCACTCAAAGATTGTAGATACCATAGAGGCATTAGAAGAAAAATCTCTTGGAAATATAGAAGCACCGATAAAAATGGTTGAGTTTGCCTCTATGACATGTGGAAGTTGTGCAAAGTTTCATAATGATGTTTTTCCCTCAATAAAAAAAGATTTTATCGATAGTGGAAAGGTTTTTTTTACTTATAAAGATTTTCCTCTAGATAAATTTGCATTAAAAGCGTCTGTAATTGCGAGGTGCTCTGGTGATGCAAAATTTTTTAATTTTTTAAGTGTTATTTACAACAAGCAAAAAGATTGGACTCGAACTCAAGATCCCTTTAAGTCGCTTCTTAAAATAGCAAAATTAGGCGGACTAAAAAATGATGAGATTAAAGTGTGCGTTGGTAACAAATCCATAGAAGATGGCATTCTGAAAGACAGACTCAATTCTTCAAAAAAGTTTGATATAATTGCCACTCCAACAATTTATTTTAATGGAAAAAAGTATGACGGTGATCTTAGTTATGAAGCATTAAAATTAAAAATAGAATCATTACTTAATTAAAAAAATTGTTTAGGGTTTCAAAATTAAAAATTTCCGGTTTTAAGTCTTTTGCGTTTCCAACGGAATTTGTTATTGATGATGGCGTTACAGGTGTTATTGGTCCAAATGGATGTGGAAAATCCAATATTTTTGAGGCAATTAGATGGGTTATGGGAGAGTCTTCTTCAAAAAGTCTTCGCTCAACATCTATGGACGAAGTTATTTTTAATGGAACTGCTAATTTTCCAGCAAAAAATTTAGCTGAGGTTTCGATTGAACTTGAGAATTTTTCTGGTCAAATAGCCAGCGTTAATACAAAAGAAAATAAACTTATAGTTTCTAGGACACTCGAAAGAGGAGTAGGGTCTTTTTATAAAATAAATAATAAAGAGGTCAGAGCAAGAGATGTAAATATTTTATTTTCCGACGCAGGAAGTGGCCCCAGATCGAGCTCAATAATAAGTCAAGGAAATATTGACCAAATTATAAACTTTAAACCTATTGAAAGAAAAATTATTTTAGAAGATGCAGCGGGTGTATCAGGCTTGCAAGCTAGAAGGAGAGAATCGGAATTAAAACTGCATTCAACAGAGCAAAATCTTGAAAAAATTGAAATAAATTTAAATGGTCTTATTGAACAAAAGAAGACACTTTCAAGACAAGTAAGACAAGTTGAAAGATATGAAAAACTGTCTGACTCAATTTCAGTTTATGAATCAATTTTGGTGTTTGAAATTTGGAAAAAAGCTATAAAAATTATTGAACAATCATCAGAATTAAGAAAAAATTTAAATTCTAAACTCAATCAATTTATTTCAGATATTGAGATGCAAAAAAAAGGGATTTCAAAGAATAAATTTAAGTTACAAAAATTAGGTGCAGACAGAGGTTTACTGAATGAACAATATTTTGAATACAATAAACAAGAAAATAACCTTGATAACAAAATTAATAACTTAAATTCAAAGAAGAGTGAAATAAGGGCTTTTTTGAATACGGTGAACAATGATCTATTATCGGAAGAAAAAAGGAAAGTTGAGCTAAATAATGAGCTAAATAATTTGCAAAAAAAATTGGTTACCTCTAGTTCAATTTCCGAATTAGAGGAAGTGTTAAAAAAAGATATAAAAGAAGAACTCAAACTTAAGAAAGAATTGAAAGAATTAGAAGCAGCTTTTGTTAATGAAATGCAACTTTCACTGGGTGAAGCTTTTAAATCTGATAACTTAAAAGAGACAAAAGAAAATCTTGAGGAAAATAAGAAAAATTTAGAAAAAAGTATTAAAAAAAATATGGCTGATTTAAGTGATTTACAAAAAAAGATAGATCAAGAAAATAACAGGCAAAATATTGAAAACAAGAAAACTCAGGATATTAAAAAAAAAATTTTTGATAAAAAGAAAAAAATCGAAGAATTAAATGAAAAAAAAATTTCACAAAATAAGATTTTAAATGATTTGAACGAGTCAATTCGTGATCTATCAGACAAATATACTCGATACCAAACCGAAATTACGACTCTAAAAAATATATCTGGGCAAAAGCTTTTATCAAAGAATTCTGTGGTAAATCTTCTTAAAATAAGCAAAGGGTATGAGGATGCAGTTTATGCTGCTCTTATGTATGAGTTAGATGCAAAAATAGGAGATACCTCTGAAAAAGGAATCGCAAAAGTGTCGAAAAAGGTTACACCAATCAACAACTCTCTTTTACAGTTTCTTAAAGTTCCAAAAGAGCTTGAATTGATTCTTTCACAAATTGGCTTTGTTTCGGATACTTCTAATATAACACAGAAGCAAAAAAATTTACAAGTAGGTCAAACACTTGTAGATATTAAAGGAAATATATGGAGATGGGATGGTTTTATGTCAAAAGAAAACCTTCAGCAAAAGAAAATTATTGACTCAAAACTTAAGATTGTCAGCTTGAACAACAACTCAAATAAAATTCAAGAAATTCTTATTAATGTAAGAAAAAAAAAAGAAAATAATCTTATAAAAGAAAAAGAAATATTCGATTCAGTAAAAAAAGAAAACCAAGATATAGAAAACCTATACTCTGATTTAGAATTAGGCACAAAACAAATTCTAAAATTAAACGAATCAAAATCCTCACTAATAAATAATTATGAGTATTTGAATTCAAAAATTAATTCATTAAAAGATAGCCAAAAAAAAAATGAACTTGATATTCTTGAAATCATGAAAAAAGAGAAGCTTCAAAATAAATCAGTTCAAGGAAATACTCATGAAGCACAGATTAAAATTGATAAACTTAATAAAAGAATTGAAGAAGTTGCATCAGTAGTTGCATCTACGAAAGAAAAACTTATTGGCATGCAGTTAGATTTTTCATATTCAAAAGATAATCTGGACAGAATTAGCAAATTAAGAGATGAATCTACCACCAGAATAAAAGTACTGGTTGATAGAAAGAAAAGTTATCTTGAAGAGGAGATCAAATTAGATTCTTACCCAAAGAAGTTTGAATTAGAATTAAAGTCAGTAATTGCAAAAAGAAACGAAGTGAAAAAATTAGTTGACGATAATGAATTTCATATTCAACAAATGGAGTCGGAAATCAAAGAAAGGGAAAAGACCTTCAGTAAAATAAATATATGCAGAGAGGAAGAAAAAAATAAACTTATTAAGTTGGAAAGCAATGTTGAGATTTACAAAAACAATGAAAAAGAGCTTAGAGAAAAACTATTTAATAAAACAAAGAAAGTTCCAGAAGACTTTGAAAAAGTGTTAAAGGAAAAAAACTATAAGAATCAAAATACAAGTGAAATAGAGAATCAAATTAAAAAATTTATGTTTCAAAGGGAACAACTAGGAGCAGTCAATTTAAGAGCAAAAATTGAAGAAAATGAAATTTCAGCAATTATCGAAGATATAGAAATTGAGAGAAATGACTTGGTAGATGCTGTTCATAAACTTAGATTAGGCATTAACAAAATTAATCAAGAAGGGAAAAATAGATTGGTAACTGCATTTGAGAAAGTTGAAAAAAATTTTTCAGAATTGTTTAAAAAATTATTTGATGGCGGACATGCAAAACTCGAGTTAGTTAAATCTGATGATCCACTTCAAACTGGTATTGAGATTTATGCCAGACCACCTGGTAAAAAGTTATCAAGTATAAATTTACTGTCTGGAGGTGAAAAAACTCTTACAGCAATAGCATTAATTTTTTCAATTTTTTTGATTAATCCCTCGCCTCTATGCATTCTTGACGAAGTAGATGCGGCACTGGATGACGAAAACGTTGTCAAATTTTGTAGAATATTGAAAGAATTAACAACCAACACAGAAACTCGTTTTTTAATTGTCACTCATCATAAAATAACGATGACTTCAATAGACAGAGTATATGGTGTTACAATGGCAAAAAAAGGGATTTCTGATATTGTATCAGTAGATTTTCAGAATAAGAAATTTAAAGAGGCTGTATAATGTTAAATGACGATTTAAATAGTTTAAAGTCACGAATAGATGGTGTAGAAAAAAAGACGGTGAAGAAAAAAGTAATTAAATACAATGGTTTATCAATCGGTCTAAAACTCTCTCTAGAGATTATATCCCCAATTATTGCCGGGGTGCTAATTGGACTTGGTTTTGACAAGTTTTTTTCAACTAAACCTATATTTTTCATTTGTTTTTTGTTATTAGGGATTGTAGCAGGCTTTTTCAATATTTATAAAACTGTAAATAAATTATAAAAAGAGGTGTTTATGGCTAGTCCATTAGAACAATTTGAAATAAAAAAAATAATACCGATAGAATTATTAGGTTATGATATTTCTTTTACTAACTCAGCGCTTGCAATGCTAATAACAACAGTAGCGATTTTGTCTTTTTTTTATGTGGGACTCAAAAATGCCTCAATTGTACCAGATAAGAAACAAACTCTTGTAGAATTGTCGTATGAATTCATTGCCAATATGATCGGCGATAATATCGGAAAAGAAGGTTTAAAATACTTTTCTTTTATTTTATCACTATTTCTATTTATTCTGATCGGAAACCTACTTGGTATGTTGCCTTATAGCTTTACTTGGACAAGCCACATAATAGTAACATTTTCAATTTCTTTTTTTATATTTATCGCAGTCACACTTATTGCAATCGCCAAACATGGCTTAGTAAACTTTTTGTCTTTTTTTGCTCCTAAGGGTGTCCCAAAGTTAATGTTAATCTTACTTGTACCTATTGAAATTATATCATATCTTTCAAGACCGATCAGTCTTTCAGTTAGACTTTTTGCTAACATGATGGCAGGACATACGCTACTAAAAGTTATTGGAGGATTTGTTTTCGTATTAGCAAGTAATAGTTTTCTAGTTGGTGGATTGTTACCTTTGGGTTTTCTAGTTGCTCTTACAGGTTTAGAAATTGTGATAGCTTTTCTTCAAGCTTATGTTTTTGCAATATTAACTTGTTTATATATTAATGATGCAATACATTTACATTAATTTTAAATTATCATACAAGGAGTTTTTATGGATATAGAATCGGCTAAACTTTTAGGGGCTGGCATAGCAGTACTTGGAGTGATAGGTTCAGGAATTGGGATAGGTTCAATTTTTGCCGCTTTCATTAATGCTGTTGGGAGGAATCCAGAGGCACGTGAGCATGTTTTTACAATGACAATGTTAGGATTTGCTTTAGTAGAAGCTTTGGCGCTTTTTGCTTTAATCATAGCGCTATTACTACTATTCGTTTTCTGAGTTTATGTTCAAATATATAACTTTAACTTTAACCCTCGTTGGAACAAATAATTTTCCTAGTGCATGTTTGTCCGCAGAATCAAGCGGAGGCATGCCACAACTAAACCCAAGTTACTTTAGTTCACAAATTTTTTGGCTAATAATTTTTTTTTGCTTTGTTTTTTTTTTTATTAATTCATTTTTTTTTCCTAAACTCAGTAAAATAAGAGAAAACAGGGAAAAAGTAATCGATGAATGTTTAGCTGAAGCAAAAAGGATTCATAAAGAAATCGAAGAATTGTCTTTTGAAATGGAAAAAAATCTAAAGGAAGCAAAAGAAATTTTTGACAAAAATATTAAATCAGAATTTGAAAATAACAAAAAATCATTTGAGAAAGAAGTGGATTCATTGAATGAAATGTATGATAAAAAGAAATTAGAGCTTAATGATCAAATTCTTATAATTAAAAAAAAATTGTCTCAAGATATGGATAAATTAGCTGTTGAATTGTCCGACCAAATTTATAATAAAGTTATGAATGAAAAAATTACGGGAAATATATCTGAACTAAAAAAGATGACCAGGGGAAACAGTTGATAGATATTCTTGATGATTCAACTTTTTGGGTAGCGATTTCTTTTGTGATTTTTGTTATTTTGACTTTTAACCCAGTCAAAAAACTCGTAGATTCGAGCTTAAAAAATAAAATTCAACAATTAAAAAAAGACATTGATGATGCAAAAAATTTGATGAAAGAAGCTAAAATTTTGCATGAGAAACAACTTAAATCAAATCAAATAACACAAAAAAGAATTGATGATATGCAGAAGCAACTTTCTACTGAGAGACAACAAATAAAAGAAAATTTTGCAGAGGAAATTTTGGTATCTAAAAATAGGAAACAAAAAAATTTTGATATAATCTCTAAACAACTGGAAATGAAAATTTCGTCTGAAATAAAACAAACACTTTTAAATAAGGCGATTAAATACACCGAACAAAGAATAAGAAAAAATTTATCAAATAAGCATAATGAATTACTTATCCAAAAATCATTAGAAGAAATATCTAAGCATAACTTTAAATAAACGCATGGCGGTTCACACTCACTTGTCAGAGAAGGATATCGTAAAAATAATCTCCAAATACGACATTGGAGAGCTAAAATTATTTTCGGGTATTAAGGAAGGAATTGAAAATACAAATTATCTGATACAAACTCAAAAGGATTCATTTGTTTTAACTATATTTGAAAAAAGACTTAAAAAATCGAAACTTCCATATATTCTAAAATTAATGAAAAGTTTAAATAATAGTGGTATTAAGTGCCCCATTCCTGTTGCAGATAAAAAAGAAAAACTTATAAATTTAATTGGAAATAAACAATTCTCTTTGTTCAGTTTTATTAACGGCAAATCAAAAAAAAAATGGACTGATAACGACTGTTATCAAGTTGGTGCAGTTTTAGGAAATCTTCATCAAGTAGGCAATAATTTTTTACCTCATATTGAAAATGACTTTAGTATTGATACATGGAAAAATTTATTTCAAAAATGTAATAAAAAAGGGAACCTATTCGAAAATAAAACAAATGTTGATATAACAAACGAAATACAATTTATACTTAAGAATTGGCCTCAAAACTTACCTATGGGAATAATACATGCCGACCTCTTTCCTGACAACATATTCTTTTCTGAGGATAAAATTTGTGGTGTTATAGATTTTTATTTTTCCTGCTATGACTTTTTGATGTATGATTTAGCAATTGCAGTAAATGCGTGGTGTTTTAAAAAAGGAAATTTCATGGAATGTAATTTAAAACAACTTATTAAAGGCTATGAGAGTATCAGAAAAATCTCTACTAACGAGAAAAATAAATTTAATATTTTGTTAAGAGGGGCTTGTTTGAGATTTCTTACTACCAGAATGTATGATTCAGTTTTTAAAAAGAAAAGTGAATACGTTTTAACGAAAGATCCTAGAGAATATCTAAAAATCTTGAGATTTCATCAAAAAAATAATAATGGACTTAACTATTTTTGAGAAATTTGACTATATCATTTATACTGACGGTGCTTGCTTGGGTAATCCTGGTCCTGGAGGTTGGGCAGCTATAATTATTGAAAAAAAGAATGAAACCCAATTGTCAGGTTCAGAACAAAATACAACAAATAATAGAATGGAATTGTGCGCAATTATAAATGCCTTGAGTTCATTTCAAAGTAGAAAAAATCTTAAAATAATAACAGATAGCAGATATGTAATTGATGGTATTAATTTATGGTTAAAAAAATGGCAATCAAATGATTGGAAAACTAGCACAAAAAAACCAGTAAAAAATAAAGACTTATGGGTTAGACTTGATATTCTCAGAAAAGAACACTCAGTTGAATGGGTATGGGTTAAAGGTCACAGTGGTAACCATTTTAATGAAAAAGTTGACAGTTTAGCAAGATCAAAAGCTAATTGTTTAGATTAACTTAATAACATTTTCTGCTTTACTAATATCCAACCCTCCACCCTCTTCATCAAAAATTTTTCTTACTACACAATCTTCTATTAACATAGCGAACCTAGATAACCTTTCACCTAATCCTATAGAACTAAGATCCATAGAAAAACCCGAATCTTTCATAAAGGATTTAGTAGCATCCGAAATATATTTAATTTCTGTGCTCTTGTATGATTTTATCCAGGCATCCATTACAAATGGATCATTAACAGCTATTACATATAATTCGTCAATTCCATAAGTAACAAATTCATCATAATACTTTACATATCCAGGAATATGATCCAATGCACATGTTGGGGTGAAAGCACCCGGCACACTCACAAGTAATATTTTTCTATTTTTAAAAAGTTTTTCTAGTTCAAATGACGAAGGTCCATTCGCATTTAAAATGAAAACTTTTGAATTTGGAATTCTATCATTAATTTTTAATTTCATTTTTTCATTTTAATTCATCGATTGAGTTAATTATACCATTTTTTGAAAGAATTTCTGGAAGTATCTTCCCATTTTTTTCTTTAGGTCCATAAATTATATTTAATGGCACACCAAATTTTCCAAAAGATGACATATACGCAAGAATTCTATCGTCTTTATTGGTCCAATCGGCCCGTAATAGTTTTACATCATTTCTTATAAAAGTTTCTTGGATAATTTTAGATTCTAACGTATTGAATTTATTCACTTGGCATGTAACGCACCAATCAGCTGTAATATCAACAAAAACAATATAATTGTCATTAACTAATTCGTCTAAGGTTTTTGGAGTAAATTTAATCCAATCTTCTTTTTGGTTCATTGTTGTATTCATACTGAAAATCAAAAAACATCCCACAACAAAAGAACTCATAATTGTCTTAAAATGTCCAGATTGGGTTAAGATACAAGTAATCAAAATTAGTGAAGCAAATACGAAAATTAAATTTAAATCAAATCCCATTACGTTTGCTAGCCAGCAGAATGTTAGAAGTAAAAAAATTCCCATCAAAAATTTAAAATTATCCATCCATTTCCCTGATTTAGGAAAAATATTTAAAACCCTTGGAAAAATTAGTAGTAAAAAATATGGAATTGAAAAACCAAAAGCGATTGAAAAGAATATATAAATTACTTCTAACTCGGAAGTCATCATAGCAAATCCGACCGCTGTTCCTAAAAATGGTGCAGTGCACGGGGTAGCCAAAAGAGTTGAAAAAACTCCAGAAAGAAAATTGCTTCTAAGATCTTCTTTTGAAATTAATGAGACAATTTTATTATTAATTTTTTCAGGTAGAATTAATTCGAATATTCCTAATAAATTTAAACAAAATATAAAAATAAAAATCGAGATAAGTAAAACAAAATAAAAATTCTGAAACTGAAACCCCCAGCCTACGTCATGACCTAATTTTTTTAGAATTATAACTAATAAGGCAATAAATAAAAATGAAGAAAAAATTCCCAGTATATTGATAGTTGTGTAAAAGGAAAATTTTTTTGTATTCAAAACTTCTCTAAATCTGGAAAGAGAGTATAGTTTTAATGATAAGACTGGTAAAACGCAGGGCATAAAGTTTAAAATTAATCCGCCAATTAATGCAAAAATAATATAAAATATGATACTTTTATTAGACGTGTTAATAAAATTTAGTCTAACTTCTTCGTAATTAGTCCCGTTCTTATAACTTAGGAAAATTTTATCATAATTGTCATCAATGATATCTTGGGAGAAAAAGCTAAAATAAAGTTTATTGTCATCTAGAGAATACTGGTAATCAATATTTTCATTATTACTTTTAGAAATATAACCTTCAAAAATATCTTCTGATAAACTATTCTTCACTGCATAACTCACACGGTCATCAATAGATTTATGAAACTCTAATATTAGCGGTTCTTTTTTCAGAATTGGAACATTATTGAAATAT
>PARR01000041.1 GCA_002711625.1 Rickettsiales bacterium | reverse complement strand
ATTATTATGAGCTTGTTTCATAAAACTCTTCCATAACTTTGCTGGAGCAGTACCGCCTGTGATATCTTGCATTGGAGAGTCATTATCATTCCCAAACCAAACACCAGTAACAATTTCAGAAGTGAAGCCAATAAACCAGGCATCTCTCAATGATTGACTCGTACCTGTTTTTCCTGCAGCAGGTCTATCGAAATTTGCATTTTTACCAGTTCCATTTTTTATTGTAGATTCAAGCATTCCAACCATTCTGGATGTCAGGTCTGATTCTATTACTTGGCCAGGTCCCTGTCCTGTTCTTTGGAAAAGAATCTCTCCTGAAGTATTTTCAATTGTCCTTATTCCATGAACAAAAACACCATATCCATTGTTAGCTAGAACATTGTATGCTGCCGTTAATTCAAGCAAGTTTACTTCTGAAGCTCCCAAAGCTATTGAAGGCGAATCCATTAATGGGCTCTTAATCCCAAGCGATCTTGCCATATCTATTACTTTTTCTCTACCAACATTTTCTGATAATTTTACAGCAATTGTATTTATTGATTTGGCGAACGCATCATCTAAAGTTGTTTCACCAACGTATTCATTTTTATAGTTCTTTGGTGTCCATCCATTGATTTCTATCTCAGAATCAATCAAATAATCACTAGGGACATAACCCTGTTCCAACCCAGCAAGATATACAAAAACTTTAAATGCAGAACCTGGTTGTCTTTGAGCTTGAGTTACCCTATTGAATTGAGAGTCCCCATAATCTCTTCCACCAATCATGGCTAATACCTCGCCAGTGGTATTCATAGCAACAATTGCAGATTGATCTGCAGAATTGTACTGAGATGCAATCTCGATAACTGACTTCTCAGCCATTTTCTGAAGCTTTACATCTAGTGTAGTTCTTACTATTAAATCCTCTTTAATTTCCCCGAGGTATGACTTTACTCGTGGTAATAGCCAGTCAACAAAATATCTAGTACTTTTAGGCGCTGAGGTAAATTTATCGTAATTTTTGTTCACATTTTTTGCATCAGAAACATTTTGTACTGAAATCAAACCGTCTTTCGCCATGTTGTTTAATACTTTAGATGTTCGTTCTCGCGAAAGTGTAGAATTAGCAATAGGGTTATATTTTGAAGGTGCCTTTAGAAGGCTTGCTATCAATGCACACTCATAAAGATTCAAATTCTCTACTTTTTTGTTGAAATATTTCTCTGATGCAGCTTGAACACCGTAAGTACCAGATCCAAGATATACTCTATTCAAATAGATACTTAAAATCTGTTGCTTTGAAAACCTCATTTCTAACCATAGACTTAAAATTAATTCATGAAATTTACGCGAAAAAGAGCGTTCAGGTGTCAAAAATAAGTTTTTTGCTAGTTGTTGTGTTATTGTACTCCCACCTTGAATTATTCTATTTGCTTTTAAGTTGACATATATTGCTCTTAAAATTCCTTTAATATCTACACCGGGATGGTTAAAAAATCTTTTGTCTTCTGTTACGATAACGGCATCGATAAGATTTTTTGGGAGTTGTTCAAATCTTATAGACTGACCATAAATATCTCCATAGGAAGCTATAATTCTTCCCTGTTTATCTAAAAATGTAATACTGGGTTGCCTGGAAATCTGAATAGATTCCGTTTCAGGTAAATTCAATAGAGACCAAATTACAGCGATACTAGCAAATAAAACTAACCATATGAAACTCACAAATGTCCATTTAACCAATTTCATAGTAAAAGAACTCCTGAAAAAAATCTATATGTCTAGATTTGACACACTTTTTGCATTTGATTGAATAAAAAACTTTCTCTTTTCTACGTCATCACCCATTAGTTCTTGAAAAACTTCATCAGCTCTGACGCCATCTTCAACCATTACCTTCAGAATGGATCTGTATTCAGGGTCCAGAGTTGTTTCCCAAAGTTGATCTGGATTCATCTCGCCAAGACCCTTATATCTCTGAAAAGAAACACCTTTTTTTATCACACTCAAACCCTTTTGGATGAGGTCTTTAGGCCTATGAAGAATTATTTCTTCATTTTTAAACTGTAGTAAAATTTGTCCTAAGAAGTATTCTTGCATTGAACCACAGTATCCATTAAGTAATCGATACTCATCTCGCGAGAGTTTTTCAAAAGAAATAAAAAAATCTTCTTTAACTTTATTTTCAGTTTTCTCAAATAGTATTCCACTAGAATCTTCAATATGTGCGGTCCATTCATCTCCATTAGAATTAAGTCTTTTAAGAATATATTCTATTGCTGTAACAGCTCTTTTTTCATTTTCAAAGTTTTTAGGGTCTAAAATTCCGGATATAACTGATTGTTCTAAAAGATAGTACAAATTTTTATTTCCCTTTGACAAATTTTCTAATTTATTGTTAAGACTTATAGTCATTTCCAATAATTTAAAAAGTTCGTCACCTTTTATTCCCATACCGTCATTTTTTTTTAAAAATGCTGAGCTTACAAACTCGTTAATAAAATAATTTTCTAACTCTTGGTCATCTTTTAAGTATAAATCTGATTTACCCTTTTGGATTCTGTACAAAGGAGGTTGAGCAATATATATGTATCCATTTTTAATTAACTCCGGCATGTGACGATAAAAGAATGTTAATAAGAGTGTTCTTATATGAGAACCATCAACATCTGCATCAGTCATTATAATTATTTTGTGATATCTAAGATTTTCAATATTGAAATCAGTATAATAACCTGAACCTAAAGCTTGGATAAGTGTTGCGATCTCAGCAGAACCCAAAATTTTATCTCTCCGAGATTTCTCAGTATTAAGGATTTTTCCTTTTAGAGGAAGAACTGCTTGATTTTTTCTATCTCTTGCCTGTTTTGCTGATCCTCCAGCAGAATCACCCTCAACAATAAAAAGCTCACAATTTTCTGGAGATTTATCTTGACAATCAGCAAGTTTACCAGGAAGAGAGCTTATTTCTAAAGCAGAATTTTTTCTTGAAACTTCCCTTGCTTTTCTTGCAGCTTCGCGTGCAGCTGCAGCTTCGAATATTTTTGAAATTACAGTTTTTGAATCTTTAGGATTTTCTTCAAACCAGTTACCTAAATTTTCTGACACAATAGACTCAACTATTGGTCGAACTTCAGATGAAACTAATTTATCTTTAGTTTGTGATGAAAATTTAGGGTCTGGCACTTTCACAGATAGAATGCATGTTAGTCCTTCTCTAGCGTCTTCACCACTCAAACTAATTTTATCTTTTTTTTGTAAACCAAGATTATTGGATGCGTTGTTAATAGTTCTTGTCAATGCTGACCTAAAGCCTGCTAAATGAGTTCCCCCATCTTTTTGTGGGATATTGTTGGTAAATACTAGACAATTTTCATGATAACTTTTATTCCATTGTAATGCCATTTCAACAACCACACCATCCGATTCTCCTTTGAAAGAAATTACATTTTCTATCACTGATTCTTTTGCTTTATCTAAAAATTTTATATATCCCTTTAAACCTCCTCTGGATGATAAAATTGACTCGGTCTCATCTTTAGATCTTCTGTCAATTAATTTAATTTGTACTCCAGAATTAAGGAACGCCAACTCTCTTAATCTTGTTTCTAATTTTTTAAAATCAAAACTTGTTTGACTAAATGTTTTCTTAGATGGTAAGAAGCTTATTTTTGTTCCTGTGCTAGAGGATCTTTCTTGTTCCTTAAGGGGTGAGACTGGATTACCGTTCTCAAATCTCATAAAATATGTCTTTCCTTCTCTTTGGATTGTTAAATCAAGCCACTCAGACAATGCATTCACTACAGATATGCCTACACCATGAAGTCCTCCTGAAACTTTGTATGAGTTTTGGTCAAACTTGCCCCCAGCATGAAGCTGTGTCATAATAACTTCAGCAGCTGAAACCCCCTCGTCTTTGTGAATACTCACGGGTATACCTCTACCATTATCAATTATTGAAACTGAATTATCTTTATTGAGATATACTAAAATAGAGTCACAGAAACCAGCAAGAGATTCATCAATCGAATTATCAACAACCTCATAAACCATATGGTGAAGTCCTGAACCATCGTCAGTATCCCCAATATACATGCCAGGTCTTTTTCTGACTGCATCTAGTCCTTTTAATACTTTTATGGACTCAGCATCATAACTTTGAGCAGATTCTCGATTTTCTTCTATTTCCAAAGTAGCACCATAATAACAAATTAACTATATCATCTTCTTATTAAGTTTAAACCTATTATCATCAATATTTAAAAGTTCTATTTGGTTTTCTAGACCTTTGAATCTGCCAACCCATGAATTATTAACATCAGTTATCCAGGTTTGAATATTTAAGTTGAATATTTCTTTAAAAATCAAATCCATAAAGGTTTTATCTAAAAAGGAAAAAATATCATCTAATAAAAAAATCAAATTATTATAATTTATTGCTTTTAAAAATTTTAAAAAGGAAAAAATGGTTAAAATTATTATGATTTTTTGCTCACCGGTTGAAAAACTTGAGGCAAGTTTTTTTNCTTTTCTTTCATAAACTATTAAATCAGTTTTATTGACACTAAAATTTGTCCTTCCNGTNAAAAAGTCTTTTTCTCTATTCTCTTTTAGTTTTATTGAGAACTCATCTTCAACCTGAAGTGCGGGAAATGAATTTAAAGAGCTATCTAGTTGGCCGTTCATTTTTAATGTAAAAACAGGGAAATCAAACTGTATCTTGTCGAACTCTGAACAAATTGATTTCAAGAACGACCTTCTGGAGTCGCATATCATTATACCAACAGAGGCCATTTTTTTTTCCACAATATCTAACCATNCTGAATTAGTACTTTTTCCTTTGTTCAACTTNAAAATATTCATTCTTTCTTTTTTACACTTTTCATAAATTAATTGNCGTTTCCTGTGCAATGGATCAAAACTCGAAATCATCTGGTCAACGAATTCTCTTCTATCCTCGGAACTAGTTTGAAAAATGAAACTCATTCTGGGTATAATCCAAAAAACATTCACCAAACTATTTAATTTATTGGAACTAGAAATTTTGTTGTCAATTTTTATAATTTTATTGTAAACACCATTTCTANTTGTTATTCCAACACCNATATCAGAGTCAATNCCATTTGAACAAATTTTATAGTTTACTCCGAATAATTCAGGATTAGAATTAAAACGATTATTAATGATTTCATTTAATCTTGATTTTTTAAATCCTGATTGGGTATTCAATAACGAAATTGATTCTAAGAGATTGGTTTTGCCTGAACCGTTATTACCGTAAATTAATATAACATCTTTGTCAGTTGAAATTTTTGTTGTTCTATGATTCCTGTAATTTTGAAGAACTAATTTATTTATTCTAACATTTTGTTGCATAAANAATTATGCTCGCATCTGCATAATCAAAAAAATTGCATTTTTTAGAGAATCACTTTCTAGNATTGTTGGAGCNGTGTCTTTAGAAAAGTAAAATTTGACTTTTCCTTCTTTTATAAGATTTAACACATCCAGTATATATTTTGCNTTAAAATTGATAGAAAACTCTGATCCTTGGTAATTTACNTCTATACTTTCAGTTCCGAGTGATTTATCCGCACCAAATGAGCTAACTACACATGAATTATTTGAGATNTCAAATTTCACNGTTCTAAATTTTTCACTCGANATAGTTGAAACTCTATCAATAGTTTCACTAAAACTNTTACAATCAACTTCCATAATCTGATCATTATCCTTTGGAATTACACTCTCATAGTCTGGAAATGAAGAATTTATGAGTTTTGAAAGGATCTTAATTTTNCCTAATACGAACCTTAATCTTGTTTTTGAAAATGAAACCNCGATTTTTCCATNGTTAGACTCTAAGANTTTTGATAATTCAAAGACNGTTTTTTTAGGGATTATAATACCTTCAAATTGNTGGTTTATTAATTCCGTAGAAAGGCATTTTGATAATCTATGTCCATCTGTTGCTACNGAAGNNATCATNTCGCCACTTGTATGAAAATAAATTCCATTCAAATATTGTCTTGATTCATCAACTCCCATACAAAACTTACACTTATCAATCAAGTTNANAAGATTTGAAGAATCAATTTCAAAATTAACATCTAAATTTTCTTGATCCATTACCGGAAAATCATCAACAGGCAAAGTTGGAATAGAGAATTTTGATTTACCATAAAAAACAAAAATTTGTTGGGTTTTACTGTCCTTTTTTACTTTTATCTCAACTGCAGAAGGAGCCTTTCTAACAATATCGAAGAAAAGTTGAGATTGAACCGTTATTCCCCCGCTATCTATTATATTAGCCCCTAAATTTTCAGTTAGTTCTAGTGCTAGATCTGTGGCAGTGATGGCTAAACTATTATTTTCCGCAATAATTTTTATATTTGATAGAATAGGAATTGTGTTTCGTCTTTCTACAACACTCTGAAAGTGATTTAAACAATCGAGCAAATCATTTTGAGTAACTGAAAACTCCATTATGATTCCAACATTCTAATTAAAAGCTGTACATCTTCGTCAAAACTAAGATCTTTTTCTCTGAGTTCTTCGACTTTTTTCACAGCATGAATTACTGTGGTATGGTCCCTATTGCCAAATCTTCTTCCTATCTCAGGCAATGACCTTGATGTTAAATTCTTCGACAAATACATTGCAACCTGTCTTGGCCTTGCTATCGTTCTTGACCTTCTCGCAGAACTCATATCAGACATTTTAACATTAAAATGTTGAGAAACTCTTTTTTGAATTTCCTCTATATTGACTCTCTTTTGCGAAGACCTCAGTAAATCTTTTAGCAAATCATCAGCCATTTCTTGGTTTATTTCTCTTCCGACTAAGGAAGAGAAAGCGGAAAGCCTATTCAAAGCTCCTTCCAATTCTCTAACATTAGTGGTGATTTTATGAGCAAGAAATTCCAAAATATTGTTAGGAATCGTCGCTGATAATTTTTCCTCTTTAGCTTGTAGAATTCCAAGTCTTAATTCATAAGTTAATGGATGGATGTCTGCTACAAGTCCCCATCCAAGTCTGGAGCGCATTCTTTCCTCAATCCCTTCTAAATCCTGAGGAGACTTATCTGCAGAAATTATCAGCTGTTTATTTTGATCAACTAAAGCATTAAAGGTATGAAAAAATTCCTCTTGTGTAGAATCCTTCCCAGATATAAACTGGACATCATCAATCATTAGAACATCTACATTCCTAAACTGTTCTTTAAAAGCAACAGTATTTTTATATCTTAAAGCTTTAATAAAATGATACATAAACTTTTCTGCGGACATGTAAATTACTCGTCTAATAGGGTTTCTTCTTTTAATCTCATGTGCAATTGCGTGCATGAGGTGCGTTTTTCCTAATCCTACTCCAGAGTATAGGAAAAGCGGATTAAATGGGACATCTTCTGATTCAGAAACTCTTCTAGCTGCCGCAAATGCTAATTCATTTGGTTTTCCTACAATAAAATTTGAAAAAGTAAATCGGGTATCAAGGTCTGAACTAATAGATTGTACGAGATCATCTTTCTTTTCAAAATTTACATTACTAAACTTTGATTGATAAGGCTTAGACTCTTGTTTTTTTTTTGAAACTGTTATTTGCACATCGTTAATTTTTACATTTTGGACAAGCCAATAACTCTTAATTAAGTCGAGATATTGTTCAATTATTCTAGTTCTTACAAAATTATTTGGTGCACTCAAAACAACCCTACCTTCTACAAAACTTTCGAGAACAAGGATTTTAATCCAGCTCTTGAATTGAGCCTCACCTACTTTTTGCCTTATCCTACCCCTCACAGTTGCCCATTGAGCCTGAATTTCACTGAAATTACTTTCTTCCATTAGTTAACCTTGTTTCCATGGAAGATTTGCAAACTTCCATCCATTTATTTTTCCTCTTTGTCCTTGGCTATCGTGTGTCCCCTCAAAACCTTCACAACAGTTGTAACAATTTTTATAACCATAGGATGTGAGAAACTCAGCTGCTGAACGTGACCTTCCTCCTGACCTGCATACTAAGATAATTTTTGAATCTTTGGTCATTTTAGTTTGACTTATTTCATTCAGAAAATTTTCATTTATGTTCATTGTCGGAAAAGTCTGCCACTCCAAGAATAAAACTTTCTTGTTCAAATCTTCAAGGTTTGGCACACCAACAAATGCCCATTCTGCCGAGGTTCTACAGTCGATAAGATAGCTATCATCCTCTCCTTTTAAAAGTTTCCAAGTTTGTAGTGGGGAAAGATCCCCTGCGTAGTCCAAATCAGTCATAAATTAATAAAAGTATAGAGTAACTAATAAAAAAATNTGAATCAATAATTCAAAAAAAAAAAAAAAAAGTTATGCAGAAATCTTGATTTTTTTTGCAATTCTAGAGATTAACCTTGATGCTGTATTTTTTTTAAAAAATCCTTTTGACGCCGCTTTGGCAAGATTAGACTCGAGTGAAAGAAACTCTTTCTTNGCTTTGTCCAATTCTTTTTTGCCTAGAAGAGCTGAAATATTCTTAACAGAACCCCTAATTTTTGACTTTCTAGACTTGTTAATCTCAGAACGATGTTGGTTTTGAAGAATTCTTTTTTTAGCGGATCTAATATTTGCCATGTTGGGTTTATAAATGTTTGCCTGCAAATGGTCAAGAAATAAATCATTAATTTTTTGACAACAATGTAATTTTTACTATTACTTTTCCATCTTTTTCATCGAAACTAATTTCTAAGGACTCTTTTTCTCTTAGATACTTACCTTGTANGTTCATTTTCCATCCTAGGTTNGGTAAAATATCATNGTAAAAATCTTTAACTCTTTGCAAATTTATATTTCCTTCTGTTTNCGTAACAACAATTCTGCCGTGTGATTTGTCAAAAACTATGAGAGAACCTTCAACATTCTTCATCCCTTCAAGCAAAGGTATATCTGGTGTCCCAATTACAAAACCNTCATTATCTGCNAGTACACTGGTATTAATAAAAAAANTTGAAACTAAGAAAAAAATTATCTTTGACATTTTCTACAAAAGAATGTTGATCTTCCTCCTTGAATTATTTTAATTATTGAATTTTCTGACTGACTGCATTGAAAACATTTTAAATTCTCTCTTCCATAGACTTTTAACTTTAATCTAAAATATCCAATTTTTTTATCTGATACCATAAAATTTTTAATTGTTGTTCCACCAAAAGTTATAGCTTGTTTAAGTATACCCTTCGTTGATTTAATTATTGAATTAATCCTGAGTTTACTTAATGAGGCGACTAATTTTCTTGGATCAACCTTGGCATCATGTAGAATTTCTGATGCATAAATGTTTCCCAAACCTGCAACAAATTCCTGGTTCATCAGTAAACTTTTAATACTGATTTTTCTAGAAATAGCTTTTTTAAAATATTCAGAGTTAAACTCTTGCGACAGAGGTTCGGGACCTAAATTTTTAAGGTGTAAACACTGGCTGTATNGTTCTTTTGAAAAAACCTTAAGAAACCCAAATTTCCTTATATCATTAAATGTTAGAATTTTATCTTTAAAGAAGAAGCTAACATGATCATGTTTTCTTTTTTCATATGATTTAGATATTCTAAAAAATCCCGTCATTCCCAAATGAAATAATATTATCTTTGAATTATCATGATAAATAATTAAATATTTTCCTCGTCTTACAATTTTCGTTATAGTGGAACCATAAAATTGTTTTGATAAATTAAGAGGAATCTCGTATCTAAGTTTTCTGTTTAAAATTTTAATATTATGTGTTTTTTCGCGAACAATGTTTTTATCCAAAAATCTTTTTACGGTTTCGACTTCAGGTAATTCTGGCATGAACAAAAATCTATTAAAAAATCTAAGATATATTGATAAAAATAATAAAGAACTCGTTGTAAGTCAAATTTTCTCTGGTGTATCAAAAAAGTACGACTTTATGAANGATATTATGACTTTGGGTTTGCACAGACTGTGGAAGGAGATTTTAGTAGACAAATTAAAACTCAGAAATAATGACATCGTTCTTGACCTTGCATCTGGTTCAGGGGATTTAATGAATCTGATCAAAGAAAGATTTCCAGCGGAGGTAATAGGCTACGACTCAAATCTGGATATGCTTTATGAAAATAAAAAGAAAAATTCTAGTAACGTACTAATATGTGGTAAATCGGAGAACCTACCATTTAAAGCAAATTTTTTTGATGCTATTGTTGTGAGTTTTGGATTGAGAAACTTCTCAGATTTAAACAAATCTCTTAAAGAGATAAATAGGGTATTAAAAAAAAATGCTAGTTTCCACTGTTTGGAATTTAGCCAAGTTAATAACGTTACATTAAATAATTTATTTGGTATTTATAAAAAAATTCTTCCATTGTATGGAGAGCTGTTTGTAAAAAATAAATTTGCATATGATTATCTTGTTAAAAGCATTGAAATCTTTCCAGATCAATTAGAACTTTCGAAAAAATTTCGTTTTGCAGGTTTCAAAAAAATAGAAGTGTTTGATATATTTGGTGGAGTAGCTGCCATTCATTCAGCAATAAAATGAATTATAATATTAAAAAAAAAGTCCTCATAATTGTTACCGGTGGGATTGCTTGTTATAAAACACTTGACTTGATACGCAGATTGCAAGAGAAAAAAATTGAGTGCGAATGTATTTTAACTGAAAATGCAAAAAAATTTGTTAAACCCCTAGCATTTGAGAGCTTGCTTGGAAAAAAAATTTATACAAATCTTTTTTCGCTTGATGATGAAAAAAAAATGTTACACATAAACTTATCCTCAGATTGTGATGCCATCGCTGTTGTGCCGTGTACAGCAAACTTTCTTGCAAAAATAGCTAATGGAAATGCAGACGATTTAGCAACCAATGTTCTAATGGCTTATCCTGGTAAGAAAATTATTGCTCCGGCTATGAATACTAATATGTGGAAGAATTTAGCAGTGAAAAAAAATGTCAAAATTCTCAATGAAATGAGAATTCAGGTTTTACAACCTGATTCTGGGAAATTAGCATGTGGAACAATTGGTAAAGGAAAATTAATGGATATAGATAAAATCGCAAATATACTTTTTGGGTTCTTATCTGTTGAAAGGAAGCTATTCAATAAAAAGGTTGTTGTAACCACAGGACCATCAGTAGAAAAAATAGATCCCATTAGATTTATTAGTAATCATTCATCAGGTTTACAAGGTATTGAAATTGCCAAATATTTATATCTTCTAGGAGCAGATGTGACATTGATCAGTGGGCCAACCAAATTAGATCTACCAATAAATTTGTCTGTAAAAAGAGTTCAAAGTGCGGGAGATTTCTTAAAAGCATCATTAGATTCCTTGCCATGTGACATTTTTATTTCAGTTGCAGCAATCACCGATTGGGAGTGTAAAAAAATCTCTAATAATAAAATAAAAAAAAAAGCGGGAAGTTTTCAACTACAGCTAATTCAAACCCCTGATATTCTTCAAACAATATCTAAACATGTGCATCGGCCAGAACTGGTAATTGGGTTTTCGGCTGAAACCGAAAATCTTAAAAAAAATTCTCATCAAAAATTTTTGAGAAAGGGTTGTGACATGCTTATTGCGAACGTCGTTGCTGATAACAAGGGGTTTGGGGATAAGAAAAATAAGGTTTATTTTATTGATAAAAAAATAAATCAAGAGTGGCCCAGTCTTAGTAAACGAGATATTGCTAAGAAATTATCAAAAAAAATTGTTTCTTTTTTCAAAATGAATAAATTATAAAAATGAAAGAAATTTTAGTCAAAACTCTTAAAAATGCTGAAGGATTATATCCTTTAAAAAAAGCAACCAAAAATAGTGCTGGATTTGATTTAGTGGCTGCCATTGATAAAAAAATAATAATTGCTCCTTCCCAGTCTGCATTAATACCATCTGGATTTTCCCTGGAGATGCCAGAGGACCTTGAGGCCCAGGTTAGACCTAGATCTGGGTTAGCATTAAAAAATCTCATTACTGTTTTAAATTCACCGGGAACAATAGATTCGGATTATCGGGGTGAAATCTGTGTAATTCTTATTAATCATTCTGACGAAGTTTTCACTGTTGAAAGGGGGATGAGGATAGCTCAGATAATTTTTATGCAACTTCCTAAAATTAAGATAAAGGAGGTGGATTCAATTAACTCAACAGAAAGAGGTATTGGGGGGTTTGGTTCAACTGGATTTAAATAAGTTATGTTTAAAATACAAAAAAAAATTTTATATGCCATAGAAGCAGTTATTGATATTTCAATTAACTCTGGTACCCAACCCGTTCAAAATGTATCGATAGCACAAAGGCAAGGAATACCTAAAAGATATCTAGAACAAACACTCCAGAAATTGGTTCAAAAGAGAATACTCGTTGGTTCACGAGGACCAAAAGGTGGGTATCGTTTATCAAGAGAAAAAAGAAAGGTTACAGTTTCAGATATAATCGAGGCTGTATGTGATGGAGATCAGATTTATAGCGAACATACTTCAGAGCTCTCAAAAAAGGTCATACAACCTCTCATAAACAAAATTTCTCATAAATTCCTTAGCTATTTTAGTGAAATTACAGTTAGTGAGTTGTGCGAAATAGCAAAAAAACAAAAAGTTCAAAAAAATTCTCAACGGAAAGTAGATTTTGTTATCTAATAAAAAACATATATTTTCGTCAATAGAGGAAACTATTGGTAGAACTCCACTAGTTTTACTCAGAAAAATAAAAAAAAAATACAATCTAAAGGGAAACATAATTGCAAAATTAGAATTTTTTAATCCACTTGGATCGGTTAAAGACAGAATTGGGCTTGCTATGATAAATAAAGCGGAGAAGGAAAATAAAATAGATGTTAATTCCACGATAATTGAGGCTACATCAGGAAATACTGGCATTGCTCTGGCATTTATCTGTGCTTCTAGGGGATACAAATTAATATTAACAATGCCNGATAGCATGTCGCTAGAAAGAAAGAAAATGCTAAAATTTCTTGGTGCCACTATTATGATTACTCCTAAATCTAGAGGAATGTTAGGTGCAATTGAAAAAGCTAAAGAGATTAGAGAAAATATTAAGGATAGCNTAATTTTAGATCAATTTTCTAATAAAGAAAATTATAAAATTCATTTCAAAACTACAGCTGAAGAAATCTGGAAGGATACTGGCGGTGAAATTGATTGCTTCATATCAGGTGTTGGTACTGGAGGTACAATCACAGGAGTTGGAAAATTTCTGAAAATGAAAAATAAAAAAATCGAAATNATCGCAGTTGAGCCTGAGGATTCTCCAGTTTTGAGTACAGGTGAACCAGGTTCTCACATAATACAGGGACTGGGAGCCGGGTTTGTTCCAAAAATATTAGAAACAAAATTTATTGATAGAATTTTGCCAATAAGTAATAACTCTGCACTCGAATTTTCAAGAAATTTAGCGAGAGTTGAGGGCATTGCTGCTGGAATCTCCTCTGGTGCTGTATTGGCAGCGGCAATTGAGGTTAATGAAGAAGTTAAAATGAAAGGCAAAAATACAATTATAATGATCCCCTCATTTGCAGAAAGATATTTGTCGACTGAGTTATTTAATGAAATTTGAGAAATGACAAAACTTAGTGATCAACTAATCGAGAGATACTCAAGGCAAATTTTGATCGACAAAATAGGACTTGTTGGACAAAAGAAAATTATCAATTCTTCAGTTGCAATAATTGGATGTGGTGGACTGGGTTCTACAGTTGCACAATCATTAACAATGTCTGGAGTGGGAAAACTTCTTTTAGCTGATTTTGACAATGTTGAACTTAGTAATTTAAATAGGCAGTCACTATTTGAGGAAAAAGATATTGGTAAAAATAAGGCCGTAACTCTCGGTTCTTCAATCGCAAAAATTAATTCCAAAATAACAATCATAAAACGCCCATTAAAAATCGATCGAGACAACATAGATAAAGAACTAAAAGACTACAAACTTATCGTCGATTGTTCTGATAATTTTGAAACGAGGTATCTAATAAATAAATTTTGCGTAAATAAAAGGAAAAAACTAGTGTCAGCTGCGTTGCAAAATTTTCATATTCAGCTTTTTGCCTTTTCTTCACAAAGTCATAAAAACTATCCGTGTTATGAATGTATATTTCCATCAAATAATATCCAAGATACTGGAACATGCGACCAACTGGGTATCACTGCTCAAGTGGCAGCAATGGGTGGTATTATGCAAGCAATGACAGTTATAAAGATTATATTGGGTTTCGATAGGAATATTTATGAACAAATGGTTTTAATTGACTGTTTTGATTATATCTTTAAAAAAATTAAAGTCAGCAAAAATGCTCAGTGCAATACATGCAACAAATCGCTTTTAAATAATTAGATTATTCACACTCACAATGTCGGGTGGTCGTCTTCCAGAAGAAAAAGATTCAATGTTTGTAATAACTCTATCACCCATTGAAATTCTACTCTCTTTTGTAGCAGAACTTATATGAGGCAAAAGAACAACATTTTTAGCGTCTAAAAGTTCTTGAGTGATCTGAGGTTCGTGTTCAAATACGTCTAAGCCAGCACCAGCGATTTTTTGTTTAATTAACAATCTTGCCAACTCAGTTTCATCAATTATTTCGCCACGTGAGGTATTAATTATAATTGAATTTTTTTTTAATCTCAAAAGCCTTTTTTTAGACAACAGGTGAAATGTCTCTGGAGTATATGGACAATGTATACTTATTATGTCAACGTGACATAACATGGCATCCAGATTCTCCCAAAATTTTGCCTCAAAATGACTTTCCTCTAGTTTGTTTAATCTATTTCTATTGTGGTAGTTAATCTTTATACCACAAGACTTACACCTCAAAGCAACAGCTTTACCAATGCGTCCCATCCCAATGATTCCTATTTTTTTCCCAGAGAGTTTTTCACCTAGAGTTTCACTTGGGCCCCAACCATTCCAGTTACCACTCATTAGTTTTTCTTGCGCCAAAACAATTCGTCGAGAAATCATCAAAATCATAGTAAGAACAAGATCGGCTGTGTCTTCAGTTAATACATCCGGAGTGTTGGTTACAAGAATTTTTTTTTCGTTTGCAGTTACTAAATCAAGGTTGTCAACACCGTTTCCGAAATTAGCTATTAATTTTAGGTTTTTTGCCGCTTTGATTATCGATGCATCAATGGTATCACTAATACATGGAACTAAGACATCTATATCAGCAACTCTTTTTTTTAGTTCAGTGTAGGATAACTTTTTATCGTTTTTATTAATGACAACCGAAAACTTTTTCAAAAGCTTTGTTTCAATTTCATCAGGAAGCTTCCTCGTGAGAAGTATCTTAATCTTTTTAAGATTCATAATCTTTTTTTCACTAAAATATCTAGTTTCTGTGTTTATTATCTTTATACCAGAACAAAATTTTAGTGTGGATAAAAAATTTTTTTTTTCAACAAAATATAATGAGGTAAATGTCAGGAATGGTCCAGGAAAAAATCATCTCATTATATATAAAATTTTTAATAAAGGTTATCCTTTAGTTCTATTGGATGAGTTTGATTCATGGAAAAAAGTTACTGATTTCAATAATAGAGTAGGATGGATTTCTATGTCTCAATTAAGTAAGGATAAATTCGGAATAATTAATGATGATAAGGCAATCTTATATATGTTTCCTAGAGTAGAACAAAAAAAACTTGCGGAACTTGGTTACAGCCTTACTTTCAAAATCACAAAATGCAGAGTAGAATGGTGTAAAATAGACGTTAATGGAATATCAGGTTGGATCCAAAAAATTAAATTCTGGGGACCTAAAGATGTATAACGCGCTAGCTATTCAACTTGGTGCTTTTTTAAATATCAAATCTGTCTAAATTCATTACTTTATTCCATGCTGCAATAAAATCATTAACAAAGTTGTCTTTTGAATCTTTACTAGCATAAATCTCTGAAATAGCACGTAACTGAGAATTCGAACCAAATACCAAATCTACTCGAGTTGCGTTATGAATGACTTTTCCGTTTTTTGTGTCAATACCATTATATAAATTATCGTGTACCTTCCTCCATTCAAGATTCATATCCAGAACGGTAAGAAAAAAATCATTGGAAAGTTTTGAAGTATCATCAGAAAAGATACCATGACCTTCATAACTGATACCTAACGAACGCATACCACCAACTAAAGCTGTCATTTCAGGAGCAGTTAAACCAAGTAGTTGAGACTTATCTAAAAGCATTTCTTCAGGACTTGATGAAAATTGCTGTTTTTGATAATTCCTAAAACCATCGGCCAGTGGCTCTAAAACACTGAATGACTCTTCATCTGTTTGTTGCTGAGATGCATCTCCTCTACCAGGAATAAATTCCAGTTCCTTTCCACTGGCAATTTCAATTCCCACATTTCCAGCCAATACAATAATATCGGCGAGTGAACTACTAACTTTTCTAGCTATACTTGTTAAAATATTTAAAACTTTTGCAAGTTGTTGAGGTTTGTTAGCCTCCCAATTTTTTTGAGGTGCAAGAGAAATTCTGGCTCCATTGGATCCACCTCTCATATCTGTACAACGATAAGTAGATGCACTGGCCCAGGCGGTTTCAACCATTTCGGCTATAGAAAGACCGGAATCTCTAATTAAACTTTTTGCTTCCTTGATATTGAAATCAGAGTTACCNTTAGGGACTGGATCTTGCCAGATTAAATCTTCTTCTGGCACTTCTGGNCCAAGATATCTAGTTTTAGGNCCCATATCCCTATGNAAGAGTTTAAACCAAGCTCTTGCGAAAGCGTCGGCAAATTGCTCTGGATTCTCATGGAAACGTTTGGANACCTTCCTGTATTCAGGGTCTTCTTTTAATGCCATNTCTGCTGTTGTCATGATNGTNGTTACTTTATTATTAGCATCACCTGAATCAGGAGCTAAATCTGAATCATCAGGATTAATAGGATGCCACTGATAAGCACCAGCTGGACTTTTAACAAGTTCCCAATCATATTTAAATAAAAGATCAAAATACCCATTATCCCATTTAGTTGGGTTAGAGGTCCAAGGGCCTTCAATACCGCTAGTTATTGCATCAGTTCCTTTGCCTGATTTAAAACTATTTTTCCATCCAAAACCCATCTGTTCAATTGGCGCACCTTCTGGTTCAGCGCCTACATTTTCTTCTGGACCGGCTCCATGCGCCTTACCAAATGTGTGACCGCCTGCTGTCAAAGCTACAGTCTCTTCATCATTCATTGCCATTCGAGAAAAGGTCTCTCGAATGTCTCTGGCACTTGCTAATGGATCTGGGTTGCCATCAGGTCCTTGCGGGTTAACATAAATTAAACCCATTTGAACCGCACCAAGTGGTGTTTCTAACTCTCTTTTTCCAGTATACCTTTTATTCTGGAGCCACTCATTTTCTCGTCCCCAGTAAATATCTTCGGGGGGAGACCAAATATCGGAACGACCCCCGCTAAATCCAAATGTTTTACCTCCCATGGACTCGATGGCAACATTACCAACGAGAATGAAAAGATCAGCCCAACTTATTTTATTCCCATATTTTTGTTTGATCGGCCACAACAATCTCCTAGCTTTATCGAGGTTTCCATTATCAGGCCAACTATTTAACGGTGCAAATCTTTGATCACCTGTGCCACCGCCACCCCTTCCGTCCCAAGTTCTGTAAGTACCTGCCGCATGCCATGTAAGTCTTATGAAGAAAGGACCATAGTGACCATAATCCGCAGGCCACCAATCTTTTGAATCTGTCATTAAGTCATTTAAATCTTTTTTTAAAGCAAAATAATCTAATTTTTTAAATTCCTCTCTGTAATTAAAGTCTATACTCATTGGGTTAGACCTTTTATCATTCTGATGAAGGATATTAATGTTAAGTTGATTAGGCCACCAATCTCTGTTGGTAGTACTTGTTCCTTTATTGATAGTAGTTGACCCATGCATTACGGGACATTTGCTTATATCATCCATATTTATTTACTCCAAATAGTGTTCAAATTTAAAGTTGATAGCGATAAATTGCCAGACAACAACCCAATAATATATATATTATGTAAATTATAAAAATAAAGGAAAAACTAGTCAAATAATATTTAGAATAATTCTAAACTGTCTATTCTATATTTACAATCACTTGCACAGAGGATATTTTTTTACCTCTTGGGGGTTTAGGAACTTTTCCTATTAAAATATGTGACTCCTCTATATCTATAAGCTTCTGCGTTTCCTTACAAAAAAAATGATGATGAGGCTTCAAATTCGTATCGAAGTATAGTTTATCACTTGGTACCCGATGAAGTTTAAGTATACCGTGAGAAGTAAATAGATTTAGAGTGTTATAAACAGTTGCCAAAGAAACTGTAAGGTCTTTTTTTCGAACAAGTTTGTGTACTTCTTCAGCAGTTAAATGACAATTTCCTTTGGAAAACATTATCTCTATAAGCTTAATTCTTTGAGTTGTAACTTTTAAAGACGATTTCCTTAGAGAATTTATTGCTTTAATTACGTATTTATTTTTCATTTCAATTTATGCTCGAAGTTACATCCCCTTCATTATTCTGTCAACTAATTCTTTAACCTTAGGAACGTATCCATTGCTATAAAAGGGATCTCTGGCAAACCTATAAACAGAATGCCCTGCAAACATCAAAGCATCCTCAATACTTGCCAAGCCATGACTAATTTCCATAAGTGTTTTTTGAATACAGAATGATCTTGGGTCGGGCTTTTTTCCATTGTTTCCTTTTTCCCCTTGTGACCAGTTGCTAAACGAACATTGAGATAAACAACCCATGCAATTAATTTGGTCTTTTAAAATTTGTGTTGCTTTTTGAATAGTAACCCAAATCAATGTGTTGTCTGGTGTTTTAAGTGACTTTAAAAAACCCTTATCCATCCACTTCTCAATTCTCGATTTATCTTCTTTTTTTACATAAATGGGCTTTCCTCTGGGCCCAATTTCAATTTTTTCATCGTATTCATTAGTTCTTATTTTTTCAAAAGGAGTCTGTCTCTCCGATCTTTCTTCAAGCTCTCTCAAAAAATTATTTCTTACAGCTGAGGAATAAAATCCTGTTGGACTAAACCTATGTAATGATACTTCACCTTTTTTTATTGTTAACAATTTTTTTTTCCAGTCTTCAGGGATTGGACTCTCTTTTGTCAGCAAGGGTCTTGTTCCAAATTGGAAAGCAATCTTTCCAATCTCAGGGTTTTCAATCCAATCAGACCATTCATCTAGATTCCAAACTCCTCCTGCCATAATTATTGGAACTTCTTGAAGATTAAATTGATTCATCAAAGATCTTAATTCCTTCACTCGAGGATAAGGCGGCTCNGGTGACAGAGGGTTCTCACTATTTGATAAACCATTATGTCCGCCTGCAAGCCAAGGATCTTCGTAAACAACACCCCCCAAAAATTCAGATGTTTTTCTATAAGATCTTTTCCACAAAGCATTGAATGCTCTCGCAGAAGATACAATGGGATAATAATAAACTCCGTATCTTGCAGAAATTTCTGATAATTTATAAGGCATACCTGCTCCGCAAGTTACTCCATCNATAATATCTGACGCTTTTTCTAGTGTTTCTGTTAAAATCTTTTCTGCACCACCCATTTCCCACAAAATATTCATGTGGAGAACAGCATCTTTACCNGCAATATCTCTNGCTTGTTGAGCTTGNGTNACAGCTCCTTTTATNGCAAAATTAATAAGCTCATTATGCCTNTCAGATCTNGTCTTTCCGTAATATTTTTGTTCAATCAAGATNCCTTTNCCGTCATATGAATCNGCATTTACTCCTGAAAATGTTCCAACGCCTCCTGATTTAGCCCACTCTCCTGAACTTAGGCCGTTACTAATTGAGATTCCTTTTCCACCCTCAATCAGTGGAAGAGCCTCTTTTCCAGATAATTTCATTGAATTTATTATTTTCATTAACTCTGTATACCTAAACGTCTTTAATACTCAACTTAACCTTNCCTCTATCGTCAACTCCGATTACTTTAACTTTAACCGTATCACCCTCGTTGACCACATCAGTAGTTTTTTCTACTCTTTCGTTTTTGAGTTGGCTTATATGGACCAATCCATCTCTGTTTCCTAAAAAGTTAACAAAGGCNCCAAAATCCATCGTTTTAACTACTTTCCCTTCATAAATTTTCCCCACTTCTGGTTCAGCGACAATGTCATTAATCATTTTAAGAGCGGAATCTCCTTCGGATGCTTTAGAAGAAGATATTAAAACCTGTCCTTCATCGTCTATTTCAACTTTTGCTCCTGAGGTTTCACAAATCTCTCTTATAATTTTTCCACCACTACCTATAACCTCTCTGATTTTTGACTTATCAATTTTAATTTTCAAAATTTTTGGTGCACTGTCCTTTGGTTCTTTCCGTGCTTCACTTATTTTTTTGTCCATAGCTTTAAGGATAACCTTTCTGGCATCGCTTGCTTGTTCCAAGGCGTTTTTCATTATCTCTCCTGTAATTCCTGTGATTTTTATATCCATTTGAAGCGCAGTTACTCCGTCTTTGGTACCTGCAACCTTGAAGTCCATATCACCCAAATGATCCTCGTCACCAAGAATGTCAGTTAGTACAATAAAGTCATTTTCATCCTTAATTAAACCCATCGCAACTCCAGCAACTGATTTTTTTATAG
>PARR01000040.1 GCA_002711625.1 Rickettsiales bacterium | reverse complement strand
GAGTTATTTGGATCACTTAAGAGAGTTACGAAATAGATTATTATTTTGTTTTGCTTTTTTATTTAGTTCTTTTTTAGTCTGTTTTTATTTTTCGGATATTATAGCAAAAATTCTGATCAATCCTCTTTTTCAGATAACAGAAAATGATGGAAAAAGAATGATATTTACCAGTTTGCCAGAAATATTTACATCAAATTTGAAAATATCTTTGTTTACTTCATTTTTGTGTTCATTTCCACTGTTTATAATGCAATTTTTTTTTTTATATCTCCAGCTTTGTATAAAAAAGAAAAAAAGTTCTTTTCTCCAATTCTTATTCTTATCCCAATTTTATTTACACTAGGCCTTGTTTTTTCTTATTTCTTTTTAATTCCTGTGGTTTGGAACTTTTTTTTATCGTTTGAAAATTTATTAGACGGTTCATTAAATGTTGAATTAGAATCAAAATATTCGGAATATATGAAATTGACTATGAATTTATTGTTTGCAAGTGGATTATCATTTCTTTTTCCCATTCTATTAATAGCATTGGCAAAACTCAAAATTCTCAGTGTAAATCAACTCAAAAAAAATAGAAAATTTTTTGCTTTAGGTATAATAATATTTTCAGCAATTGTAACTCCACCGGACTTAATTTCTCAAATAGGGATTGCAATACCGCTTTTGATTTTTTATGAAATATCTATAATATTTATACANTCTTTCATTTTAAAAAAGTAAATGCACGATATAAAATTTATAAAAGATAATCAGGAACTTTTTGATGAATCTCTCAAAAAAAGAAACTTGGAACCTTTAAGTAAGACAATAACTCATATTCACAATGAATATTTAGAAAGTCTAAATAAACTCCAACAACTTCAANAAGAAAGAAATGAATTATCTAAAAATTTTAGTCACTCAAGACCTAACTCTTTAGATAATATTAAGGAAAATGTGTCTATAATTAAAAAGAAGATATCTGAACTTAACACAATCAATGAAGCGAAACTGGATAAATTAAATAGAATAATCTTAGAGATCCCAAATATCTTGGATAAAAAAGTTCCACTCGGAAATTCTGAAGAAGACAATAAAGTAATAAGGGTTGATGGTAAAATCAGAGAATTTGATTTTCCAACAAAAAATCACCTTGATGTTGCTGAATGTCTTGGTCTTTTAGATTATGAAAAAGCTATAAAATTATCTGGTAGTAGGTTTTCTGTATTAAAATCAAAATTAGCTTTAATGCATAGGGCATTAATTAACTTTATGCTTGATAACAATACATTAGAATTNGGATATCTTGAACATACTGTTCCNGAGTTAGTAAAAAGTGAGTGTCTNGTTGGAACAGGNCAGCTTCCAAAGTTTAGTCAGGATTTATTTAAAACTAATTTTAATGAATTGTGGCTNATCCCNACNTCCGAGGTTTCACTTACAAATCTTAATAGGGAGCAAATAATAAGTTCAGATAATTTACCTTTACGTTACACATCGTTTACAAATTGTTTTAGAAGCGAAGCTGGCTCATCTGGGACGGATACCAAGGGTTTAATGAGAGAACATCAATTTGGAAAAGTTGAACTAGTTTCAATTACCAATTCTAGAAATTCAATGTCAGAGTTACAAAGAATGATTAATTGTGCTACAAGAATCTTAGAAAAACTAGAGATACCTTATCGACTTGTTGAATTATGTAGCACTGATACTGGGTTCTCATCCTCTTACACAATTGATATTGAAGTNTGGATGCCAGGACAGAATCAATATAGAGAAGTATCAAGTTGTTCAAATTGTAAAGATTTTCAATCAAGAAGAATGAAAATGAGAATAAAAGATCATATCACTAAAGAAATATCATATCCACATACCTTGAATGGTTCTTCGCTTGCAGTTGGAAGNGTTATTGTGAGTATATTAGAAAATTTTCAAAATAAAGACGGTTCTGTAACAATTCCTAAAATACTTAGAAATTATATGAATAATATAAAAACTTTAAATGTTGATGAATAGGATTAAAGAGAATAAAGATAAAATTGATCTNATTCTTAACCTAAAAAAAAATGGGATTAATGATAATCAGGTTCTTAACGAAATTGAAAAAATAGATAGAAGCAAATTTATTGATGCNAGTTTAAAAAACAAATCAAATTTAAATACTGCTCTTCCAATTGATTGTGGTCAAACAATCTCCCAACCCCTAATTGTAGCCTTAATGACACAAAACTTAAAATTAAACAAAAAATTAAGAGTTTTGGAAATCGGAACTGGAAGTGGTTACCAAACATTNATTTTGGCAAAGTTAGCTAGATTTGTTTATACTATAGAAAGACATAAACTCCTTGCTAAAAAAACCAAAAATTTATTTCAGTCATTAGAATTAGGTAATATTTTTTGTAGGCATGCTGATGGCGGTCTTGGATGGAAAGAACAAGCACCATTCGATAGAATAATTGTTACCGCCTGTGCTCCTGAAATACCTAGCACCTTAGTTAGTCAATTAAAATACGATGGAATAATGATAATCCCAATCGGGGAGGATTATAACCAGCAGGTTTTAAAAAAAGTGATAAAGATTGAAAATGGTAAGATTCGTGTCGAAAACTTATCTAACGTAAGGTTTGTTCCCCTTCTTGAAGGGACTGAGGATTAGTTAATGTTGGTAATTTTTTTAATTATTTTTCTCCTAAGTAGTTGTGAGAAATTAATATACGGAGAATANAAAATATATAACAAAGAAAAGTCNGAAAAAAATGTATANATAATNAAAANAGGAGACAANTTATANTCGATATCAAAAAAATTTAATTTTTCTTTGAAAGAGTTGATTTATCTTAATGAAATTAAATCACCTTACAAAATCTATCCTAAACAAAAATTACTTTTACCTAAGAAGAAAGTATATACTGTAAAAAGAGGTGATACTTTATATTCAATTTCAAGGCTATATAAAACTGATTTATTTGAACTTTCTAGACGAAATAACATAAGAAATCCAAATTCAATAGAACACGGTCAAAAAATAATCGTACCATATATCTATGAGTTTAAATCTAAAACAAGAAAATTAAAAAAAACCCAAAAAAAGAAAGAAAAGAAACTTTCAAAAAAATTTGATTTTAGAAAGTTTAAATGGCCAGTTTCAGGAAAAGTAATTTCCAAATATGGATCCGTTAAACCAGGTTTCTTTAATGATGGTATAAATATCAGTGCAGANTTCGGAAAAAATGTTGAAGCATCAAAAGGTGGAAAAGTTGTTTATATTGGAAACGAAATACCAGGATACGGAAACTTAGTTCTATTAAAACATTCAGAAAATTGGATCACAGCCTATGCTCATCTAGACAAAGTATTTTTAAAAAAGGGAGCATCTGTAAAACAAGGAGAGGTAATTGGTGTCGTTGGTGAAACAGGAAATGTTAGAGAACCTCAGTTACATTTTGAGATTCGTAAAGGTAAAGATGCGGTTGATCCTCTAAAATTTCTATCTTAATCATCAGGTGACAAATCATTTACGAATTGCCACGCAGTCCTACCGGAATAACTGCCTTTTTCAACCGACCATCTTACNGCAGCATTCATTATTTCTGGTGAAATGTTAATAGAATTTTTTCGTAAATAATGTTCTATGATTTTCAAATATTGGTTTTTATTTATTTTATGAAAACCGACCCAAAGACCAAATCTNTCTGATAATGCTAACAAATTTTCTGATGCTTCTGTTGAATTTATATTTGAAAAATCACTATTATTTTTATGATTTTTATGAGCTATATGCCTTAGGTTTGATGACACATAAAACTTTATATTATTCAGATCTGTAAGACAGCTACCTTCAATTATTGTTTTGAACATTGTAAAATTTTTATCATCACTTTTAAGATTTAAATCATCAATGTAAATTATAAACTTTTGATTAAATGCGGATAAATAATACACTATTTCTGGAATGTAGTGGATGCTATTAGGAAATATTTCAATATAGGTTAAATTATGTTTTTCAAAATGTTTTACAACAGATTTTATTAAGGTTGATTTTCCCATTCCTTTGGCTCCCCATAAAAGTATGTTATTACACTTTNTNCCAAAAATGAATTTACTGGTATTATANATTATTTTNTTTTTTTGGGTATCTATNCCTATNAGGTCATTCAAAGCTAGAACGGACAGAAGGTGNATGGGCACAAGCTCTAACAAATTTGGAAGAAAGATAAAAAATTTGTTTTTTTCAAAATTAAGTTTTTTTTTAAATAAATTCATTTGTTTTTTAGTAGATTTTGTTTTATTAATTTGGCTGTAATATATAAATACTTAATTTGGTTTATATTGAGGTTTTTATGATTAATCCAGCTTTCGCACAAACTGCAGCTCAGCAACCATCAATGCTAGCTTCATTTATACCATTAATATTAATTTTTTTAATTTTTTATTTTTTATTAATTAGACCTCAACAAAAAAAACAAAAGGAGCACAAGATTTTACTAAGTCAGATTAAGCGTGGCGATCAAATTTTGACAAGCGGAGGTATCGTCGGAAAAGTTATGAAAGTTGATAGCGAAGAAAAGCTTACTGTTGAAATTTCTCAAAATGTTAATGTTGTAATTTACAGGTCCACAGTAGCTGACGTAATAAATAAAAAAAAATAAGAAATGTTAAAATTAAATAAGTGGAATATTCTTTTAGTAGTTTCTGTAATCATCCTTGGATTTTATTACATGATTCCTAATTTTTTTGGAAAAAGCGAAGTTACAGCTCTCCCAGAAGTTTTCTCCAAGAAGCAAGTTAATCTTGGCTTGGATTTACAAGGTGGTTCGCATCTATTNTTGGAAGTTGAAACTAATGCAGTTTTAAAGGAAAAATCTGAAGACTTGGTGGACACAATAAGATCTTCTTTGAGAAAACAAAAGATAAAATATTCTAATCTTGGTACCAAGGTAACTGGCGCGGTAGTTACAATTACTCAAGAAAAAATGGTAGCAGATGCAGTGCAATCTATCAGAAAAAATATTGATAAGAATATTTTAATTGATACCAGTGACAATAATTTAAATTTGATTTTTACTGAAAATTATATTGACGAACTCCAGATGAATACTGTTCAACAGTCCATTGAGGTGGTTAGAAAACGTGTTGATGAATCTGGGACCAAAGAACCCATTATTCAAAGACAAGGCAAGGATAGAATTGTAGTTCAACTACCTGGCATAAAAGATCCTGAACGAGTAAAATCATTGATAGGTCGGACGGCTAAATTAAACTTTCATATGCTCGATCCAACCACGGTCGAACTAGCTACTCAAAGGGGCAAACTTCCGCCAGGAACATTTAAGGTTCTTAATGCTGATCCCACAGGTTATGAAAAAGAATTTGTAGTCAAAAAAAGAGTTTTATTAACTGGAGACAGACTAAACAATGCTGCAGCAACAGTCGATGCTCAGACAGGNAAATATGTGGTAGCTTTTGAGTTCGATAAAAAGGGTGCAAANAAATTTGCTAAAATAACTACTGAAAATACCTATCAAAGGTTAGCAATATTGCTTGACAATAAAGTAATTAGTGCACCACAAATTAGAGAACCCATAACTGGTGGTCAGGGAAATATAAGTGGAAACTTTTCCCCAGAAGCTGCNAATGATCTAGCGGTATTGTTGAGGGCTGGTTCTCTTCCTGCACCCATTAAAGTTCTAGAGGAGAGAACAGTCGGTCCAAGTTTAGGAATAGATTCAATTAGAGCNGGAAAAAAAGCACTGATTATAGGATTCGTCTTGGTAATTTTGTTCATGATATTTAGATATAGATTTATGGGACTTATTGCAGACATCGCTATATTTTTAAATATAATTCTATTAGTTGCTATGTTAAGCTTAATAGAAGCAACTTTAACAATGCCTGGTATCGCTGGAATAGTTCTTACTATTGGTATGGCTGTCGATGCTAATGTACTTGTATTTGAGAGAATCAAGGAGGAATTAAGATCTGGGAGATCAATAATAAATTCCATTGACTTGGGTTATAAGTTTGCAATTAAAACTATATTAGACGCCAACATTACAACTTTAATTGCTGCCTTGTTGTTGTACAACTATGGTTCAGGGCCAATAAAGGGATTTGCTGTTACACTTAGTATAGGTATCTTATCATCAATGTTTACAGCTTTAATTTTGACAAAACTTATAGTCACAGTTTGGGTATTAAAATTTAAACCAGACAGGATTTATTTATAGGAAGTCAATGAAATTCAATATAAATTTTTTTAAATACAGAAATCTTGCTTTCGTGTTTTCATTTTCCTTAATAACTTGTGCATTTTTTTTATTTTTTTTCAAAAACCTCAACCTCGGAATTGATTTTAAGGGTGGTATAATGATCGAAGCTAAATTTGAGAATCCCCCAGATCTAGGTTATTTAAGAGACACGATAGCTGAACTCGAGATCGGGAACTCAGAAATTCAAGAATTTGGTGAACCATCGAACATACTTTTTAGAATAGAAAAACAAAGCGATAATGATTCAGATCAAAAGGAAGTGATTAAAAAGCTTAAAGACAACTTGTCCGAAAAAATAGACTACCGGAGAACTGAATTTGTTGGTCCGAAGGTAGGAAAGGAATTGACTTTGATGGGTATTAAAGCAATCTCTTTCTCTTTATTGGCAATGTTTATATATATTTGGTTTAGATTTTCGGGTTGGCAATTTGGTTTAGGTGCATTGGTTGCATTATTTCACGATGTGGTTTCTACAATAGGTTTTTTTGCAATAACACAAATTGAATTTAACCTTGCTTCAATAGCGGCAATACTTACTATAGCAGGATATTCAATTAATGATACNGTTGTAGTTTTTGACAGAGTTCGTGAGAATTTAGTAAAAAACCCCAATAAAGACAACTTATCTCAACTCTTAAATTTTTCTATTAATCAAACCCTTGCAAGAACAATTATGACTTCGTTGACAACTTTACTAGCTTTGATTTCCCTNTACCTTTTTGGAGGTGAAGTTGTTAAGGGATTTGTCATNGCAATGATTTGGGGGGTATTAATCGGTACCTATTCGTCTATTTTTATAGCATCACCNCTTATTATTATCTTTGGCTTTAAACAAGAGACAAATAATAATTGAATTAAAGTTTGGAGGAAACATAGTCCCAATTAACTAAATTATCCAAGAAATTAGATAAGTAAGCAGGTCTCTTATTTCTAAAATCGATGTAGTAAGAATGCTCCCAAACATCGCAACCTAACAATGNTTCCTGTTCAAAACAGATAGGGTTGACTCCATTTTCTGTTTTAGTAATTTTCAAAGTACCATCATTTTCCTTTACTAACCAACACCAACCTGAACCAAATTGCCCAATTCCAGCCTCAGTAAAAAGTTTTTTAAAGTTTTCAACGCTTTGAAAATTTTTTTTTAATTCTTCATTTAATTTATCTGGAATCACACATTTTTCTGGAGATAACATTTTCCAAAATTCGCAATGGTTCCAATGTTGGGCTACATTATTGAATATCCCATTCTGTTGAATAACAGACTGATCGTAGGTTCCTTTAATAATATCCTCAATATCTTTTTCTTCCCATTCTGTTCCTGATATAAGTTTGTTTCCGTTGTCAACGTAAGTTTTGTGATGAATATCATGATGAAATTCAAGTGTCTCTTGACTCATGCCGTTTTTAGCTAGGGCATTATGAGAAAATGATAGTTCGGGTAAAACGAGTTTCATAAATTTGCTCCTAAATTATTAATATGAAAATATTAAATCATCACTAGGTTTTCAACAAAAAAAATTTATAGTTATTAAATTTTAATAATTTTAATGTGATAATTTTTGTTATGCCAAAAAACAGTTTTTTTTATATTAGGTCATTGCAACTGAGATATTATAAAAATCATAGAGACATTTTGCACCTTATGTTTGAATTTGAGAATACGCTTTTCAATTTTTGCAAAAATAGTTCTGAGGAAATCATAATACAAATTAAATTAAAATGGCTTTATGACGAATTGCAAAAGAATGAATCTAAAATAGTATTAATTAAAGAGATAAATAAATATGGTGGGAAATATTTAATAGCAACTTTTTCAAAACTAATTGATATTTTCTCTGATTTAACTCAGGAAAAGAAAATTGAAAAACTGTACGATAAGTTTGAAAAATTTAATATTCAATTTAACAAGATTTTACTTGATTCTAAAAAGTCTACAGAAAAATTTTCTTTTTCATTATACTTTCAAATAGCTTTATACATTTATTTTAGAAAAAATTTTGATTTTTCTGGAATTGAAAAATTTTCTAAGCATTTTTTATTAGCAGAGAAAAAGAAAATAGATAATTTTGAGCTTGTATTTATTGAATTATTTTTAAAAAGTTATAGTTTAGAATGCAAAAATGATATACCCAAAATACAATTTTTAAAAAACCTAATAATAAGTTTCTTTTTAAGATGAAAAATAAAATATTTTTTTTTTTTATTACTGCATTAGTCAACTCACTAATAATTTTTAGTGAAGAGTTTAATCAATTAACTTTTTTAATTCTTTTTAATACTTTATTAATCTATATTTTTATTTTAGTAATTAAATTTGAGGATAAAAATAAACATAAAATAGAAAAAAGTTTAAGCGTAGATTCTGCTGAGGATCATCCCATAATAGTATCTGCCAGAAAAAGATTAAAAAAGGACTAACTAATCATTAATAAATTCTCTTAAACATTCAGCGGTTGAATTGTTTTGAATCGACAAAAGTTTATCTACGGTTCCTTCAAAAAGAATTTTCCCGCCTTTTTCTCCACCTTCGGGGCCAAGGTCGACAACCCAGTCAGACGTTCTGATAACATCTAAATTATGTTCAATTACAATAACGGTATTTTTTTGCTCAACAAAACTATGCAAAATGTGAAGTAGTTTTGAAACATCATGCGTATGAAGCCCAGTTGTTGGTTCGTCAAGAATATAAAGTGTTTTTCCAGTTGATCTCTTTGAAAGTTCTTTTGCTAATTTAATTCTTTGAGCTTCTCCGCCTGAAAGAGTTGTTGCAGATTGTCCTATTTTTATATAATCCAATCCAACTTTCTTGAGGGTTTCTAATTTAGAAAAAATTGACGGTATCGCTTTGAAAAATGTTAATCCCTCATCTACAGTCATATTTAGAACTTCAGCAATATTTTTGTCTTTAAATTTCACTTCCAGAGTTTCTCTATTAAATCTTGCTCCTTTACACGTATCACATTTTACATATACATCTGATAAGAAATGCATCTCTATTCTCAAAACACCGTCTCCTTGACAATTCTCGCATCTACCTCCTTTTACATTAAAAGAAAATCTTCCAGGTGAATATCCTCTGGCTTTGGATTCTGGCAGTCCAGAAAACCAATCCCTGATACTGGTAAAACATCCGGTATAAGTTGCTGGGTTAGATCGAGGTGTTCTGCCAATGGGAGTCTGATCTATTTGAATAATTTTATCTATGAACTCAGTCCCCTTAATTTCGTCAAATTTTAAAGGAATTTCTGAGGAGAAGTTAATTTTTTTTGAAAGTGACTTGTAAAGTGTTTCGATAACAAGAGTTGATTTCCCTCCACCTGAAACACCTGTGACGCTAATAAATTTTCCCAACGGGAAATCAATACTTATGTTCTTTAGATTATTTCCTTTAGCTCCGATAACACTTATAAATTTAGTTTTTTTTGTATCAAGATTAGGTAAAGAATTAATCTTGAGTTTTTTTGACAAATATTGACCTGTAATACTATTTTTATTTTTTTTGATCTCTTTGGGTGTTCCTTCCGCAATTACATAACCTCCATTTACTCCAGCACCTTTACCTATATCAATTATATAATCTGACTCTAAGATAGTTTCCTCATCATGTTCAACAACAATAACACTATTACCAAGGTCTCTTAACCTTTTTAAAGTATTTATTAACTTTTTATTATCTTTTTGATGAAGCCCAATTGATGGTTCATCAAGAACATACAGAACTCCTGTTAATCCAGACCCAATTTGCGAAGCTAATCTTATTCTTTGACTTTCGCCTCCTGAAAGAGTATTTGAACTCCTAGATAGTTGAAGATATCCCAAACCTACGTTATTTAAAAAGGTTAATCTATCAATAATTTCTTTAATAATTCTTTCTGCTATTTGTTTCTGATAGTTTGAGAGTTTTTCATAAAGTGCCTGAAACCATTCCAGTGATTTAGAAATTGATAGTTTTGTTACAAAATCTATATCCTTGTCATCTATTTTTACACAAAGTGCTTCTTTCTTAAGTCTCGATCCTTTACAGTCTTCGCAAAGGAATCTATTCATAAATTTACCAAGTTCTTCTCTTTGCCATAAGTCTGATCTTTTCAACTTTTGCTCTAAAAATCCAATTACCCCGTCAAAATTTCGATCATAACTCCAGCCAGTTTTTCTGCTAAAAAAATGGATATTTCTATTATCGCCATATAACATTAAATTTTTTTGTTTATGTGTTAAATCTTTCCAAATTTTATTTGGATTGATTGACAAGTGATTACAAACCTCCGAAATAAGATCTTTATAAAATTGATTGTTTTTTTTATTCCACGGTATAATAGCACCATCATTTATAGATAAATCTGAATTCCCTACAATTAGTTCAGGATCAAACTTTTCTTTAAAACCCAAGCCGTCGCAGTTTTTACACGCTCCATTCGGACTATTAAAGGAAAACAACCTAGGTTCAATTTCTTCTATAGAAAAACCTGACACAGGGCACGAAAATTTGGAAGAAAATACAATTTTCTCTTTTTTCTCTGGTTCAAAGAAATAGATAACTCCATCTGCAATATTNAGAGCAGTTTCTACAGATTCAGAAATCCGAGTTTTGAAACTATTTTCCACAATTAATCTATCCACAACTAATTCTATGTCATGTTTTTTATTTTTATCTANAACGGGAATTTCGTTATACATAAAAATTTTTCCATCTACTCTAAATCTCACAAAACCTTTCTTTTGATACTCTTCAAATTCTTTCTTAAATTCACCTTTTCTGTTGTTAACAATAGGCGATAAAAGAAGAAATTTTGTTCCTGTTTTTTGTGCAAATATTTCATCGACTATTTCACTTACACTCATTGATTTAATAATTTTACCAGTTGTAGGTGAGTAAGGTTGTCCAATTCTTGCAAATAACACTCTGAAATAATCATATATTTCTGTAACAGTACCGACTGTTGACCTTGGGTTTTTCGATCTAGTTTTCTGATCTATTGATATTGATGGGGAAAGACCTTCTATTAAATCAACTTCTGGTTTGTCCATCATATTTAAAAATTGTCTTGCATAGGAGGAAAGACTTTCAACATATCTTCTTTGTCCCTCAGCATAAATGGTATCGAATGCCAAAGAGGATTTTCCAGAACCTGAGATTCCACTGATTACTACAAACTTATGTTTGGGAATATTAAGACTAATATTTTTTAAATTATGCTGCCTGGCACCTACGATTTTTATTGAATTTTTGATGTTTTTTTTATTTTTCAAAATTTTTGTACTACTCTTGTTTTTTTATTATAGATATATGTTAATATAATCTTTTTATTCGTGAAATAAATGGCAGGTTCAATAAATAAAGTTATTTTGTTAGGCAGACTTGGAAGTGATCCTGAGATACGAGTGTCACAAGATGGAAATAAAATAGCTCGTCTATCTTTGGCTACTAGTGAAAGTTGGAAAGACAAAGATACAAACGAAAAAAGGGAGAAAACCGAGTGGCATAGGATTGTGATTTTTTCTAAAGGATTATCTGATGTTGCTGAAAGATATTTGAAAAAAGGTTCGTTGATTTATGTTGAAGGACAAATCAAAACCAGAAAATTTACTGATCAAAGCGGAATGGAAAAATTTACTACCGAAGTTGTTTTACAACAATATAATTCTACATTAACAATGCTCGATAATAGGTCAGGAAATTTAGAAACTGTTGAATCTCCACAGATTGAAAATTCAGTGAAAGAAAGCGCCTCTATGCCCAATAATCAATTTGACATTGAAGATGAGGTTCCTTTTTAGTTAAAATGATAGACGAAGGCAATTCAGAAAATAAAAATTTAAAGGATTTTGAAACTATAAAAATCGAAAAGGAGATGGAGACATCTTTTCTAGATTACGCTATGAGTGTTATAGTATCAAGAGCCTTACCTGATGTCAGAGATGGACTTAAACCAGTTCATCGAAGAATTATTTATGCAATGAACGAAGCTGGTTACGTTTCTAGCAAGCCATCCAGAAAATCAGCAAGGATAGTTGGTGACGTTATGGGAAAATACCACCCACATGGTGATTCTGCTATCTATGATGCAATGGTGAGATTGGCACAAGATTTTAGTATGAGAGTACCACTTATAGAAGGGCAAGGCAATTTTGGGTCAATGGACGGTGATTCTGCTGCTGCAATGAGGTATACAGAGGCTAGATTATCAAACATAGCTTCGTTTCTTGTGAACGATATCAATAATGAAACTGTAAATTATAGAGATAATTACGACGGTAGTGCTCAAGAACCTGAACTCTTACCAGCAGAGTTCCCAAACTTGCTTATAAATGGTTCAGAAGGAATTGCTGTAGGAATGGCAACAAAGATTCCACCTCATTGTCCCTCTGAAATTATTACCGCTTGTTGCGAGCTAGTAAAAAATCCAGAATTGAGTGATGACGAATTACTACTAATTGTTAACGGACCAGATTTTCCAACTGGTGGAATTATTGTAGGAAAAAGTGGGATTCAGCAAGCTTACAAAACAGGAAAAGGTTCAATTTTAATTAGGTCACGAACTAATACAGAGGTGACAAAAAAAGGGCGAGAATCTATTATTATCACAGAGATACCTTTCTCTGTAAAAAAATCTCAATTGATAGAAAATATTGCTAAGGTTGCTAAAGAAAAAATTATTGATGGAATATCAGAACTTCGTGATGAATCAAGTAGGGAAGGCGTTAGAATTGTAATTGATTTAAAAAAAGATAGTCAAAGTGATGTTATTCTTAATCAGCTATATAGATTTACATCACTTCAGACCTCGTTTGGGATTAACATGCTAGCACTAAATAATGGAATTCCAGAATTATTAAATTTGAAAAAATCAATAAGTCTTTTTATTGAGTTTAGAAAAGATATTATTTTCAAAAGAACAAAATTTCATCTTAGAAAAACCCGGGAAAAAGCACATTTACTCACAGGTTTATCTGTAGCCTTAGAAAATATAGATGAAATAATTAATATAATCAAAAAATCCTCTGATTTTAATAATGCTAAAGAAAAGCTAATAAATAATCTCTGGAGAATTCCAACAAGTAAAGTTTTATCTACCTATATTAAAGAGGAAAATAAAATTCAGATCGTCAGTGATAAATTCAGGCTCTCAGAACATCAGGCAAAGGCAATCTTAGAAATAAGATTAAGTCGATTAACGAACCTTGAAAGGAATAAATTAATTGAAGATTTGGTAAATTGTATGGGGCTTATAAAAGATTATCTTGAAATTTTGTCTTCAAAAGAAAGATTAAACTCAGTACTCATTGATGAACTTCAGCACATAAACTCAAAAATTTTATCGGAAAGAAAGACTGAGATTTCAGATGCAGAGGAGATTATTGATGACGAGTCTTTAATTAGTTCAGAGGATGTGGTTGTTACCATTACTCATACAGGCTATATAAAAAGAGTTCCTCTGAATTCTTACAGGTCACAAAAGAGAGGTGGAAAAGGGAGAGCTGGGATGACCACTAAAGAGGAAGATTTTGTTAACGAAGTTTTTGTTGTTAATACACTTACTCCTCTACTTTTTTTCTCTTCTAGGGGCATTGTGTATAAACTTAAAACTTATAAGATTCCTCAGGGTAGCCCAACATCAAAAGGAAAGGCACTAGTAAATCTTCTACCTCTTCAATCAGGAGAAAAGATTACAACTACTATGCCGTACCAGGTTTCTCACCAAAAAAATAATATTGTTTTTGCTACATCAAGCGGAAATATTAGAAGAAATAGATTGACTGATTTTCATAACATCAATGCTAATGGCAAGATTGCAATGAAGTTAAATGCTAATGACCAATTAATTAATGTTGTTACTTGTTCTGAAGACGATAATATTTTTCTATCAACAAAACTTGGTAAATGTATCAGGTTTTTATCAAGTGATGTTAGACTGTTCTCTGGTAGAGCCTCGATTGGTGTTAGGGGAATAAAAATTTCGAAAGATGATTTAGTTATTTCATTGGCAATACTTAACAATGTGAATTTTGATGTAGAAGAAAGAAATGAATATTTAAGAATTTCATCAGCTGAAAGAAAGAATGAAAAGGTGAGTTCAAGTGAAAAAATAAAAATGTTGAAAGAAAACGAAGAGTTTATTTTGAGTGTTACCGATAAAGGATATGGTAAAAGGAGTTCAGCTTATGAATACAGAAAAACAAAAAGGGGTGGAGTTGGAATAGCTAACATGCAACTATCTGAAAGAAACGGAAATGAAGTTGTTGCTTCTTTTCAAATTAAAAACACTGATCAGTTGATGCTCATGACTGATAAGGGAAAATTAATAAGATGTCCAGTCAATGATATTAGAATTGCTGGAAGGCAAACTCAAGGAGTAACTTTGTTTAATGTTTCAGACGAAGAGAAAGTCGTTTCAGTGGCAAAATTAGAAGAAAATGAATGATAATTTAATAACTGGAATTTATCCTGGAACTTTTGATCCAGTTACTTACGGTCACCTCGATATAATTCATAGAGCTTCACATATTGTAAATAAACTTGTTGTTAGTGTTGCTGAAAATCTCAACAAAAGTCCATTTTTTTCAATTGACGAGCGAATAATTATGATAGAAGAAGCTCTAGAGAATGTTGAAACAAAAAACTGTATAATTGAGGTAATTGGTTTTAATAAACTTCTAGTTGACCATGCTAAGAAGTCTAAAGCAAAAGTTATAATCAGGGGATTGCGTGCGGTTGCAGATTTTGAATATGAGTTTCAGATGGCTGGGATGAATTCAAAATTAGCACCAGAGTTAGAAACAATATTTCTAATGGCCTCAGAACATCTACAGCTAACCTCGGCAAGATTTGTGAAGGAAGTAGCAAATTATAAAGGAAATATTGACAGATTTGTGCCTAAGAATGTAATTAAAATGTTCAAATTAAAAGAAAAGGAAAAAAATGAAAAAAATTTTTAAACTCCTCTTTACTATATTCTGCGTTTTTTTTAGTCAACANCTTTACGCTAAAGATAGTCCTGTAATTTTTATGGTTTTAGAGTCAGGAATTGTGAAAATAAAAACATTTCCTGACAAAGCCCCAATAACAGTTAGTAGAATGATTGAGTTAAGTGAATCAGGATTTTATGATGGTCTTACTTTTCACAGAGTTATTTCAGGATTTATGGCTCAGGGTGGAGATCCAAAAGGAAATGGTACTGGTGGAAGCGGTCAAAATATTAAGGCTGAATTCAATGATTTAAAACATGAAAGAGGTATAGTTTCAATGGCTAGAGCTCAGGATCCCGATTCTGCTGATAGCCAGTTTTTCATATGTTATGACACTCATGAATTCTTAGATGGTAAATACACAATATGGGGTAAGGTTATTGAAGGAATGAATTTAATAGATAGAATTCCTGAGGGAAAAGGTCAAAATGGACAAGTTTTAAAAAATCCATCGAAAATAATTTCAATGAGGTTAAAAAAATAAAAATTTTTAGTTGTTAATTAAGGAAATTTAATTATATCGTAATTAAGTATTTAGCGCCCGTAGCTCAGCTGGTAGAGCACTCCCCTTTTAAGGGAGTTGTCATGAGTTCGAACCTCATCGGGCGTGCCAAATTTCTTAAGGACGATATTCAGTCTTTTGTATGTTTAAAAAAATTAAAAATTATTTTCTTACCGGAGTCCTGGTCACAGCCCCGGTTTTCCTTACATTTTGGGTGGTGATAACTTTAGTTAACTTTATTGATAAATTAATAACTCCTCTTATACCTTCTTATCTTAACCCAAATTTTTATTTACCAAGAGATGTACCTGGACTAGGTTTGATAATATTGTCAATCTTTCTGATATTTATTGGATTTGTTACTGCCAACTTTTTTGGTGCTTTGATAATAAAAACAACAGANAAAATAATTCAGAATATCCCATTNATCAAAACATTCTACAAAACATTCAAACAGATATTTGAAACTGTATTTAAAACAAATTCCCAAGCTTTTAGNGATGTNGTNATGCTTGAGTATCCTCGAAANGGGATATGGGTACTTGGCTTTACAACTGGTGAGGTAAAAGGTGCGGCAAAAAATAAAGTAAAAAAAAAATTAATAAATGTTTTCGTTCCAACTACACCTAACCCTACTTCTGGTTTCTTACTTTTAGTGCCACAAAGCGACCTTAAATATTTAGATGTAAATGTTGATGATGCTGTAAGAAGTATTGTTTCGGCTGGAATTATTCCTTTAAATTCTAAGCAGACGTAAAATTTTTGAAATTTGATTTATTTAAAAAAACTTTAATTAGAAATTCTATTTTATCTAAATTCTCTTCTTTATTGATTAATAAATACTCGCTGTTATTTTTAGCGTGATTTATTAATTCAACATCAGTTTGTGGGTCAAAAAACCTCCATGATGGTAATCCAGATTGATTTGTTCCAAAAAAATCTCCACTACCCCTCAATTTTAGGTCTTGCTCAGCAATTTCAAAGCCATCATTGGAATTTTTGAGTACAGCTAATCTTGTTTTTGCTACTTCTGAAATTGTATTATCTGGAAGTAAAACACAATGTGACTGAATATTATTTCTTGCAATTCTACCTCTTAATTGATGCAATTGTGCAAGTCCATATTTATTAGCTGACTCAATAATCATTAAACTTGCTGATGGGATATTAATTCCAACTTCGATAAGTGTAGTTGAAATCAAAATCATTTTTTTTTTCAATATAAACTCATTCATATTATTAGCTATTTCTTCCTCAGTCATTCTCCCGTGAACAATAGTGACTTGATTTTTAAAATTTTTTTTTAGAAATTGATATCTTGTTAACAAATTAATTTCATCAGAATNCTGTTCATATCCAATTTGTGGAAGAACCCAAAAAATTTGCTCATTCTTATTAATCTTTCTTTCAATNCCTGATATTATTTCAGGTATTTTTTTTAAATCAAATATTGANGTTATGATACTTTTTCTACCATANGGTTTTGTTTTAATATTAGATACTGAAATTTCTCCATAAATTGCGAATGTTAAACTTCTAGGTATAGGTGTAGCTGACATTATCAGTATATGGCAATCCTTTGCTTTTTCAATAAGGTTAATTCTTTGTTTGACTCCAAATTTGTGTTGTTCATCAATTATGATTAGTCCTAAATTTTTAAAAGAAATAGAACTGTTATATACGGCATGAGTTCCAATTAATAAATCTACTTTTTTGTTTTGAATATCTTTGTAAATCTCTTTCTTATTCTTTATTTTTCCAGTTAATAATCTTATTTTGATATTAAAAGGTTTTAAATAGTTTTGGAAGTATTTGTAGTGTTGAGAAGCTAAAATCTCAGTTGGAGCCATAACAACAACTTGATGATGAGATTTGATTATGTCTATTGCACATATAACTGAAATTATGGTTTTTCCAGAACCAACGTCTCCTTGAAGGAGNCTATACATTCTTTTATGTTTCAAATCATCAAAAATTTGATCTATAGCTGATTGTTGGTCTAAAGTTAATCTAAAGTCCAAATTATTGATTAGCTTGTCCGAATAAAATTTATTTATATTATTAGAAATTTGTTTTTTTTTTAAACTATGCTTAACTTTGTTAAATATCAAAAAACTTGATAAAATCTCATCATAAGCTAATCTTTCTCTATAAATCTCTAATTCATTCATTTTTTTTTTTATTTGAAATATGGATGTTTTTAATACAACTTCCAAAAGAGCTCCATTTTTTTTTTTTTAATAATTCTTGGTTGATCCATTCTCTTGGAAATATTGATTTTGAAAATGTTTCTATATTTTTTAAAATAAGTTTTCTAAATGCATTTTTATTAATTCTTTTTCGTGGAAGATTGTATACGGGTTCATTTTCTTGATAGATTTCAAACCTTGAATGGTTGTTTTCTATTTTTGGATGAATAATTTGAAAAATATTCGAAGAAAACNNTAATTTACCAGTAATCTTATAAAATTCACCTATTTTTAGAAACATTTCTAAGTAATTTTTTTTACCTTTAAAAAAAAGTAGATGAAGATTTGTCTGATTTTTGGTTATGGCATAAATTTTATAGGGGGCTTTATTATTATAGCTCTTTTGATGTTTTACTATTTTAATATCTATGGTTACAATTTTTCCTATGTCATCTGTATGCAAATTACTGAGTCTAACTTTGTTGAATATATTTTTTGGAAAATGTAGTAAAANATCAATTATTCTTTCACCGTAATAAAGTTTTACTTTTTTTCCAAAAATTGAGTTGTTTAAGTAATTTATAGGATTAAATATACTCATATGTTAATAATAGAAAAAATTTGTAAATGAAGAAATCCGAAAAAAAAAAAATTTTACATAGGGCTAAATATAGGGGCATAAAAGAGTTAGACATTATTTTCGATAGATTTATAAGTAAGTATGAAAATGATATTTCNTCCTTTGAATTAAANCAATTAGANGAAATACTAAANATTCCTGACAATGAATTACTTGAGTTAATATTAAANAAAAAACAAATGCCAGCNAANCTTAACAACTCAGTAATGAAAAAAATTTTTTTAGTTTGCAATGCTTCTTGAAAAACAATTTGAAATAAATTCTAAAAATTCAACAGGTGTTTCTCTTTCTCATGATTCATTGGCATTTTTTCTAATTTCAATGTGTAATATTAAAAATANAATTTCTTATATAGCAANTTCNANGTCTGAACTAANTTTNTTAAAAAAAAAAATTTNACAAATTGATCCCTTAATAGATGTTTTTTANTTTCCAANTTTTGATTGTAATTTTTTCTCCAATGTTTCCCCCAGTAAAGAAATTTTTACNAAAAGGATAAAAGTTCTTTCTGAAATGAGAAAGATGCAAAATCGTAGAATNATTTTTCTTACNTCNTTAGATTGTATCATCTATAAAACATTAAAAGCTNATAGTATTAAGAGTNTATTAATTTCAAAANATTGTCCTGANCNTGGATATGAGTTTATTTGCAATTTTTTACAAACAAACAGTTACGAAAGAGTNGATTTTGTTAGACAACANGGTGANTATTCTTGTAGGGGAAATATTTTAGATATTTTTTCTCCTTCAAATAAAAAGCCTNTAAGACTTTANTTTGATTTTGANNNAATTGAAAATTTGTCTTTTTTTGATACGATTGAACAAACTTCACTTGAAAACGCAAATGAATACGAGATTATTTCAGCTTCTGAAATTATATACTCTGAAGAAAATATAACTCTTTTTAGAGAATTTTTTAGAAAACTAAATATTAAGGATGATAACGGCTACTATAAATCAATATCAAATAGCATAATTTT
>PARR01000039.1 GCA_002711625.1 Rickettsiales bacterium | reverse complement strand
GCTGACGGTGAAGTCTCAAGTGGAGTTTTACCAAGAAACCCAATTGAAAATGGCGAATTATCTGATGATGAGATAAAAAAATGTGAACAAAATTCAGAAACAAAATTATCTATAAAAGATTCTGACATTCCGTTACCAGAACTAAAGACAAAGGGTTCACGATATACACCTTTGTCAAAAAGGGCAGACAAGCCTAATGGAATTTACTGGTTGTTAAAAAACTTACCAAATATACCAGATTCTAAGATTTGTAAAATTATAGGAACCACAAAAAACACTATAAATTCTATAAAAAATAGAACCTTTTGGAATATGCAAAACCTTCGTTCACAAAACCCATTTGAGTTAGGGCTGTGCTCTAAAGAAGAACTAGAAAAAATAGTGGAAAAATATAAAAAGACAGATTAAGTCTTCTTTAATTTTGCTATTTGATCTCTTATGAATAATTTCTTCTTTTTTAGCGTCAAGATCTTCAAAGAATCAGAATTTAGTCGGTAAGTTTCTTTTTTGATTAATTTATCAAAATACTGATGTTTACTTTGAAGTGACTTGATTTTTTTTTCTGTCTGAACAACTCTTTCCATAATTTTAATAATATTGTATAATTACGAATTAATCCAGANAAAACTATATGCGAACAAAAAAAAANACAATGGTNTCAATAGTAATGGGAAGTCAGTCGGACTGGAAAACATTATNACACACNGAAAAAGTTCTTTCAGATNTGCAAATACCATTTGAAAAAAAAATTGTTTCAGCTCACAGAACACCAGAGAGATTGTATGAATTTGCTAGAAAAGTAGAAAAAAGAGGTGTAGAGATTGTGGTAGCTGGTGCTGGAGGTGCTGCACATTTACCAGGTATGATTGCCGCGCTTTGCTCCTTACCTATTATAGCAGTTCCAATTGAATCTAAGTCACTAAAAGGACTCGACAGTCTTCTGTCAATCGTTCAAATGCCAGCAGGTATACCTGTACCAACAATGGCAATTGGTGTATCAGGGGCTTTCAATGCTGGTCTAGCCGTGGCGTCAATTTTAAGTTTAAAATATCCTTCGATAAAAGTTAAATTACATTCTTTCAGAAAAAAACAGACAAATTCTGTAAAAAAAAAACCAACAGATGAATAAAAGATTAGGCATTATCGGAGGAGGTCAACTAGGAATGTTCATATGCATAGCTGCTAAAAAATTAAATATACAAACATCACTTTTCTCATCTACTGATAAATTTAGTGCTANAGATTTTTGTGATAATTGTTTTGTGGGATCATTTGAGGACAATAGATTATTAGATAGTTTTATTGATTCTGCAGATTACTTTACTATTGAGACAGAAAATATCCCAAAAAAAATACTAGAAAAAATAGAGGAAAGAAAACAATTATTTCCCGGTTCCATGGCTATAAAAATTGCACAAAACAGGGTATATGAAAAAAACTTTATAAATTCAATTGAAGGATTAAAAACTGTAAAATTTTCAAAGATCAATAATTATGAGGAACTTCTAAATGAATTTAAGGAATACAATTACAAAGCTATAATAAAATCATCTGAATTAGGATATGATGGAAAAAATCAATATTTAGTAAAAAAAGAAAATATCAAATCATTTGAAAATAAANATTTAGAGAATTTTATTATCGAAGAGTTTNTAGAATNTGATATGGAAATATCTGTGATTGTTTGTAAGGGTGAAGGTAATTTGGTAGTTTACCCACCTGTGGAAAATATTCACCAAGATTCAATATTAAAAGAATCAAAATATCCAGGAAAGATACCCAANAACATAAGGAAAAAATCAATTGAANACGCAAAAAAAATTGCTGAGAAAATAAGTTTAAGAGGTATTTTAGCTGTCGAAATGTTTGTAATAGATTCAAATGAAATCATAATTAACGAACTTGCTCCGCGTCCTCACAATTCTGGACATTTAACAATGGATTGCTGTGAATATAATCAATTCGATAATTTAATATACTCTATTTTTAGTAAAAAAGTAAAAGAGCCAAAACCATTTAGAAATTGTAGAATGGTAAACATAATTGGAGAAGATTATAATAATATTGAAAATTTAAAATCTAAATATATTTGTTATGATTATAACAAAGAGGAAATTAGACCGAAAAGAAAAATGGGACATTATGTAATTATATAGAAATAAAATTTTCTAGACTTTTTTTTACTTTTCCAAATCTTAGTACCATTTNAATTTGATTTTCAATAAATTTTTGAGTTTTATTATGTTCTTGAGAATTATCGAAAGCAAAAAGTGTAAATGAATTTGAAAGAATATTCATAAGTATTATTCTTTTTGAATAAAAATTCATATCTGTAGACTTATCTCCTGCTAACCACCATATCTCATCTGATATCTTAAATAGTATTTCCAATGATAGAAAAAAATTTGAAGGATTAGAAATAAAAAAAAATAATTTTTTTTTATCAAATATTTCATTCAATATTTTCAATCTTAGAAATATTAAATGTTTAATTTTTTCATTAACTCTNAATTTTGAGAAATCTTTTGATTTTTTTTTCCTTAAAGACTCATTTACAATATTTACAATTATCAACATATAACTTTTCATACCATGAGGAAAATACTTTTCATTTATTAAAGAAANATCTTGTTTTTTAATTTTTAATGTAAATGATGCATCTGAAATTAGTTGCGTTATATTACTTGTGCTATTCAAGTAATTTGCCATCACAAGACAAAATTTATGCAAATCAAAGTTTCTTAAGGCCATTTTTTTTTTTTTTTATTTACTTTATATCATTTTTTTATATAAATAAATTTCTAATTACGATGGAGATAAAAAATTATTAGAGTACATGTTAGAGATAATAACCTTGAAAAGGCAATGAGGGCTATGAAAAAAAAATTGCAAAGAGAAGGTGTATTTAAAGAAATGAAACAACGCAGAGCTTATGAAAAACCTTCTGAAAAAAAGGCGAGGCTTTTAAACGAATCAACAAGAAGATGTAAGAAAATCTTGAGAAAAAAGCTAGAAATTGAAGGATATTAATCTAAACCTTTTATAATATTTTCGACCATTTTTTTTGCATCTGAAAAAAGCATCATCGTGTTGTCTCTGAAAAAAAGCTCATTATCTACACCAGCATACCCTGATGCCATCGATCTTTTAACAAACAGCACCGTTCCTGCATTTTCAACATCGAGAATTGGCATTCCATAGATTGGACTTGATTTATCTGTTTTAGCCGCAGGATTAGTTATATCATTGGCTCCTATTACAAAAACTGCATCTGTATTAGAAAATTCGCTGTTGATCTCTTCAAGTTCGAAAACTTCATCATATGGTACGTTAGCTTCAGCCAATAAAACGTTCATATGCCCAGGCATTCTTCCTGCTACAGGGTGAATCGCATATTTTATGGAAACTCCACCCTTTTTTAAAGTATCACACATTTCGCGAAGAGCATGCTGAGCTTGTGCTACTGCCATTCCATATCCAGGAACTATGATAACGCTACTAGCATTAGACATAATGAATGCTGCATCGTCTGGACTTCCAGTTTTGACATTTTTTTTAACATTTGAGTTGACGTTTGCCCCCTCTTCAACTCCAAAACCTCCTAAAATAACACTTATAAATGAACGATTCATTCCCTTACACATTATGTAGCTTAAAATTGCACCCGAAGCTCCAACCAGAGAACCTACTATTATTAAAAGATGATTAGATAAAGTAAATCCAATACCTGCGGCAGCCCAACCAGAATATGAGTTGAGCATAGATACAACTACAGGCATATCTGCACCTCCAATAGGAATNATCAGGAGTATACCAAGNGNAAGNGANAAAAANACTATCGTCCAGAAAATATCAANACGTGCATTAAATGTAAATAAAACTGTTAGAACNACNAANGANATAAATATAGCTAAATTNAGAAAATGTTGACCAAAAAAATTTGTTGGTGCTCCACTCACTAAACCTTGTAATTTACTAAANGCNATGATACTTCCNGTAAAGGTTATAGCTCCAATTGCAACTCCCAAAGACATTTCGACAAGACTAGCTGGATAAATTTGACCTTGTGCATNNACAATATCATAACTCTCTGGTGAGTAAAATGCACTTGCTGCTACAAAGACAGCAGCTAATCCCACAAGAGAGTGAAATGCTGCCACCAGCTGAGGCAAAGAGGTCATTTCTATTTTAAGAGCTATAAAAGTNCCAATTATCCCTCCAATTAAGATTCCTGCAATAATAAGCTCATAAGAAAGTACATTTGGATTCAAAAGTGTTGTTCCAATGGCGATTACCATCCCAATAATACCCAGAAAGTTGCCTCTTCTCGCTGATTCTGGATGAGACAACCCTTTAAGTGCAAGTATAAAGAATACTGCAGATGCTAAATAACAAACTGCTGTAATATTAGGGGTTATTATCATTTTTTTGCTTTATCCTTTTTTTTAAACATAGACAACATTCTATGAGAAACAACAAACCCCCCAAAAATATTAATTGAAGCTAAAATGATAGCTAAAAATCCCATAATAGAAGAAAAATCTATCTCTTTTGGACCGGCTGCAATCAAAGCTCCGACAATTATCACACTAGATATTGCATTAGTGACTGCCATGAGTGGTGAATGCAAAGCAGAAGTCACACCCCAAATAACGTAATAACCAATAATGCATGCTAATATAAATATCATTAACAAATTTATTACCGGGTCAATCGTGTCCATAAAAACTCCTATTCTTTTTCTTTACTTTTTAAATTCTTAATAACACAAATGTCTTTTACAACTTCGTCACCAAAATTAAGTTGAGAAAATTTGCCGGATTCACATGAATTATTTAAAAAATTTATAACATTTTTTGAAAATAATCTTGAAGAGTCTTGAGATACAGTTGAGGCGATATTCAAGGGCGATAAAATTTTTTTTGACTTATATTCAACAACATTTCCGTGCTTACTTAATTCACAATTGCCTCCAAATTCAGATGCTAAATCAACAACAATACTTCCAACTTTCATCAGATCTAACATTTTTTTTGATATTATTTTTGGAGCAGGTTTTCCTGGAACTAATGCTGTACAAATAACTATATCCATTTTTTTTAAATTTTCTTGTAAAAGTAAGGCTTGTTTTTTTTTATATGCTTTAGACATTTCCTTAGCATATCCAGAGGCTGTTTCTCCGGAGTCTCCAGATTCAACTTTTATAAATTTTGCTCCTAAACTTTCAACTTGTTCTTTGGTTGAAGCTCTCACATCGAATGAAAAAACAACAGCACCAAGTCTCTTTGCAGTAGCGATGGCCTGAAGCCCAGCAACTCCAGCTCCAATTACTAAAACCTTAGCTGGAGCTATGGTTCCTGCAGATGTCATCATTAATGGGAATGCCTTATTAAACTCACTGGCAGCATCTATTACTGCTTTATATCCAGCTAAATTACTTTGAGAAGATAAAACATCCATACTTTGAGCTCTTGAAATCCTTGGCATTTTTTCTAGAGCAAACACGTTGACATTTAATTTTCTAAGTTGAGAGTACTCTTTTTTAAATTTTTGCTCATATAGAAGTGTTAAAATATTACAATTTTTTAAAAAAGTAGTTTCATCAGTTTTACCTATTTTTGTTGGTCGTTGAACTTTAACAACAAAATCCGCATTTTTATATAAGTCTTTGAGAGAGGATGAAATTTTTGCACCACCTTTTTTGTAACTTTCGTTTGTAAAAGAAGCATTTATACCTGCATCAGATTGAACAAACACAGAAAAGCCCATTTTTATTAGAGATGGAACACAATCTGGCGTTATACCAACTCTGGTTTCACCTACAGTATTTTCTTTTGGAACCACTAATTTCATAATTATTTTTATCCTAATTGCTCTAAATCATCCATAAGATTTTTAATTAAGTTCATCCCCATTTGCCAAAAGTCTTTCTTTTCAGGGTAAAGTTCAAATCCTTTCAGGAGATTATGATATGGTACAGTGCCCCCTGATTTTAACAGTTCAATATATTTTGGATTAAAATCCTTATATCCCTCTCGATATTTGGAGTATAGAGAATTAACGAGACAATCTCCAAATGCATATGCATATACATAAAAAGGAGAATGAATAAAATGTGGTATATATGCCCAAAAATATTTATATTCTTTTGTAAATCTGATACTATTTCCGAAATTTTCTTCTTGTGTTTTCATCCAAATATCTGAGATTTCTTCTTCAGTTAATTCGCCACTAATTCTTGCCTCATGAATTTGTCTTTCGAATTTGAAAAAAGAAATTTGTCTAAAAACAGTATTCATCATATCTTCTATCTTACTTCTTAAGAGGTATTTTTTTTCATTTATTGATTTACAATTTTCAAGAAGAGATCTAAAAGTTAACATTTCCCCAAAAACACTAGCTGTTTCAGCAAGTGTTAGTGGAGTATCAGCAAGAAACAAACCATTTTTATTTGCCAAAAACTGATGAATACCATGACCAAGTTCATGAGACAATGTCATAACATCTCTTATTTTTCCTTGAAAATTAACTAAAATATATGGATGGCATGAAGGAACAGTTGGGTGGGCAAATGCACCAGAAGCTTTGCCTTTTTGAATGCTGGCATGAATCCAAGAATTATCAAAAAATAACTGAGCAATTTTTCCCATCTTGGGGTCAAATTTATAATATGAATCTAGAACAATTTTTTTTGCTTTTTTCCAAGATATTTTATAACCACTAGAATCTGGATAGGGAGCATTTCTGTCCCAAAAGTCAAGTCTGGAAACTTTAAAATTCTTAGCCTTATATTTGTAGTATCTGTGACAAATATTTGAATAATTTTTTGTAACAGTCGATACTAAAGAATCAACGTCTTTTTTTTCAATTTGATTAGACAAATGTCGTGACGATTCTGAAAATTTAAAACCTCTCAAATTTTTTTCGATATCTAAATCTTTAGAAATATTATTTATAACGCACGTAAAGTTGAAAATATTATTTTTGAGTGTGGTCCCAAATGAAATTGCAGCTTCCTTCCTTACTTGAACATTAGAAGAAGAAAAAAGATTCAACATCTCGGTTTCAGTCAGAATCTTATCTTTGTAAGGAAACTTTAATCTTGCCATTGTCTGATCGAAAAATTTTATCCAAGCAGATGAACTAGTAATTGACTTTTCCATTAGTATGGATTCGACTTGCTCGGTTTTTTGATATTTTTTAATTTTATTTAAATTAAGGACCCAAGAAGCATACTTAGTATTAATAAGATGATTAAGTTTTTTTTTACTAAGTTTATTAATTTCTATAGTGTAAAAAATTGTATTTTTTTCAATATCCGACAATTTTTCCTGAATAAATTGAAAAAACTTTGTTTTGTCCTTGTTTAATTGATCCGTACAATGGGTTAAAAAAGCGAAGCTTTTTATGAAGCTAATTTTTTCTTCAAGGTTTTCATAGTCAAATAAAGATCTTACCAAATCTTTAGAACTGATGGACTTAAGCTGATTTTTGTAAAGTTTCGAAAAATTTCTTGCTAGTTTATCAAGTGATAAAATGTCGTTAGATATTTTTTTAGATTGATATGAATCATAAAAATCTTTCAAATTCCATGTAGGAAGAGATGTCATAATAAAATTTACCTGTTTAAATTTTTGATTATAATCTAATAAAATGAATAATAAAAAAAAAATTACAAGCATTTTAAATAAATCTTATACTCTCGTTGAAATTTTTGATTATTATGTAAAATATTTCCCTAAAAAAAAATTTTTGTTTAAAAAAAGAGAACATTGGGACGGGTCGAATTTTGAAGAAATAAATTACTTGGTTGATAAAATTTCATCTTTTTTTTTCCAACAGAAAATAAAAAAGGGTGACAGAGTATTTATTTTATCTTCGAATCGACCTGAGTGGGTAATTTTTGATCTAGCTATTATGAGAGCCGGTGGTATTACGGTTCCAAGTTTTGTAACAAATAATCTTCAAGACAACGAATTTATAATCGGAGACTGTAAACCAAAATTTGTTGTTCTTGAAAATTACGCTATTTATAAAAAAAATAAGCATATTTTAATGGATATTTCTTCAAGAATAATACTTATTGAGAGTCACAAAAAATTTAAATCCTTGAACTCCATTGTTAATTCAAATTTAAAAAAAGTTTCAATTTCAGAACTAAAAAAAAGTGACGTTTCAACAATTATTTATACTTCTGGAACAAGTGATAATCCAAAGGGTGTTATTTTGACACATAATTCTATAATTCACAATTTGCGAGCGGCATCAAAATTAATTTTTGATTTTGGTGTCGAAAAGGAAAGATTTCTATCTTTTCTCCCTTTATCACACTCATACGAAAGAGTAGCAGGATTGTATTTTCCTTTACTTGTGGGTGCAGAAATTTATTTTTGTTCATCTTTAGAGAAATTAATGATAGAGATTAAAGAAGTAAAACCAACTATATTTTCGGGAGTACCTAGGCTTTTTGAAAATATATATAAAAAAATAAAAACGAACTTAGCAAAAAGATTTTATCTAAATAGTTCTTTTTTGGATCAATTTTTTTCTTATTTAGAAAATAAAAAAAATTTTTCTCTAATAAAAAAGCTTATCTTTGAATGTTTTATTAAGATACTTATAAAAAAAAAGATTGTTGATATCTTTGGTGGAAAAATTAAAGTTTTAATATCTGGTGGAGCTGCCCTTCACCCAAATATTGGCTATTTCTTTAATAATCTTGGATTGCCTTTACTTCAAGGTTATGGACAAACTGAGGCTTCTCCACTCATCTCTTGCAATACGAAAATCTTAAATGCGCCAGAATCAGTCGGCTTTCCTGTAGAAAACGTCCAAGTAAGAATTTCATCAGAAAATGAAATTATAGTTAAAGGTGAAAATGTAATGAAAGGTTACTGGAATAATGAAAAGTTAACAAAACAGACTATTAAAAATGGATGGTTGCAAACGGGAGATTTAGGATACATTGATAAATGCGGAAGGTTAGTGATTAATGGTCGAAAAAAAGATTTGATTGTTACTTCCGGAGGTGACAACATATCAGTTTCAAAAATTGAAAATTTGTTTTCAAGTCAACTAGAAATAGAACAAATTGTAATTTTTGGAGATAATAAACCATACCTCGTAGCCTTAATTGTTGCAGCCAAAAATATTTCTGAAAAGCAAATAAAAAAATTAGTCAATAGATTAAATAAACAAGTAAATAGTTTAGAAAAGATAAAAAAATACAAGATTGTATCTATTCCGTTTTCATACGAAAACGGACTCGTAACACAAACCCAAAAGTTAAAACGAAACAAAATTTTTTCTCACTACCAGAATGTAATTTTAAAGTTGTATAATAATTAACAGTAATAACTTTTATACCATGAAATAAACCTTGGAATACCCTGTTCTATTGTTGTCAGTGGCTTAAAGTTAAGATCATTTTGACTTTCATTTATATCCGCATAAGTTTTTTCAACATCTCCAGGTTGGATTGGNAGGTATTTCTTTCTCGCCTTTTTGTNTAAGTTATCCTCAATAATCTTAATAAAGTCTTCAAGCAATTCTGGCTTACTATTTCCTAGATTGTAGATTTTATGCTTAAATTTTTTTTTTATTTCAATAGTTCCAAATATACCATTTATAATGTCATCAATGTAGGTAAAATCTCTTTCCATTTGTCCATGATTAAAAACTTCAATTGTTTTATCCTGTAATATTTTTTCAGTAAAAATAAATGTGGCCATATCTGGCCGTCCCCATGGCCCGTAAACTGTGAAAAATCTTAGTCCAATACATTGGATTTCGAAGAGATGAGAATAACATTCAGCCACTAACTCAGCAGATTTTTTTGATGCTGCATATAAGGATACTGGATTATCTACTCTATGAGAGGTTGAAAATGGTAGGTTTGTATTTCCCCCATATACTGATGAAGAGCTAGCATAAATAAATTTCTTAACATCATGTTTTTTTGCAAACTCTAATAAATTTAATTGACCNAGAATATTTGAATTAATATATGTGTNTGGNTCTTTAAGNGAATGTCTTACTCCGGCTTGAGCAGCTAAATTTATTAAACAATCAAATTTTTTTTCTCTAAAATTATCAGCAAAGCTAATATCTTGAATATTCGTCTTGCAAAATTTAAAATTTTTGAAGCTCTTAAGTTGTGCAAGTCGATCTTTTTTTAATTTTGTGTCATAATAGCTATTCACATTATCAACACCAAAGATGTTCATATTTTTTTTCAGAAGAAATAACGATAGATGAAATCCAATAAAACCAGCGACACCTGTTATTAATATTCGCATTTACTCAATTGGTTTTTGAAATTTTTTTTTCCATTCCTCGTAATCCATACCATAGACTGATTTTCTGGCATCATCATAACTTATATCGATATTGACTTTTTTTCCTTCTTCAACCATCCATTTAGAAAGGCAGTTTCTACAAAATCCAGCCAAATTCATTAGATCAATATTTTGTAGCTCAGTATTTTTCTGTAAAAAATTTATCAGCCTTCTAAAAGTAGCTGCATCTATTTTTTGTTTAATATCATTATTCATTAAGAATCCTGAAAAAAGTATCATGTAAAATTTTACTATAATAAGTAATTCCTTTTTTACAACAAATCAAATCGTTTCTAATTTCTACGCACAAATTATCAGTTATTCCTTGTTTAGAAGCTCTGTCTAAAGTGTAATTATAAAAATGTCCAGAGTATGGATAATTACATCCAAAATGTACATTCTTCGTTATCAAGAATTTTCTTAATAATAAAAATAAGTTTATATTCTTACCATGTAGAAGTCCAAAACTAGGTCCTCTGTTAAAGAGCTTCCCCTGTTTTGTGAAACTATGAATCGACACAAGGTAAATTTTCTTGTATTGATTTTGTTTTTTTAATATGAATTTTGATAATTCTTTGTGGTAAGGTTCATAGTATTTTTCAATACGATCTTTTTTTTTTCTTGCACTTAATCCTTTGTTCATGGGTATTACTATTCCAAAACTTTTCGAAACAACTAAACTTTTCGAGTTTATATTTCTATTTAGGTCAATCAAGAGTCTTGAATAATTTGACATAAAAATGCTCTGCCTTAATTTTTTAGCGAGAGTAACTGCAATTTCTTTTGCACCAATATCCCAACCAATATGACTTTTTAAGTGTTCATCAGTCAATCCAAGGTTGTCAAATTTCTTTGGAATTTTGAAAGAAGCATGGTCACAAATAAAAATAATGTGTTTGTCAAAATACTCAGAGTCATCAAATTCTTTAGTTGAAAATATTTTCATAATAAAATTATTTATTATAATTAGTCAAATTTAACTAATGTAGGATATAATATATTCTAAAATGTTGAGGAAGAGAAATACAAAGATTATCGCAACCTTAGGTCCCTCTTCGTCCTCCCCATCAAAAATTAGTTCACTGTTTCAAGCGGGAGCAGATATTTTTAGATTAAATTTTAGTCATGGAACCCATGAAGACCACAGAAGAAGAGTTTTTCATATAAGACAATATGAAAAAAGGATCGGAAGGCCAATCGCAATCTTAGGNGATCTGCAGGGTCCAAAACTNAGGATTGGTTCGTTCAAAAATTCATTTAATATGCTTAAAAATAACCAAAAATTTATTTTAGATTTAAACCCAGAATTAGGAGATAATTCTAGAGTATGCCTGCCCCACCCTGAAATATATAAATCAATTAAAAAAAATAATACTATTTTAATTGACGATGGAAAAATTCATTTAAATGTATCAAGTGTTTCACCCCAAAAAATTACAACTGAAGTTATTAACGGTGGNAGAATATCAAATATGAAGGGAGTAAATATTCCTGAAAGCTTTATAAAGGTTTCCTCATTAACAAAAAAAGATATTAAAGATCTTGACCTCTGTTTGTCTCTTAGCCTGGATTATGTTGCTTTGTCATTCGTACAGAAATCTGAGGATATAATTAGATTGAAAAAACTTGTTGGTGAAAATACGAGAATAATGGCTAAATTTGAAAAACCTTTAGCCATAAAGAGAATGGACGGTATTTTAAAGTATTGTGATGCAGCAATGGTGGCAAGGGGAGACCTTGGTGTTGAAATGCCTGCTGAAGAAGTACCTATTATTCAAAAAAGAATTGTACAGGCCTGTCGCGACTATGGTAAGCCTGTTGTTGTGGCAACACAGATGTTAGATTCAATGATTAATTCGCCAACACCAACAAGGGCAGAAGCCTCTGATATTGCTACAGCCGTATTTGATGCATCTGACAGTCTAATGTTATCGGCAGAAACAGCCTCTGGGAAATATCCAGTTCAATCTGTAGAAATTATGGATAGAATAATAAGAAATGTTGANAATGATGTATCTTACAGACAAATTTTAGAGAGCAAGAAAATAGTTTTGGAAGAGACAACTTCAGACGCTATNAGTGCTGCAGCATCTCAGGTCGTAAAAACGGTACTAGCGAAAGCAATTTTTACTTATACCAGGTCTGGAGGAACTGCTAAAAGAGCTGCAAGAGAAAGGCCCACAGTACCTATTATTGGTTTGTCTCCCGAGAGATTAACCGCGAGACAACTAGCACTTATATGGGGAGTGCATACTATTCATGCTCTGGAACCAAAGAGTTTTTCAGGAATGATAGAAAATGCATGTGAACTGGCAAAAAAAGAAGGTATTGTAAAAAAAGGTGATTTTGTTGTGATAACTGCTGGAGCACCAATTGGAGTTTCAGGTTCAACAAACAATCTTAGGATTGCAAGAATTAATTAACCTTGTCTTGCCTTAAATCGAGAATCGGTCTTGTTTATAACATAAAGTCGGCCTCTTCTTTTAACAACTCTGCAGTCTCTATGCCTTAGTTTGGCAGATTTTATTGATCTTAATACTTTCATTATAAAAAAAAAACNTTAAAATAATCTATTCCATGATTTTGTCAATGTAATAAATCAATATAGATAATGACCCTAAAAAAAATAATCAGCTATTTAAATCATATAAATATTAAAGTTGGAAAAATATCTAGACTTTTAATTTTAATTTTAATTGCTTTAATATCTTTGAGTGTATTGCTGAGGTATGCATTTGCAGTGGGATTTACCTGGCTTCAAGATTTATATATTTGGACTAATGCGATATTTATTCTTCTTGGAATTGGGTATACACTAAATAAAGATTCTCACGTCAGAATTGATATAATTTATAGGAAACTAAATAAAGACAAAAAGAAAAAAATTAATTTTCTTTGTTCTGTTTTTTTTGGCTTNCCATTATCGTTTTTNATTATNAAAAACGGATTCGATTTTTTTCACAGATCTTTTAATTTAAATGAAGGATCAAAAGAAACTGGCGGTCTTCCAAATATCTATATCCTAAAGTTTTTCATTTTTCTAATGGGACTTTTGTTATTAATAGAGATTTCAAAAAAAATTTTAAATTTTTTTAAAAATGATTGAGATTATAAGCCAAGAATTTTTTTCCTTTTTACTTTTTTTTATTTTAGCANTTTTCTTGTTACTTGGCTATCCAGTGGCACTTACGCTAGCAGGAACGTCAATAATTGTGGGGTTAGTTGGTTATTTATTAGGTTTATTTCCTATTATTTTATTAAATGTTATTCCCAATAGAATCTTTGGAATTTTAACAAATGAAACTCTTATAGCGGTACCACTTTTTATTTTTATGGGAGTAATGATGGAAAGATCAGGCATTGCAAACGAAATGCTTGGAAATATGAGTAAAATGTGGAAAGGAAAAAGGGGTGGATTAGTTTATTCAATTCTACTAGTTGGAATTTTAATGGCAGCATCAACAGGTATTGTTGGAGCAACTGTTGTTACCATGGGTATTTTATCTTTACCGCTAATGTTACAATGGAAATATGATAAAAAAATTTCAACGGGTGTGATCTGTGCAAGTGGTACACTTGGGCAGATAATACCACCATCAATTGTTTTAGTTTTGTTAGCTGATGTTTTTCAAGGGGCCAATGAGGAAGCTGCTGCAATATCTGGCGATTTGGCACCAGACCCTGTCAGTGCGGTAGATCTATTTGCTGGTGCAATTATTCCAGGATTTACTTTGGTAATAATGTATGCTGGTTGGATTTTTTTATGTTCAAAAATTAATCCCGAAATTTTTCCTAAGGAAATTAATAAAATGAAAAAACNCAAAAGTAATTTNAAAATATTAAAATTAATATTTCCTCCAATTTTTTTAATTATTCTAGTTTTAGGTTCAATTTTATTTGGAATTGCAACCCCAACTGAATCAGCATCACTTGGAGCTCTCGGCTCTATTATTTTAGCTTTGTTTAAAAGAAAACTAAGTTACACAATCTTAACTAATGTTTGCGATGAAACTTTTAAAATTACATCGATGGTATTTTTTATTTTGATTGGCGCATCTTTATTTTCTCTTGTATTTCGAGGGTTTGGAGGTGACCTTATAGTAGAAAATTTTATTAATAATATACCNGGAGGGGCAACAGCTTCATTTTTTGTTGTAATGTTGATTATATTTTTTTTGGGGTTTTTTTTAGATTTTTTTCAAATTGTTTTTGTTATAGTGCCAATTGTTGGGCCATCGCTAATTGCAATGGGCTTTGATCCAATTTGGCTAGCAATTATGTTTGCAATCAATTTACAGACAAGTTTTTTAACTCCACCATTTGGATTTGCCTTATTTTATCTTAGAGGGGTAGCACCTCCTGAAGTAAAAACCACTGATATATATGCTGGTGTAATCCCGTTTATAATCATTCAGATTCTTTTACTTTTTGTACTTTATCTTTACCCGACTGTTATCAATTGGCTACCAAGTAAAATTTAAATTTACAAATTTCTTGCAGTTAAGTAGTCCGCCTCAGAATATTGAGACCAAAAAATAGACAACTTTCTGAATGAAATGATATTATCGAAAATCTTTTTTGAGAGAGGATTTTTTGCTGCAATTTCAGAAACAACTTCATCCGACCTCTTTTTTAGGATTTTTAGTATCGGATCATTATACCTCATAAAATTAACGTCAAATTCTTTTCTGAGTTTTTTTATAGCAAAACAATTTCTTGCAAAAAACTCAGATGCTATATACGCATTTGATTTCACACAAGATATTTCAACTAGTCTTTTCATACTTGCACTTAATTTCTCCCAAGAATTCAGATTTACAAAGGCCTCTAAACAGGTGCCAGGTTCATGCCAACCTGGGTAATAATAATATTTGCACACTTTATGAAGCCCTTTACCAAGATCTGCTGCAGGACCAATCCATTCGGTTCCATCAATTGTACCTGAAGTTATTGCAGGTACTACATCAGGCCCAGGTAATAAAACAACATTTGTTCCATAACTTTTTAAAACCTCTCCTCCTAACCCAGGCATCCTAAATTTCAATCCTTTAAAATCAGATACATCTTCAATGATTTTGTTAAACCATCCACCCATCTGATTTCCTGTATTTCCAGCGGGAAAAAACTTTAAATTTAACTCATTGTATACCTGGTCAGCTAATTTCATTCCATCTGAATTGTAAAACCAGGCACTCATTTCTTGGTGATTCAATCCGAAAGGAATGCCAGAAAGAAATGAAATTGCGGGAGACTTTCCTGCCCAATAATAAGGAGAGCCAAAACCCATTTGACAGGTTCCACTTTGAACAACATCGAAGGATTCAAATGCACCTACAAGCTCATTAGCATGAAACAGTTTTATATTAAGTTCTCCCTCGGAAATTCTTGTTATGTCATCGCAAAGTTTCTGGAATGCTCTTCCTAAAATTCCAGCTTTATCAAAAGCCGATACAGCAACCCACATATGTTTATTTTTTGAACGAGCTATTTTAGGGGATATTAAGTTGGCTGCCAGAGCTCCTCCCATAAAAGCCGTAGTTTTTTTTATAAATTTTCTTCTCTTCATGCGACAATGTGGTGGGCGGAACAGGGTTCGAACCTGCGACCTATTGCGTGTCGAGCAATTGCTCTCCCAGCTGAGCTATCCGCCCTCTCAATAAATATATAATCAAAATTGTTTAAATAATAGAAAATGGCACATTAATTGCTGATGAATAGTATGATTTTTTCAATTATAAGAACTGGTATTGATGCCACCGGGCGAGATATGGCTGTGATTTCAAATAATTTAGCAAATACTTCAACTAATGGTTTTAAAAGAAGCGAGGCACAATTTGAGGATATTTATCAATCCCATCATAATAATTCAACTGAAGTTGCAACAGGAATGGGTGTAAAAACAATAAAACCCAGACAAAACTTTTCTCAAGGTTCACTACAGCAAACAAATGGAAGTCTTGACCTTGCAATTATGGGTGAAGGTTTCTTTGTTCTAGGAAATCCTGTTGGAAGAGATCTTCCTGATGCAAGATTTAAATTTACGAGAGATGGATCATTCCAGTTAGACAGATTAGGAAATTTAGTTAACACTGAAGGTTTACCTCTTTTAGGTGAAGGTCAAAATATAATCAACATACCTTTTTTTAAATTAATAAATTTTCAAGATAAAGATGGAAATACTTTCTCACAAAATTCTATGTTATCTGAAATTGCAGTTAAAGACGACGGGCGCATTGAGGCTACTTATGGATTAGATAACACAGAAATTGCTGGAAAAATTATTCTCGCTGATTTTGTTAATGAACATGGACTCCAAAATCTAGGTAATTCAAAATTTCAAGAAACTAAAGAAAGTGGACTACCAATTTTTGGTTCCCCTAAGGAAAAAACTATAGGAAAAATTCAGCCTGGTTTCTTAGAAAAGTCAAATACAGATATAACTGACGAGCTTGTCACAATGTTGAGAACTCAGCACGCTTTTAATGGCTGTTCTAAGATATTACAGTCGGAACTAGATGTTACAAAAAGGTTGTCAAATTAGAGGAATTTTCCATGATATAGCTTCAATTTTGATATTCATTTTGTCTTTTACATATAGATAACCGTTTTCATTAATCATTAATTTATTTGATATATCTAAATTAACTTTGGCCTTCTTTGAGGTTGATCTTTTTTTAAAAAAAATGTCAATCAAATTATCCATTTCCTCACGTGAATAGAATATTTTCACAATCATCAAAGCTTGATCTGTTTCCACATGAAGAGAATTTACCTCTTCTTTTTTTTTTCACATACTATAAGACTACACCTACCTTTTGCTATATTTTCAAAACTACATTGTAATGACAGACTTGGAAAACTGGAAAATGATAAATCAACTGAATTTACACTTAAAACTACTTTATTTAATTTTTTCCAGTTAGAATTTACTTCAGTCACTGAGATGGTTCCTCAATTTCTCTACTAAAGATTTTTTAATTTGAGAAATTCTTCCAGTACTTATTTCTAAAATTTCAGCTATTTCATAAACATTCAATTCTTCAACATAATAAAGTTGTGCTATCATAGCTTCTCTTTGATTCAAAATCTTAAGAGCTTCTTTAATTTGAGATTTTAATTCTTTTTTCTGAAGTTCAACTTCTGGATTTGCTCTACTACTGGCATAAAGAATTGAGTATTCGTCATATGCCTGATCAAGACTTTGAAGACTATTTGCTTCAAATGCTTTTTCCCAATAACTGTATTCATCTTCTGTTATATTAAGAAATTTTATCAACTCTGTTTTAGTTGGTTCTCTTAAAATCTTTTTTTGTAGCTCAAACCTTTTTTTTTCAAATTCTTGTTTTTTTTTTATAGTAGTTCTGCATAAATTTGAATTTTTTCTAAGAAAATCAATGATCGATCCTCTAACCCTCAATTGTGCATATTGTTGAAAATTTACCCCTTCCCTTGGTGAATATTTCTGTGCAGCGTTAACCAATCCTTCCATTCCTTGTTGAATGAGATCCTCTATTTCAACTACATTTTGAACTCTTCCATAGATTTGCCAAGCAATTTTTTTTACAAGTTCGAGATTGTTTTCGATTAATTCGTTAATTGTTACTTCGCTTTTATTTGTGTAGTAACCAGACATATCATCATGCTCTTTTTTTTATTTTAGATAAAAAAGTGAGTCCTCCCCATTCATTAATTGGAGTNTCGTAAACTTTTCTTATAATTTGGGTAAAACTTACTGAGGAATCAGACTTTGGTGCCGAATACATTATAGGGTTTCTTTCAATTATCGACTTTTTTATATCTATTGAACTTTTTACACACCCTACATAATGTAGATTTACGTCTAAAAATTGTAGGGTAATGTTTCTGAATTTCTCGAATAGAGACAGACCTTCAGATTCGCTTTTAACCTGATTAACAACAATACAATAATTCTTAAAAGATGATTTAGTAAAAATTGCCTTAATCAAAGCGTAAGAATCAAGAAAACTTGTTGGTTCACCCATCAAAACTATNAGAATTCTATCACAGGCCATNGCAAATACTAATGAATTATCTTCAGCTCCTGCTGCAATATCTACTAACAGTTTTACGTCACTATTTTTTTGAAGGTGAACGTCAATTNCATTTAAAATTGAATATCTTTTTTTATTATCTANATTTAATAAATTGTTTTCAGCTGTTCCTCCACTAATAAGGTTTATTCCAGNATTACATTGAAAAACAACATCCATTATTTTTTTCTTACCAGAAATAACATCTGAAAGTGAAGAATCGGGATTAACCCCAAGAAGAACATGTGAATTAGCCATTCCAAGATCAGTATCCAATAAAAATATATTTTGAGCCAGTTTTTTGGCGGCAATTGATAAATTTACTGCAACCGTAGTTTTACCAACTCCTCCTTTGCCACTGGTTATAGCTAAAGAATCAGACACCTTGGAAATTCTCCTTCATGTATTTTGTTAAAGAATTTTCAGTTGCTTCTATTATAGAATTAATCAGAACTTTAGTTCCTGTTACCATTGCAATTCGAGCGTTACTTTCAAAAAGAGACGAAAACTCTTCAGATCCAACCCAACACTCATCAAGTTTTGTTACAGCTATCATTGGTCTTAAGTCTTCAACCTTTTTACATANTCCTTTTATCATCTCTGAATTCGAACCACTTTGTACTGTCAATATAGAACAAAAATTAAATGACGGAAACGAATTTTTTATCTCCTTGATCTTTTGGATACTAAAATTGAGGTCTCCACTGAAGTCGAAAATATTAATCTTTTCTTCATTATTTGGTAGTTCATTAAAATTAAAATTTTTATAATTCTGTGTGCTGAATCCTAAAACTCTACTGTATGATCTTAAAATATCAGAGTTGGTGGTGCTAGAATTTGTTACATCAACAAAATTTATATTAGAATTCTGTTTTTTATCAGAGATAAATGAAGCAATTTTTGCGGAAAGAGTCGATTTTCCTGANCCTGAGTTTCCAAATATAAAAATGTTTTTGGTTTTTAATAATCTAGAAAAATCATTTGATACTAATTTTTTAGATAATTCTCTAAAAAAACTAATTCTTCCGTCTTCAAGACTCTTACCAAGATATGCATGCCTCAAACTTCTAACTGTGGTTGAAGAAAATTTTTCTTGTTTAAGTTTTATAGGAGTAAAATGTGATAGTTCATCAGAGATACCAAAATCATCAGTAATAATCATATTATTGATTTCTTTTCTCAAAGAAGAAATATCAGATTTAATCTCTGACATTAATTTTTTTTCATTATCGATTTTATTTTTTGTTTCCTTAGAATTTTGTTGATTATTTAAAAATTCAATATTGTTAGTTTTCTTTATATCATCAAAATCTACATTCTGGTTTAAATTTTTAAAAAATACTTTGGAAAAAGCTGTTTTTTCTTGTATTTTTTTTTTATGTGATTCAATTACATTATTATTATTTGAGGCCTCTACCTCAACGAAACCATTATTTTTTTTCGTTGACATAATGATTGCATTTTCACCAAATTCCTCATTAACGAGGTTAATTGCTGATTTCATATCTTTAGCTTTAAATAGTTGTGTGCTCATTTTCTTTCTCCTTTTCTTCAGTTGAAATTTTTTCTCCAATTGTAGCTATAACTTTAACTTTTTTTTGTTCTGGTAATTCAGTAAAAGATAAAACAATCACATCATCAATATGCTGTCTTAGTAAGATCGACAAATCTTTTCTGATAATTGGAGATGTTACAATTACCAATGATTTATTTTCTGCTGACATCTTCTCTGCAATTTCTATTATTGATTGAATCATTTGCTTAGCAAGTTTTGGATCAATCATTATGCCCTCTGACCCACTTTTTTTTGCCATAGAAATCAACATTTGTTCAAAGTCAGCATTGAATGTAGCAACATATAAAGGCTCATTTACATTCGAAACTTTTTGAATCAGAAGAGATGAGATTGCTGGACGCACTAGTTCAGATAACTCATCAGGAGTTAATTTTTTATCTGACAAGTTCGATAATGCTTCAAGAATCTTTTTTAAGTCATTAATCGGGACTCTCTCAACAAGAAGATTTCTAAGTATTATTGTCAGGTGATGAAGAGGTACAAGTTTTGGTATTACTGACTGAACAAGCTGAGGGTTTACCTTTGAAAGATTATCTAATAAGAGTTGAACGTCATCCTGACTTAGTAAGTCACCTGCATATTTTAACAAAATTTGATTTAAATGAGTCCCTATTACTGCTTCTGGATCAATAACCATGTAGTGATTAGATTCAGCCTTTGAAACCATATGTTTTTCTATCCAATAAGCCTCAAGTCCAAAGGATGGATCTTTAACTTGTATTCCTTGAATTTTTAATTGTGTATCATCACCAGGCATTGCTAGTTTTCTATCAGAATAAATTTTATCCTCTGCAACTATTGTATGCCCTATTTTTATTTTATAGGAATTAGCTTCTAATGACAGGTCATCTTTTACTCTAACATTCGGTATCACGAAGCCAAGGTCTTTTGAAACTTGTTTTCTTATTCCAGTAATTTTTGCAATTAGGGGTCCAGAATTTTTTTTATCATCCGAATCTACCATAGAAATTAATCCATAGCCTAAATCTAGTGAAACAGAAGAGTTATCTGAAACTTCATCTACTGAAATCTGTCCTGGTTGTTCTTCTTCATTATCCATTTTTTTTTCCTCCTCAAAGTCTGATTTTCCCCCATACTTGGAAATGTACCAAGCAACAAAGCCTGAAAAAAACGCTCCGACTAAGAATAAAGTGTTGGGCATCCCGGGTACTAATCCAAAAAGTAATAATACAGCAGACACGGGAATCCATGCTTTAGATAAACCCATTTGATTAGAAATTTGTCCCGCAAGATCATCATTTTCAGATGCAATTCTTGTAACAATAGTAGCTGTCGCCATTGCCAGTAAAAGTGATGGTATTTGAGCAACCAAGCCATCTCCTACTGTCAGTAATATATATGTTTCTGCAGATTGGCTTAAACTCAGGTCATGTTGAACAGAGCCAATAACTAAGCCGCCTATTATATTTATGACTAAAATTAGGATTCCTGCAACTGCATCACCCTTTACAAATTTTGCAGCACCATCCATAGCACCATAAAATTCACCTTCTTTAGCTATTTCTTTTCGTCTAGTTTTAGCTTCTTCGCTATCAATAATACCAGCGTTAAGATCTGCATCAATAGCCATTTGTTTTCCGGGCATCGCGTCCAATGTAAATCTAGCTGCAACCTCAGAAACTCTTCCTGCACCTTTAGTGATAACTATTAAATTAATAATAACTAGAATGGCAAAAACAAATAAACCTACTGCATAACTGCCTGCCATCACGAATTCTCCAAAAGCCTCAATTATCTTTCCAGCTGAATCAGTTCCTCCATGCCCTTCCTTGAGAATAACTCTGGTTGAGGCAACATTTAATCCGAGTCTTAAAACAGTTGCAAACAATAAAACTGTTGGAAAACTTGAAAAATCTAGGGGTTTGAATGCTTGCAATGCGACCATAAGAACTAGTAATGAAACTAATAGATTTGTTGTAAATAAGATATCTAACATCCAAGGAGCTAGAGGTATCACCATCATAGCTATGAGAATCATGATACCAATCGGAATACTAAATGTTCTTACGAAGTCAAAAAAATTTGTTTTTTGTATTAATTTTATTGCCTGTTCCATATAAACTAAAATTTGTCAAAAAATTGACTTTAATGTTGCTTTATCTCTGTTTTGTTAAGTTTAAAATTTTCATTAACACTGAAGATGCAAGGGACGTGCCATGAATAGAAACTTTTGTTATTGATAAGACATATTAACTGGCATAATTTATGCACGGTTTTGAATAAAATCTTTTATTAAGGACTAAATTATGAAAAACTTTTTATTTGTACTAGGAATATTTCTTTTACAATCATGTGCCGGAAATTTGATTGATTCCCTTAATCTTTCAGACAAGGTTGAAAAAGAAAACGAAAAAATTAGTAATTATACTGCACCTACAAATCAACTTAACAAAACCAGAGAGCTTTTGGATGGTGCTTCAATTTCTTTCCCAACATTAACTGCTACAGGTTATGCAGTAGTATCTACACAACCTGGTCAAAGTGTTGAACAGAAAAGGTTGATGGCAATACGTGCGGCAAGA
>PARR01000038.1 GCA_002711625.1 Rickettsiales bacterium | reverse complement strand
ATTCTTGCAGCAGAAAATTTTTTTTTGCGTGATCACTTGGATGGAAGTTTAAGAGAGCTTCAATCTCTTGGCTTTGGCAAGGAATCTATAATACTTTCTAAGTCAATTTCGATGTGGTTAATTCTTATTATTCCCAGTTGTATAATGATCTCAATATTCTCTTTAATGTTCTCAATAGATTCTAAAAAATTGCCAGAAATCTTAATAAACTTTTTTTTAGCAAGTCCTTCTTTAGTTATGATTTCCTTAATTTCAGTTTTATTCTCACTTCAAATTAAAACCAATCCCATTTTGAAGTTTATAATTATTTTTCCTTTTTATGTTCCTATTTTAATATTTTCCACTAACAGTGAAATTTTTTTAATTAATCAAAATAATCTTCTTGATAATTTTTTTATTTTATTTGCGATTTTTTTGATTACATTAGCGTTAACACTTATTTTTGGTAAATATATTTTAGAGGAAGTTAATAGATAAATGTTTAAATTGGCTAATCCATCAAGATTTCTCAAGATAGCGGAAACGATATTTCCGTATTCATTTTCTTTTTTTGTTTTAACATTGTTTTTGGGACTTTATTTTTCTTTCTTCGAAAGTCCTCCAGATTACCTTCAAGGCGATACCGTTCGAATTATGTACATTCATGTTCCCTGCGCTTGGTTATCACTGATGATCTATTCTATTATGGCAGGGTGTAGCTTTGTATCATTGGTTTATAAACATAAATTGTCTGATATTATTGCACGTTCATGTGCTCCAATTGGGGCATGCTTTACACTAGCCACACTTTTAACAGGATCTATATGGGGGAAGCCAACATGGGGAACATGGTGGGTTTGGGATGCTAGATTAACATCTGAATTGATTTTGCTTTTTATATATATTGGACATATTCTTATTTCAAATTCATTTGATGATTTTGAAAAAGGTGATCGGAATGCCGCCATATTGACTTTAATTGGGATAATTAATTTACCCATTATAAAGTGGTCGGTCGACTGGTGGAATACTCTTCATCAACCTGCAAGTATATCGAAGTTCAGTTCTCCTTCAATTGACGAATCAATGCTGATTCCTTTATTAACGATGTGGATTTCCTTACTGTTTTTCTTTGTAAGTATTTTGATATTGAGGATAAAAGGAGAGATCTTAATAAGAAAAATTGATGTGATTAGATTGAACAGGGTTGCGTAGTTATGGATTACTTTGAAAAATTTCTGAATAATACTGAACATCTGCCATATGTAATTTCTTCGTACATCATTGTTTTTTTTCTACTTCTTATTATTTACATAATCAGTCTTAGAAGGATAAAAAGTCTTGAAAAAAACTTTCAAAGTTTAAGTAAAAAATGAGAGCGAAAAGTAAAAGATTTATTAGTTTAACTGTACTTCTTCTTTTGTTATTTGTAGGCACTGGAATAATATTTATCAGTTTGAGAGACAACATAGTTTTTTTTTATTCCCCAACTGAAATTACGAAAAAAGAAATTTCTCAAAACGAAACTTTTCGTGTTGGAGGAATTGTTCTTGACGGTAGTATCGAAAAAGAAGTTATTATTAAAGATAATAAAAAATTGGAAAAAATTAGTTTCACCATTACAGATCAAAAAACCAATATCGAAGTATCTTACATCGGAATACTTCCTGATCTTTTTTCTGCTGGTAAAGGTGTCGTGGCTGAGGGAAAACTTTCTCCAGATTTTACTTTCAAAGCCGATAAAGTATTGGCTAAGCATGATGAAAACTATATTCCTCCAGAAATAAAAGATTCTCTTTTTAGTGACGGGAGTACTAAATGATTGCAGAATTTGGGATTTTCTTTCTAATAATATCACTTGTTCTTTCCGGTTTTGCTGGAACAAGTTTTGTTTATAATTTTTCAAAAGAAAACTTTGAAATTCAAAATATCTTTCAAAAAAAAATTTGTGAACTCTTTTTTATATCCGTATTAATTTCGTTTTCCTGTTTAAGTTATTCTTTTCTATATTCAGATTTTTCCTTAGAAGTTGTTACCAAAAACTCAAACAGTCAATTGCCTTTAATTTACAAATTCACAGGCGTCTGGGGTAATCATGAAGGTTCCATTCTTCTCTGGTTACTAGTGATGTCTTTGTTTGGATTTTTATTTTCAAGACAAAAAACAAAATATTTAGAATTTCAAAAAAATGCTTTGGGTACTCAAAATATTCTTTGTTTTTTGGTTTGCTCTTTTGTTGTTTTTACATCAAACCCTTTTCAAAAAAATTTCCCTCCTTCTGTGGAGGGTGCAGATCTTAATCCCTTACTGCAAGATCCTGGTTTGGTAATTCATCCCCCTTTCCTGTACTTGGGATATGTTGGCTTCTCAATTGTTTATTCAATTTCTGTTGGTGTATTATTGAGCTCAGATAAAAAATTCAAATTTATTGAAATTCTTAAACCTTGGGTTCTAATTTCATGGATCTGCCTCACTTGTGGAATTGGTCTAGGAAGTTGGTGGGCATATTATGAGCTTGGCTGGGGAGGTTTTTGGTTTTGGGATCCCGTAGAAAATGCATCTCTTTTGCCTTGGCTAACAGCATCTGCATTAATGCACACCATAGTTATCGCTGAGAAAAAAAATGTATTCTTAAATTGGACAATTATTTTATCTCTAATTACTTTTTCACTTAGTCTCCTAGGCACTTTCTTGGTTCGATCGGGGGTATTGGTTTCTGTTCATGCTTTTGCTAGCGACCCAACACGAGGAATTTTCATTATACTTCTTCTAATTCTAGTATCTGGCTTTGGTATTTTTCTTTATTTAAAAAACATGAACTACTTTATTAATGAAAATAATGTGAATTTTTTTTCACGTGAGGGTGCAATTTCAGTTAATAATATTTTTTTAATATCTTTAAGTTTTACTATATTAATAGGTACAATTTATCCTATCTTTTCGAGTATCATTTTTAAATCTAAAATTTCCGTTGGGGCACCTTTTTTTAATTCTATCTTAACTCCAGTTATGATACCCCTCATCTTCGGAATGATTATTGGACCATTCTTAAGATGGGGCAAAGATGATATCTATAAGTTAGCACTAAGAATCAAGGAAGCACTTTTTTTTATTATTTTAGTTTCTATTGTGATTTGGTACTTAAACTATAAAGGTCCAGTATTGTCTATTTTGTTTTTTATTTTATCTTCCTGGATTTGTGTAGGTTCTATTACTGAAATTATAGAAAATGTTCAAAACAACTTAAAATTAAAGAAAAAGAGGTTTTTATCCTCAAAAGTCTTTTCTCAATCTATAGCTCATATTGGGATAGCCCTAGTTATCTTTGGAGCCACCGGAACCTCAATATTAAAGGAAGAAAATATTCAATTCCAAGAAATCAATGAGGCAATCAAAGTAGATGATTATGATGTGACGTTCCTAGGTGTTGAAAGAGTGGTTGGACCAAATTACTTAAGTCAAATGGGTAAATTTGAGGTAAGTAAAAATAACAAAATTGTGAAAGTTTTAAAACCAGAAAAACGCTTTTATAATTCCGGAAACCAAATCACAACTGAAGCTTCAATACTTACAACATTTAAAGGTGATTTATACATAGCAATTGGAGAAAAAAATCTTCTTGACGATGATGCTTGGACAACAAGAATATGGTTTAACCCATACACGGTCTGGATATGGATTGGTGTGGTTTTCTTAGTTCTTGGAGTAACGATTTCTTTGATAAGAAGTACAAATAAATTATGAAGTATTTTTTTTTGATTGGTTTTTTTTGTGTTATCGTAACACTTTCACTGGGCCTCAAGGATGATCCAAAAATTATACCATCAAATCTTTTGTCAAAGAATGTTCCAGAGTTTGATCTTGAGAAAATGGGTAATTTCTCATTTCTCAAGAACGAACAAACACTACTAGAAAAAAATACTCCTAAAATTGTTAATTTCTTTGCATCATGGTGTCCCCCTTGCCAGTACGAGCATAAATATCTTATAGAACTTTCAAAGAAATTTGTGATTTATGGAATAGCCAAAAAAGATGATTTTTCAAAGATTAACTTGTGGTTTTCAAAAGATGGAAACCCATTCCAAAAAATTGGTCATGATGTAGACGGTGAAACAAGCATTCAATGGGGTGTCTACGGTTTGCCTGAGACTTTCATAATTGATAGTGTTGGCAAGATAAGATTTAAACATGTTGGTCCTATTAACCACAAAGATAAATTAATTATAGAGGACTTAATTGAAAATTTAAAATGAAATTAGTTTTTTTGATTATTTTTTTTTGGGGAGGACATTATGCATTGGCTGTTGAACCAAATGAAAAACTTGAAAATAAACATTTAGAGGAAATAGCCAAAAAAATAGGAACGAAACTTAGATGTATGGTTTGTCAGAATGAAGATATTGAAAGCTCAAACGCTGATGTGGCTAGAGATCTTCGTGTGCTTATTCGCAATAGATTGATGGCAGGGCACACTGAGAGTGAAATTATAAAGTACGTTCATTCAAGATACGGAGATTATGTTCTATTTTCTCCCCCTGTAAAAATTTCAACTCTGGGATTATGGGTTATACCTTTATTTTTCACTTTTATATTGTCATATGTATTTTTCAGAAAAAAATGATTTTATTTTTTTCCATTTCATTTCTGATAGTTCTTTTTTATTCATTAAGGATATTTGAAATAAGGAGAAAAAAAAAATTCTTTGCCTCGCTCAGCTTATTGACTTTTTTAACCGTCTTAATTTACCTTTTTAAAGGTTCATTGGAGTCTTTTACTTTTGAAGAGAAATTAAAAAATCAAATTACTCAGTCATTGCAGAAAGGAGGTTTAGAAAGTCTCAACTCATCGAATCTTATTCTTTTTTTAGAAAATCAGTTAAAAACTGAACCTCTTGATTCTGAAGGATGGTTAATTTTAGCAAGGACGTGTATGATATCTGGTTATCATCAAAAAGCTGAATTATATTACAAAAAAGGATTAAATTACTTTCCAAAAAATGTAGAAATAATGTATGAATACTCAAATTTGAAAAGAAAATCTGGAAGATTAGAAGAGGCTATTGTATTGATTGACAAGATCATTGAAATCTCACCAAACAGCAATGTCTTCAAAGAAAAAAAACAAAAATTACTTGTTGAATTAGAATTTCTAAAAAAATAAAACTCTAAATAATTTCTCGGTTTTTAAAATTATTCAAATAAGAGTATAATTTCTTAGTTTTTTTTGAAATTTTAAATTTTATATTTTCCAACTGATTTATAAAAACTAGATTTATCAGTGAATTGGAAATAAACATTTCGCTAAAGTTTTTCACCTCACTTTTCTTTATGTTAACTATTTTAATTGAATTATAAAAGTTTTTTGCTTTTTCGATAATCACCTCCCTCATAATACCATTAATTCCACAATCATAAATTTTTGGTGTATACAAAATATCATTCTTAACAAAAAAAACGTTGCTCATAGTCCCTTCCATAATATTTTTTCTTTTATCTATAAGTATGCCTTCATATATATCAGGATTGTCCCATTCGGATCTTGCTAAAACTGAATCAAGACGATTAAGATGTTTCCACCCACTCAATAATTTATTCGTAGTTATATTTGTTTGGCAAAATCTAGCGGAAAAATAATTTTTTTTATGATAGGGTTTTTGTGAACTAAAGGCTAAAAAAATAATTGTTGGTTTTATATTTTTTTCATACTTGTAACCTCTTTTTCCAATCCCACGCGTAATTATTATTTTTATAACTCCATTTTTAAATCCTTTAGATAATGCTTTTTTTATTAATTTATTTTTATATTCTAAAAACACCTGTACTGGTGGAATCCTCAAATNAAGAGCATCGGAAGTTTTAATAATTCTTGTTATATGTCTATTCCAATACTCAACCCCAACAAATTTCACATTTTTTTGTTTTTCTGATACCCATCTCATTGTCTCAAAAAAACCGTCACCGTAAGACAAACCTCTATCCAAAACAGAAATTTTATCGCTAAACTTTCCATTGATCAGAGAAACAAAATCATTCATGTTGAAAACTAGAAATTGCTTTTAACATGGCACTTGCTTTTGCCTCTGTCTCAAGTGTTTCATTTTCTGGAATAGAATCTGCAACTATTCCTCCACCAGCCCTCAAATACAATGTTTCACCCTCCTTAAGTATTGATCTTATTAGAATATTTATATCCATGTCACCCATATGAGTAACATATCCTAACGAGCCTGTGTAAGGACCACGACCAACTTTTTCTAGATCTCCCAATATTTCCATACATCTTACCTTAGGACATCCAGTAATTGTACCTCCAGGAAAAACTGCTGAAATAATTTTTCCAGGGGAGGNGTTTTCTGATTTTTTTCCTATGACATTTGAAACTATATGATGAACATGAGCATACGACTCAATTATCATTTTCTCACTTACTTTAACACTTCCTGGTTGACAAACTCTTGATATATCGTTTCTTTCTAAATCTAAAAGCATCAAATGTTCTGCTTTTTCTTTAACTGAATTGATTAATTCTTTAGATAGTTCAACATCGTGGAGACCAGAAGTTCCTCTTGGTCTGGTTCCTGCTATTGGCCTAGTTTCCAAAATATCTCCTCTCACTGAAACTAGTCTTTCAGGTGAGGAGCTAATAATACTGCTGTTTTTATATAAAACTAATCCTGCAAAAGGAGACGGATTATGTATGCGCAAGGCTTCATAAACCTCTGATTCGTCAAAATTGAGGGAGGTTTTGAATTGCCATAATCTTGACAAATTTGCTTGAAAAATTTCACCTTGNTAAATGTATTCAATACATTTTTTTACTTGATCTTGATGTTCTTTTGAAGAGCTCTTGGAAACTATTCTAATTTTACCACTAGATTTTTTTTTATTTGATAAATTAAAAATATTATTTATATCTTCNTTAATCTCGTCCATCGCACTGTCAGAGTTCTTGAAATTTTCCGAAGCTAAAATTATTTTGTTATCAATATGATCAAAAATTATTGCTAATTTTACTCTCGCGGCAAATGCTGTTGGTAAATCGAAGGGTGATAAGGGGATACTNAGAGTTGATTCAATTTCTTGTGCAATCTCATAACCTAAATAGATAAACCATCCTCCACAAAAGGGTATATTTTTTCCCTCAACTTTCAAATTTTTTTGTTGAATTTGATTTTCTCTCCATAAAACATCAAACTCCTTTAGAAACTCGACTTTATTGCTTTTCTTCTCTAATANNACTTCTGGTTTATAAAAAATCATGGAATANCGATTNTTTTTATTCCCTCTAGCCGAACTTTCAAGAAAAAATGGATATTTTTTCCGATCTAAAACATATAAAGAAAGCAGATCAAACGAATTTTTTGTTACATCTGAAATTTGGACTTTCCACCCTTCTCCAGAAAATTGTTGAAAAAATAAATTCATATCATTGAAATACTAATCAGATTACATTATTTTAACAATAAAATATTGGGAGAATTTTTTAATGTATCATACAATTGTAATAGGTGGTGGATGTTTAGGTGCTTCAACAGCAATTTCACTACAAAGAAAATTAGCTGGAAGTGGTGAAAAAGTTTGTTTGGTTGAAAAAGCCGTCTTGTGTGCCGCTGAATCCTCAAGACATTCAGGAATTGTAAGGTCGGCAAATGCAGATCCAGATGCTTCAGTTATGGCATCTCTAAGTTCTGGCATGTGGAAGAATCTTGATAAAGTCTGGGGAGTCAACATGAGCCTTGAGGAATTTGGAGCAATTTGGATTGCTAAGAAAAATTCCGATGGGAGAAATGAAGCATGGATGGATCTTTCAGAAAGAATGAAAAAAATAGATTTAGTTTTTGAAGAAATCCATGAAAAGTCAGCTATAGAGAAATGTGGGACTACACTTATAACTGACGATGATGAATCCTATTTTTATGAACCAGGTGCCTTTCAAGTCAACCCTAGTGAATTAAGAACTACACTATATAACGCCATTGATATCAATGGAGTTGACCTTATGGAAAAAACCGAGGTTGACTCTATACTTACCAAAGGAAATGAAATATTGGGTTGTACAACTAATAATGGCAAAATNTCTGCTAAAAATTTTGTTAATGCAACCGGTGCTTGGAGCTCACAATTATTTAGTAAAATTGGTTTAAAGGTNCCCATAACAATTGAACCTGTATCGGTTGTAAATTGGATGGANAGCCCAAGNCAAATAAAATACGAGTATCCAATTATCGCTGATTACATNAATCTTTGTTACTTTCGATCATGGCCTGGAAATAAAATGCACGCGCACCAACCGCGAAAAAGATCCGTTTATGAAATTGCTAAGAACTTTGTTAATGATTTAACTTCTGTTAATGGAGGTGAATATTTAAACGAGCCTATGAATCAGTCTTTAGCATATGGTCAAATAAAAAATTATGAAGACATTTCTAAAAAAAGGTTTTCGAACATTGATAAAACAGTTTATGCATCGGGTTACAGATCTTTTTTTGACATTACCCCGGATTTAAGATTTATTCTCGGTAAAGACTCAAAATATAAGAATCTTTTTCACAACCTTGGNTCTGGACAAGCGATGAAATATGCTCCAGTTTTAGGTGAGTCAGTTTCCGAAGAGATTATGAATGAAAGTGATGTAACCAAAAACTTCAACTATAGGAAATTTAACATCGGTAGATTTGGCGATGATTATATGAAAAAATTCTGGAATCTAGTCAATGGAGAAGATAATACACTGCATAGACAGGGTAAAAATAATCTTTAATCTTCATTATCCTGCTTTAATGATGTCATAACATTAAGGCTTCTCCAAAAGTTTTCACTTTTTGCATTGATATCGTTTAATCTTATTAAGAGACTTCTCAAAATTGCTCTAAGAACAGGATCGGCATTTATAATTTTTTCTTTNAGTGTTTTCTCACTTATTGGATAAAGAATACAATTTGTTGAAGCCTCAGCTGTTACTGATCTTGATTCATCAAGAGAGGGGCCACGTTCACCAAAGATTTCTCCTTCGCCTATTTGTCCTAAAAGAAGGCCTCCAGGGCTGTAGATATTCACTTTTCCAGAATGAACATAATAGGCAAAATGAGCCTTATCACCCTTTGTATATATCTTTTTGCCTTTGTTAAACTTCAGCTGATTTAAACCAACTTTATTTGATATCATTCAATTCACCCTAAATTTTTAATAAAAAGTTCACTTTTTTTAAGATATCTACTTGACACTTCTTTTTTATTCAAAATGNTATTAAGAATCTTTTTTGTATTAAAAGAGTAATTATAACACTTAGTCAACTCTATACTGATTTTCTTTGGATTTAGTGATTTCACTAAAATATTTTCTATGTGAGGTATNACATTGTGTCTNAGAGCGTAAGGGAAGAAAAGTTTATTTTTAATTAGAAAAACAGGGATTTTGGATGATGCAAATGTTTTTATAAGTTTTAAACATAGAGAATTTAAAAATTCATGCCACCCGGTTGATTTGTTTTTAAAAAAAAGTTCAGAAAAAACTCGATTCTTCTCTAGAAAGACTGACACCATTAATCTAAAACTTTTCCTGTCTATGGATTTTGGCAAGTCTAATTTGGTTCTGTCATTAAGAAATGAGCGATACAGACCTTCTAAATTTTTAGATGAAAAACCTTTACAAACGAACTGAAACAATTGATCTTGATTTTTAAAATAACTTGGTCTGTTTTTCTTAAAATATGAAAAGTTTTTGTTGAAAGTCTTATTAAGATAATCNACAAAATAATCTGANAAATCACAAAAACCTGTCTCATTGTTGTTTATGCAAAAAAATTTTTCATATTTATTGAGTAAAAAATAATCAAGTTTATTCCACCAACTCCCAGAAAAAAGTANTCGGTTACCTATTTCTCCTTCATAGTTTGCTTCACAAGTAGAATTTGTAGGTGAAATAGCTATTTTTTTTCCGTCAGCTCTTGTTANAAAACTGTCATTTAAAATTGGGATATCAAATAGAGTTTTCTCAATAATTGAATTATAAAATGAAATTATTTCTCTGATTTCATGNGTATTAAAGTCGTCTTTGTACTCTATCAATTTGTTTTTCTCTCTAAGAAAAAGTACTTCTCTTCTTTTGTGGTTTATTGAAATGTTGGGATAAAACGCTTTATTCTTGAATTCTTGAATNACTTCTTTTGAAGCTCTAATTCTTGTTTGTCTACTTATTTTTTTTTTTTCATCAAAAAAACCTGGAAAATAATCAATTAGTCCGTTGTTTTTTAATAACTTAATCGCGTCTATCATCCTTGATGAAATTTTATTTGGATTATATCGGGATTTAGCTTTATAACCTCTTTTTGATAGAGACACTGACAGAAACTGATTTTCGCTTTCGTACCAACAATAATACAATTCAAGAACCAAATATTTGACATGTTTGTGCAGAATTTGGTCAGAGCTATTAGTTTTTATTGATGAAATTAAATTTTCTAATATATTTGTCCCTATATTTTTTTGAAAATCTATAGGTCTGCTAAAATTAAAATCCATTTGATTCATACTAAAAATAATAATATAAACTGAATTAATATAACATGTTTTTTGTTGATTTTTTTGGTTACCTTTTTTATCAATTTCTGCAAGTTTATAAGTATGCTATTATAATTTATGTTGTCATTAATATGCTTATGTCCTTTGATATTATAAATAATAATAATAGGTTTGTTTCTANGGTCTACAACTTTTTGTATAGATTAAATGAACCACTGCTAAATTTTATAAGAAGATTCATCCCGACACTAGGTTCTATAGATATTTCACCAATAATCTTAATTATATTTATTGAGGCAACGCAATATATAATTGTAAAATATGGATTTTTCTAATGAACTTGAATAACAAAATAATTGACGGAAAANAAATTGCCGCAGAATTAAGAGATAAAATTAAAGATGTGGGTTCAGAGTTAATCAAAAAATCTAAAAAGAAACCTGGTCTTGCTGTAGTGTTAGTTGGGGAGAACCCAGCCAGCAAGGTTTATGTAAAAAATAAAATTCAACAAACAAAAGAAGTAGGTTTTAATTCTATTGAGCATAGACTTGAAACTAGCATCTCTCAGGAAGAATTGATCACTTTAGTTCAAAAGCTCAATAAGGATTCAAGTATTCAAGGAATCTTAGTGCAACTACCTTTGCCTGAACATATAGATTCTGACATTGTTCTTGATACTATAAATCCAGTAAAGGACGTTGATGGTTTCCATGCACAAAATGTTGGAAGATTATGGTCTGGACTTGGCTCATTAGTCCCTTGTACACCACTGGGTTGCAGTATAATGCTAAAGAAACTTTCTAATGACTACTCAGGTAAAAATGCTGTAATTATTGGTCGCTCAAATATTGTCGGCAAACCAATGGCCTCACTCCTTTTAAATATGAATGCTACTGTTACAATTGCTCATTCAAGAACCNAGAATATTGCTGAAGTTTCAAAAACTGCAGATGTTTTAGTAGCTGCTGTGGGAATACCTGAGTTTGTCAAACCTGAATGGGTAAAAGAAGGTTCAATAGTAATAGATGTAGGTATAAATAGAATCGAAAGAAATGAAAAGAAAATTCTTGTCGGAGACGTTGAATTTGAATCTATACTCCCCAAAGTTTCTAAAATTACGCCTGTCCCTGGTGGGGTAGGGCCGATGACAATAGCTTGTCTTTTATTAAATACTCTTCAGACATCTTTTAAACAATTTGGTGTAGACTCTAAAGGTTTAAAATCTTTTTTTTAAAATTTTTAATCTAAGGGCATTTAGTTCAATAAAACCTTTTGCGTCGNAGTGGTTATATNCNTCACCCTCGTCGAATGTAACNACATTCTTNGAATAAAGACTATTNGGAGACTTTCTTCCAATAACTTTTACATTTCCTTTGTATATCATTAGTTTTACATCCCCACTGACGTTTCTCTGGCTCTTATCAATTAAAGCTTGGAGCATCTCTCTTTCTGGTGAAAACCAAAAACCATTGTATATTAATTCAGCATATCTTGGCATTATTTCATCTTTAAGGTGAGCAGCTCCTTTATCCAAGGTTAAACTTTCGATAGCTCTTCTAGCAATTAACAAAATTTCTCCTCCAGGTGTCTCATAAACACCTCTTGATTTCATTCCTACAAATCTATTTTCTACAATATCCAATCTGCCAACTGCGTTTTTTCCGCCAATATCATTTAATTTTTGGAGTAATTTAGCCGGACTAAGTTTTTTATTATTAATTGAAACGGGATTACCCTGACGAAAACTTAATGTAATTTCAGTTATTTTATCAGGAGCATCAGAATAAGAGACTGTTCTCGAAAACATTTCTTCATCATACTTTTTCCATGGGTCTTCAAGGATCTTTCCCTCATATGACGTGTGAAGAATATTGGAATCCATGGAATATGGGGCTTCATTTTTTTTATTTTTTGGAACTGAAACTTGATTCTGCTCAGCATATCTTAAAAGATCAGACCTAGACTTTAAATTCCATTCTCTCCAAGGCGATATTATTTTAATGTCGGGATTATTAGCATAGTACCCTAATTCAAATCTCACTTGATCATTTCCTTTTCCGGTAGCACCATGAGCTACGAATTCAGCCCCTTCTATTTTTGCTATTTCAATCTGCCTTTTTGCAATAAGCGGTCTTGCGATAGACGTTCCTAAAAGATAATATCCTTCATATAAAGCATTTGCTCTAAACATCGGGAAAATATAATCTTTTACAAATTCCTCGCATATGTTTTCAATGTAGACGTTCTTTACACCAAGAGATTTGGCTTTCGATTTAACACTTTTAATTTCATCTTTTTGGCCAATATCAGCAGTGAAAGTAATCACCTCAACATTTTTTTCTACTTGTAACCACTTGAGTATAACTGACGTATCAAGACCACCCGAATAAGCAAGAACTACTTTTTTTTTCATATTAATTTTTTTTGCAGGTTTCTGTAATTTTTTGAAAGGCTTTGGTAAATCCTAAAAGAGAGTACGTATCCGTGGTTATTGTACCTCTTGAAGAAGTCCCAACAACAGTCATTCTCATTGATGATTTGAGTTGTTTTATTATTTTTTCGTCATCGTTNGGACTAAAACTCCATGCTCGTGAACCCGATGTAAATAATTGAACATTGAAATCACCTATAACTACATCTGGATTGCTTTCTGGTTTGTAGTTATAACCAGCAACGATACTAAATTCATTCCATTTATCTTGTCCGGGAAGATGTGTTATAACTGCAAAAACATCACCTCTTTTTTTATACTTTCCTTGTGCCTTAACTGGTTTAGAAACCGCCATACAGGCTAAGTTCTTTCCCTCTCCCTCTGCATATGCNGACCAATCTTTAAAAGAACCAATTTCTTTTGCCTTAAGTTCANTGTCATTGACTACAAATAATAAAAAAGAAAATACAAATGAAATTTTAAAAGCGAATATCATTCGTTTTTATTGACATAATTGAATTTAAATTGCAAGACTCTTCTTATCAAAACTTTTAAATTTATGTATCCTATTATATTAATGATAACATCATGTTTTTTCTTTTCAGTTTTGGCTGGATTAATAAAATTTATTTCCACTATAATTCATCCTGTAGAGCAAGCATTTTTTAGAAACCTAATAAGTGCTATAATATTGTCTTTTTTTCTTTTGTTAAAAAAAGATTTGTTTACACCAAAAAAAAGTAACTTCAATTTACTTTTTTTAAGAGCAGTTGTGGGAGGAATTACAATGATTCTGCTGTTTTGGTCATATACATTAATTCCTCTATCGCAATCAATGGCTATAAGCTTTAGCACACCATTGTTTATTTGTTTAGGTGGTCATGTATTATTTAAGGAAACAATGAGTAGGTCTATCATAATTTATATTATTTTAGGTTTTCTATTAACAGTGNTTATAATTAGACCAGATATCAGCTTGCANATTGGAACATTTTTTGCCCTTGCAGCTGCTATTACTCATGCAATTACCGGACTTTTAGTAAAAAAACTATCGTTTTCTGAAAATGTCTTCACACTAATGTTTAGTATGGTATTTTTAATGACACCTATAACCTTCATTCCCTCTATATTTGTGTGGGAACCTCCTGATGATACATACACAATTATTATGCTCATTTTGATAGCTTTATGTGCAACGCTCGGAAATTATTGTTGGACTAAATCCATTAGCTTATCTCAATTAAAATCTGTAATGCCATTCGATTTCACAAAACTCTTATTTAGTACTCTGATAGGATTCATTTTTTTTAATGAGGAAATAGATAAAATTACAATTTTATGTGGTAGTGCACTTATATTAATTAATAGTTTGATTGCAAGAAAAATAACTCATGAAGAGAATTTCACAACAAATAATTAGTTGCTTATTTTTTGCCTTGTTAGGTTTCCAAATTAAAATCTATACCTTAAATTTGAACATTGAGAGCATTGTTTTTTTTAGATCACTTTTTGCAGGTTTAATACTTTTTTCAATAATAATATGTAAGAAAAAAATAAGCTACTTTAATGTATCAAAATTTAACAAGGTTTTCTTATTACGAACAATTTTTGGAGCAGTTGCAATGTACTTTGGCTACTCCTCGCTTTTACATATTTCATTATCCCAGGCAACTACTCTAGGATTCACCAAAGTTTTTTTCACTGTTCTATTATCTTGGATTTTTTTTTCTGAGAAAATAAATTATTCAAAATTTGCTCTTATTTTTTTAGGTTTTTTTGGTGTTTACCTGATTTCAGAGCCTGGGTTTCTTATCGAACCCACTGGATTTTATTATATTATGATATCCTCAATGGCCGTTTCCTTGGGTATAATAACCGTAATCTATTTAGGAAAAAAAGAGGAAACTTTAAAAATTCTTTTTTTTAATTCCTTTCTTTCTACTATAGTATTTGGTTTGATATTTTATAAAGAAATTGATTTTAACTTTTTCATACATAAAGTGGAATATCTAGTCTTGACTGTAACTGCTATTCTGGGTCAATATTTCAATACGGAATCGTACAGAAATGAAAAATCTGCACCTATTGTTTTAGTAAGTTATTCAAGGATAATTTTCGCTTTTTTTATTGGACTTCTATTTTTAGGAGAAAAGCTTTCAATTCAGAGTGTATTCGGTATTACAATAATCGCTTTAACGACTATTCTAATAAGTCTAGAAAAAAAATCATAATCCTAAGGACAAGGATAGGGATTTTGATCGTGAATTTTTTCTATTTCTTCCAACAATTGTTCACTTAAATTTATATCAATTGACTTTATATTTTCTTCTAATTGAATAAGATCTGTTGCGCCAATGATATTACTAGTAACAAATCTTCTTGAATTGACGAATGACAAAGCCATTTGAGTTGGAGAAAAACCAAATTTTCTAGCTAAAGTATTGAATTTTTCTGCAGCTTCTCTTCCTTTTTGTTTTGTATACCTCGTAAACATATCTCCAAAAATTGTCAGTCTTGCATTATCTGGTGTTGCCCCATTATCATATTTACCTGTTAACATACCGAATCCTAATGGTGAGTAAGCTAAAAGACCACAATTTTCTCTTACTGAGATTTCTGCCATTCCAACTTCATAACTTCTATTTAAAAGGGAATATGGGTTTTGTACAGACATAACTCTTGGCATATCATATTCCTCTGCAATAGATAGAAAACTCATTAGACCCCAAGGAGTTTCGTTGGATAGGCCAACATGTCTTATTTTTCCAGACCTAACATGTTTTTGTATCGAATCTAATTGTGTTTTTATATCAATAAAATCATCTTCTTCCTTATGAATGTAACCAAGTTTTCCAAAAAAATTAGCCTTTCTATCAGGCCAGTGAATTTGATAAAGGTCAATGTAATCTGTATTTAGTCTTTTGAGACTTCCATCTAGTGCTTCTTGTATCTGTTCATCATTAATTCTAGTCTCTTTATTTCTAAACCACTTCATTCCAGATCTTCCTGTTACTTTGGTTGCAATAATAATTTTTTCCCTACAATTTTTTTCTTTTAACCAATTCCCGATTATAGTCTCGGTTAATCCCCATGTTTCTTTTCTTGGCGGTACTGAGTACAATTCCGCTGTATCAAAAAAATTTACTCCATGTTCTAATGCAAGATTCATTTGATCAAAAGCTTGCTTTTCTGTGTTTTGCTCTCCCCATGTCATGGTTCCTAAACAAATGACACTAACATCAATATCGGTGCGACCTAATTTTCTATACTCCATATTTAATAATTAATTTACTTGATTTTAAAAAAATGTATCATATTTTAGCATTAATATAGTATATTAAGCAATTATTCAATTTAGATAATAAAGGAGTTTATAATGGCTTACGATTACGAAAAAAATGTTAGATCTGGAGATAGAGTTTCCGACATTGATCTGGGTTTAAAGGCTTACATGAACAAGGTGTATTCCTTTATGGCAGTTGGCTTGGCATTAACTGGTGTTATTGCTCATTTAACTTCTCAAATGGCATACAATTTTCAAACAAATTCTCTAACTAGCTTTGGTGCTACTTTATATGGTTCTCCACTTGCTTTTGTTATAATGCTTGCCCCACTTGGCTTTATAATGGCTTTGAGTATGGGAATTGCTAAAATGAAAGAATCTACTGTACAAATTCTTTTTTGGGCTTTTGCTAGTGTGATGGGGTTGTCGCTTTCTTCAATATTTATTCAATATACGGGTGAATCAGTGGCTAGAGTTTTCTTTATTTCAGCCGGAGCATTCGGTGCTTTAAGTTTTTACGGTTACACAACTAAGAAGGATTTGTCAGGATGGGGTTCTTTTTTATTCATTGGCCTCATCGGTATAGTTCTAGCTTCTATTGTAAATATTTTCCTTGCAAGTACAGGTTTGCAATTTGCAATCTCGGTAATTGGGGTGCTTGTTTTTGCTGGATTAACTGCATATGATACCCAAAGAATAAAGGCTATGTATTTTGATGGTACAGGCCAAGAAGGAAAAAAAGCTATAATGGGTGCTTTAACGTTATACCTCGACTTTATAAACCTCTTCATTATGTTAATTCAACTTTTCGGACAAAGAAGATAAAATTTATCTGGTTGGGGACTTTCCCCAACCAGTATTAGCGTGCCAAATTTACACACTTTAACAATTTTGGTTTTTCTTTTCTTCTTAGTTGTTCAGCTTCCTATTAATAGTTTGTCGTCCAATTATCAAAATATACTTTTTCAAGTTTATAGAAACCAGAGCAAGATCGGTACTCATGAGTTATTAATAGATACAAAAGATTCAATTACTGAGGTCAACATAAAAATTATCTTTGATGTTAGTTTCTTAGGCTTCAAAATTTACGAATACAGGCATAAAAACATAGAAAAGTGGATTGGAAATGAACTTATTCTTTTAGATTCGAGTACCGATCAAAATGGTAAATTAATGACCTGCACCTTAAAAAAAAAGGGCGACAAATTAGATATTTCAGGAACCGATAATACAGTATTATTAGATAATCTTATTTTACCGTCAAGTTATTGGAACTCAGTTTTGGTTAAAGAAAATAAACAATTAGAAATATTAAATACCCAGGATTGTTCATTCATTAATTTAAACATTGAGTTCGTAGGTAAAGATAAAATCTACGACGGCAACTTATCTGCTTTTCGCTATAAGCTAAAAGGTTTTGAATCAACCGGTGCTGAAGTTGATATTGATATCTGGTATGATAAATATGATAATTGGGTCAAAATGCGATTTTTAAAAGATGGAAGTACAATTGATTATGTTTTGAGCAATTATGATGATGAATGATAAAAAAATAATTTGGATTACTGGTGGCGGATCTGGTATCGGCAGTGAATTGGCAAAAATTTTTGCAAATAATGGGCATAAAGTAATTATAAGTGGAAGAGACAAAATAAAACTTAAAAAAGTTTCTAATATAGAACCAGATCTTATTAAACCGTTTAAAATTGACATCAGTTCAGAACAAGAATGTAAAAATGTAATAAATCAAATCTACAACAAAATGGATATGATTGACATTGTAATACTAAATGCTGCGGCTTATAACCCCGGTCATATAGACTTTAATGATATGAAAAAAATTAAAACTGTTGTTGATACAAAT
>PARR01000037.1 GCA_002711625.1 Rickettsiales bacterium | reverse complement strand
TCCTGTTACTAGTTTGTCGTCCAATCATCAAAATATATTTTTTCAAGTTTATAGAAACCAGAGCAAGATCGGTACTCATGAGTTATTAATAGACACAAAAGATTCATTTACTGAGGTTAACATAAAAATTAATTTTGATGTTAGTTTCTTAGGCTTCAAAATTTACGAATACAGGCATAAAAACAGAGAAAAGTGGATTGGAAATGAACTTATTCTTTTAGATTCGAGTACCGATCAAAATGGTAAATTAATGACCTGCACCTTAAAAAAAAAGGGCGACAAATTAGATATTTCAGGAACCGATAATACAGTATTATTAGATAATCTTATTTTACCGTCAAGTTATTGGAACTCAGTTCTGGTTAAAGAAAATAAACAATTAGAAATATTAAATACCCAGGATTGTTCATTCATTAATTTAAACATTGAGTTCGTAGGTAAAGATAAAATCTACGACGGCAACTTATCTGCTTTTCGCTATAAGCTAAAAGGTTTTGAATCAACCGGTGCTGAAGTTGATATTGATATTTGGTATGATAAATATGATAATTGGGTCAAAATGCGATTTTTAAAAGATGGAAGTACAATTGATTATGTTTTGAGCAATTATGATGATGAATGATAAAAAAATAATTTGGATTACTGGTGGCGGATCTGGTATCGGCAGTGAATTGGCAAAAATTTTTGCAAATAATGGGCATAAAGTAATTATAAGTGGAAGAGACAAAATAAAACTTAAAAAAGTTTCTAATATAGAACCAGATCTTATTAAACCGTTTAAAATTGACATCAGTTCAGAACAAGAATGTAAAAATGTAATAAATCAAATCTACAACAAAATGGATATGATTGACATTGTAATACTAAATGCTGCGGCTTATAACCCCGGTCATATAGACTTTAATGACATGAAGAAAATTAAAACTGTTGTTGATACAAATCTTATCGGCCAAATGAATTGCCTGAAGTTTATATTACCAAGAATGAAGGAAAAAAAAAGTGGGCATATAGTTTTTGTCTCATCTCCTGCAGGATTTAGAGGTCTTCCAAATGCGGGAATCTATGGTGTAACAAAATCTGCTTTAACTTTTTTATCAGAGTCTCTATACATTGAATTAAAAAAGTTTGATATTAAAGTTCAGGTAATTCATCCTGGATTTGTAAAAACCCCAATGACAGATAAAAATAATTTCCCTATGCCATTTCTAATCTCAGCTGAAGAAGCAGCTAAAAGGATAAATAAGAAATTATGGACTAATGATTTTGAAATTTTTTTCCCAAAAAGGTTCATTTATATAATGAAACTTTTGCAACTTTTGCCAAATAAAATCTATTTATTCCTAATGACAAAAATATTGAGTAAAATTTAATGAATAACGTTGTGAAAATTTATCTCAATTGTTACCGGAAATTAAACAAATCTAATTTAGAAAAAATGATGAAAATTGTTGATGAAGATATTGTTTTTTACGACCCATTTCATAGTATAAAAGGGAAGGAAAAGCTTAAAGCCTTATTAAATAAATTTATTGAAAAATTTGGAGAAATTAATTTTAAGATTTTAAAAGTGATGAATAATAATCAACATTACCTTGTTAAATGGAATTTATTAATTTTATATGGAGACAAAAAAATAAAATTTGATGGAATTAGTGAATTAACTTTGAGAAAAGGTTTGATAATTTCGCATATAGATTATTGGGATTCAGGTAGAAATTTTTATGCGAATCTTCCCTTTATTGGAAAAATCTTCCAATTAGTACATAGTTAAATTTTTAAGAATGTTATAGAGACAACTCCTAACTCAATCCCCCATTTCTTTATAACTGCTCTATTCATGAGTATGTTATTGTCTTTGAGAAACATCCAATCATCAAAGTCAACTAAAACATATGAATCTTTAACTTTTAAACTAAGTTTGTATTTCCAGTTTAATGCATTTCCAGATGAACTTCCAATCGCTTCGCCAATTACGTCGTCAGCAGTACCAGAATATTCATTATCACCCAATATTTTAATTTTCCATATTCTTTGGTCTTCTTCACCATCATTATACAAAAACTTTTCATCAAGAATAAGCTCATTGTTATCTATTGTCCCTTTGATATCAACTTTAAAGGATCTTTTAAGATTGCCAAATCTATCATGGAATAGACCCCAAGCCTTAACCTGACCATTAAAATAGTCCTCTAGGACAAACCTAGGCTCAGCATCTTTAAATTCAGTAATATTCATTTTTTCAGTACAGGATGTTAGGAATAAAACAATTAAAGTTAAAACAAATCTCACAATTTCAGTATAGTTTATACGGTGTTAATTTCCATATATTTTTTTTTGTATTTGAAGTTGATCCATTCTGCTGGAATTGAATTTCGTTAAAAGATAGCTTGAAAATAATTTTAGAAATACAGGTATTAAAGCATATGAAATATATATAAATGCCTTACTCTCACTACTAATTGTTGAGTTGGTTTCAAATTTTAGAAATCCAAGGATGGAAAAAACAAAAATACTTCCTACAGCAAAAGCAAACTTATTAAGAAAAGTGATAGAAGCAAACATTACCCCAGATATATCCTCATTAAACCTTAATTTGTGATAATCTGTTACATCAGCTTGCATTGACGGAGGCAAGAACATGTCTGCTCCAAGACAAAATCCTGTCAAACAACAGATTATTATAAAAAGAAAGATATCATCTCTGCCAATTAATAGCACAAAAATAAAAAATGCAGAGGATAGAATAAGTGACAATATCCAACATTTTTTTTTTTCTAAAGCATTACTTAAGTATGACCAAAATGGAACTCCAATAATTGCAAAAAGAAAGTAAAAAAATAAAAGATATTGTCTTTCCTTATCACTACCACCTAGAACGTCTGTTACAAAAAATGAAAATAATATCATTGGTAGAACGTTAGCTATATTATTGATAAAGGAAGCACCTATTAAAATCACATACCTTTTGTTTTTTATTAAGTTTTTGTAAACTTGAAAAAAGTTCTTCTTTTTTTTTGGTACAAACTTTTCATCAACAAGAAATATAAAAAGAATCAAACTTATAATTCCGAAGGAGATAACTATAAAAACTAAATATTCTAGACTGTCAAATGTCTGTAACTTAAAAAATATTGGGAAGGTCAATGAGAAAAATAAACCTAACAAAATAAACATTTCTCGCGATGCGTTTAGTTTGGTTCTGGAGTGATAGTCTTTTTCAAGATCGTAGCCTATTGATAGATATGGTATCTGGAAGATTGTCCAACCAAAATATAAAACACTTATCCAAACAAATAAATATTCTTTGTATGTAACATTCTCAACAACAAGTAACTTATACAGTGCAAATCCAGATAGTAAACCACCAGCTATCAGCCAAATTTTTTTTGAAAAATAATTCTTATCACAAATCCATCCCATAATTGGGTCTGATAAAATATCAATTATTCTAGCAAAAAAAATTGAAATACCAATTATGGCAATATCATATCCGAATTTTTCTGAATACAATGGAGGAAGTAAAATCATTACTGGGAGGGTAGGAACGGCGAAAGCAAAAGCAGGAAAAGAGTATACAAGATTTCTCAGAAGGTGCTTCAATTTAGACTTTCTTTATTAGAAATTGGCCTACGTTGATATTTCCTGACCTAAAACCGCCCTCACAATAACTTAAATAATATTTCCAAAGTCGCTTAAAAGTATTGTCAAATCCACAAGTCCGGATATTATTCCAAGAATTGTCAAAAGACTTTTTCCAGTGTTTAATTGTTTTTGCATAATGTTCACCAAACATATTTTCTTTATCGACTCTGAGACCAGTAACTCTTGTAATTTTCTTAATTTCTTCTACCGAAGGTAACATGCCTCCAGGAAAAATATAGGTTTGGATAAAGTCTGGAAATTTTTTATAACTTTTAAAAAAATTATCTTCAATTGTGATTGTTTGAAGTCCAATGGTTCCATTATATGTAAGATTTTGTTTTAAGGTGTCAAAGAAAGTTGCCCAATACTTTTCTCCAACAGCTTCAAACATTTCAATAGAAACGACATGATCAAACTGACCTTTTACATCTCTATAATCAGACAACTTAACATCAATAAGCTCATTTAAATGCTCCTCTTGGATTTTCTGTTTTACAGATTCGAATTGTTTTTGAGATATTGTAATTGCTGTAACTTTAGATTTAAATCTTTTGGCCAAAAATTCAGAAAAGCCTCCCCATCCGCATCCAACTTCTAGCACACTTTTCCCAGGTTTAATTCCACATAAGTTTGAAAGTTGTTCATATTTATTCAATTGTGCAGGATATAAATCTTGATTTTTATTTTTAAATATGGCAGATGAGTAAGTCATAGACTTATCTAACCATTGTTTGTAGAAGTTGTTACCTAAATCATAGTGAAAACTAATATTCCTTTTTGAACCTGCCTTTGAATTTCTATTCAGCATATGACGCAACCTTAAGTAAACAATAATGTACCATTTCCCCCTCATAAATCTTGTGAATTCATGGAAATTGAGAGCTCCCCATTCTAAAAAATCTGAAAGATCCGGTGTATCCCAATTTCCTTCAATGTAACTTTCCGCCCAACCTAAATCACCTTTCAGAAAAAAATCATCTATACATTTTTTACTTCTTATGAAAATTTGTGCACTAGGGCCTTTCTTAACCCCAATGTGATGCAGAAGTCTCTTTTTATCCTTAATAACGACTATACTTCCGAACTTGGCTTCAGAGAGAAGCTGTAAAAACAAATCAAGTTTTTTTTTTTTTTTTTCTCATTTAAATTTTTTGAATAAAAATTTTTATTCTTTTTTGGTTTTACTTTATAAGTTGCTCCTTTTAAGAATAATTTCAATGCTTCATAGTAAATTGCCAGGGTAACCTTAACGTTTTGCAATAATCTTGAAAAGAAAACTTTAATTATGTTTCTCCCTGTAAATTTTATTGAACAACCATTAAAACAGGCTTCGAATAGAATTTTCTCATCGCATTTATAGATCACACTTAATTTGGTGGAATTTTTATTAATACAAAAATTAATGTTGTAGTATCCTTTGACTTTAAAAAAAGGTGAAACATAAAGTCTTTTCTTCATTTTAAACCTATTAGTTTTGCCTGTGATTTTGCATATGTATGCATGTTTTTCATCAAAAGTATTACTCACCTCAAAAATTAATGCTATCGGACTTTCCTTTTTGTAAAATACAAAAACGGCGATAGGATTAAAAACATATCCTAAGATTCTGGGTAAACACAAAACCATTACTGAATCAAAATTGTAAATTTGATGTTTTTGTAGTTCATTTTTAAAAGATTCTTTGAGAGGAGACTTTTGTTTGAACTCACCATGGTCATTTTCATTAAAAGAAAATAATGCAAACTTATTTTTTTTAAATAAAATTGTATTACTAAATTTTTCGATATCAAACCAAAAATATACTAATTTATATTTAAAAGAATGATAGATCGGATAAAGTCTTGTATGTCTAACTTCACCTGCATACATGGTATTTTCCGGCTTCTCTATTTTTACCATGGCCTTTTTTTGCCTAAGATTTGTTCTGCAACACCCAGTCCAGATTTTATACCATCTTCATGAAAACCAAAACCTGTATAAGCTCCACAAAACCAAGTGCTATTCTTTCCTTGGATTTTTTTCAATTCTTCTTGGGCTTTAAAACTGTCGAAAGTGAACATAGGGTGAGAATAGTCAATAATTTTAATTATTTTTGAATCAACTGGTTTTTTAAATGGATTGAGAGTTACAAAATAGTTTTGATTAGTAGAAAGATGTTGTAAATTATTCATCCAATATGAGACCGATAATCTCTCCTTTTTGGAATCATTGCCAAGAAAATTCCAGCTAGACCAAACTTTTTTATTTTTTGGCATTAATGTTTCGTCAGTATGGAAATAAATTTTATTAGCGGAATATTTTATATTAACGAGAATTTTTTTTTCATCATTAGTTAAATCTTTTAATAGTGTAATTGCCTGATCAGTGTGTGTTGCAATTACTAATTTATCAAAAAACATTTTCTTCCCATTTATCAGCAAGGTTACTTGATTTGTGTTTCTATTTAAAACTTCAACACTAATATCTTTTTTCGGAATAATTTTTTTTAAATTGAGAATTTTTTTTACATATTGTTTGCTACCACCTAGCACTGTTCTCCATTTTGGACGAACAAACAAATTAAATAAATTATGATTGTTAAAAAATTTTACAAATTTATCAATTGGATAATTAGCAATATCACTAAGTTTTGAAGACCAGATACTGGCTGCCATTGGGTATATATGGTTGTATCTAAAATAGTCTGAATAATTATTTGAGTTTAGGAATTGAGACAGAGTTTCTGGCTTGCGTCCAGAAGAATGTTGAGAGTTAAATTTGTAGAATTTTATAATTTCATATAACATTAACATAAAGTCTTTATTTACTAAATTCTTCTTTTGTGCAAAAATACCGCTTAAACCTGAACCAGAATATTCAAGTTCACCATTATTTCTAGAAACACTGAATGACATGTCAGTTTCTAAGATTTTTACATTTAAACTTTTAAAAAGCTTACATAAATTTGGATAGTTATGTTCATTAAAGACAATAAATCCTGTATCAACTGCTATTTCTTTATTGTTTTCATAAACAATTTGAGTATTAGAATGTCCTCCAAAATAAGATTTTTTTTCAAATAAATAGACTTTATAGTAATTAGATATTAGCCAAGAGGCCGACAAACCTGATATACCACTACCAATAACTGCAATTTTCACAAATTTATTATTGAATTTTTTTTTTATTTAACCAGCAAAATAAATCAATATATTGTTTGACAAATAAAAAATATATCTATATATTGTTATTTGAACTGGTATAATGATAACAAAATTTTGTGCAATTACGTTCTCTTCAATATTTTTGTTTTTACTAGTTTCAAGTCTATTTTAATTTCCTCCAATAAAACCCTGTTTCTGACAGGGTTTTATTGACTCCTATATAAAGTTAACCAGTTGGCTGACAGCATTTGTGAGTTGCTTTCAAACTCACCATTTAATTCTGATGTATTTTGATTATTAAGGCTAGTTTTAAAAGAATAAAACTTATTTCTTTTTTCTCGGTCAATTCTTATGTTGTGCATCAAACTTAGCATAGTATAATAAACGGCCTATTTAAAAAAAATTTAGATTATTTTCTTAAAAAATTTTTTTTATATTCACAAACGAGTGAAAAAAAAGGGTCTTTATCATTTGGGCTTGTGGTTATTACTCTCCTATTTAAATTGCACAGCTCTGCTGTAAATCCATTTAATAGATTTCCAGCGTTAGAGTAACTACTATGGATAGCTAAAAAAAAATTGTCAGAATTCCTGCATTTTGATATTTGTTCTTGCAACTCACCTTCAGTCATCTCAGTCCCATATAGAACTTTACACCAACTGCCAGCAAATAATTTTCCAAAAATAAACATATTTAATATTAGAATAAGCGAAAGCTTTCTCATAAAAAAAATCTCCAATACAGTAATTTTAGAAAATTATTTAACGATAAATAATTACAATTTTCTATTTTTTCAATTTTTTCAATAAAAAAATGATTATAAAGAGCAATCGGAATAATAAATCCCAAGTATGCTCCAAAAATTATATCACTTGGAAAATGCATTGACATAAATATTCTAGAAATTCCCATTAGAGAAGCAAGTAAAAAAACCAAAATTGAAAATCTATTTACATAAAACAAAATTAGCACTGCCATTGTGAAAGCTGCTTGTGTGTGACCAGACGGAAAAGAATTCATTTTCTGAATTATATTAAAAAAATCAATCCGTTCTGCGTTTTCCAAAAAAAAGTATTTTGGTCTTGCTACGCCCATAATATACTTTAAAACATTACACGCAATTCCCGCGACAATTATAGAAATCAAACAATGCTTTATAATTAATCTATAATAATAAAAAATTGAAAATATCTCTGACTCTATTAGTCCAGTTTTATCTTTTAATAAAGAAATTTTTTTTGAGTTTTTTGAAATCACTTCAATATTGTTGGAAAAAAAAAGAAATAAAATTAAAATTATACTTACATTCAGCGGATCAAAAACCTCAGAAATAGGGTCAATAACATGTTTAAAAAAACTAAAAACAGATCCATGCATATTTCTTGTAAATTCAAAAATGACAATATCAAAAAAAGAAAAAAAAAAGCGCTGAAATCAAAACTACTAAAATGAAAAATTTAATAGAATAAAATTTTTTAAATTGATCAAAATAGATTTTTTTCATTTATTTTGGAAAATATTAATATTGAGGCTTTTACCTTTTGTATAATTAAACCCTTTGAACTGATCAATCAATTCTAATTGGTTGAACTTTTCCTCAATTAAAGGTTTATTCTTTTCAGAAATTACAAAAAAGATGATCTTTTTATTATGTAGCTCTTCTAATTTTAAATCAGAGGGGCGAAGCATTTCTGCATTTTGAGAGGTTAGAAAGAAAAGGCTGGGTTCGTTAAAACCATAATGATAAATTTTGTCATAATTACCCTTTTTATCACCAATTATGTTGGAGATTCTTTGAGAAATCCAAAATATTTCAAGCTTATTAACCATAAAGCCAGTAACCACAGAATAAAGGAAGCACTGGAAAAATCCAGCAACAAAAATAATTTGTTTTATTTTTTTTTGAATATTTAAAAAATATAGAGCTATAACTAAAATAATTAAAATTATAAAAATTATTAAGGATGTTAAGTCTATGGAAGAATATTCTAAAATAGCGTAAATGAATGCTCCAGAAAATAATGCAGGAAATAATATCAAAGGAAATAAAACAAACCTCAAACCCCTAAATCTTGTTTTAACAAGGAAATTTGCGACCAGTAAACTTAGAAATGTATATGTTGGAAAAACATAGTGAGGTAGTTTAGTGAAAATTAATTCATAAAATAAAAAAGGGACTGTAAACCCTAATATCAAAAAAGATTGCTCTTCACTTAAAAAAATTTTTTCCCATTTCATTCGAATATTAGATATTAAAGCAGGAATAAATGCTGAGGCTGGCCAAAAAAATATAAAGATCAAAAGGCTGTAATATCCCGGATAAAAACCATGAGACTCCTGACTAGTTGCAACTTTTTTAAGGAGATCATGTCCAACGGATTCACTCCAAAACATTCCATTTGATTTAATAGAAATAAGGATAAACCAAGGCAGAACAGTCAATAGAAAGAGTACAAGACTATAAAATGAGTATAAATTTATAAAATAATTTTTTCTTTTCATAAGTGATAAGACAGCTAGTGGAAAAAAAACAAAAATTAAAATAATTGGACCTTTTATCAAAATTCCAATTGCCAACGACACCCAAAAGGAACATTTCAAAGAAAATCTAATTTTTGTTCTGATGCTTTGAAAAACTATAATATTGCATATAGTTATAAATAAAAGTAATAAACCGTCTGTTTTAGCCTGATTCACTTCAGACATAGTTATCAATGAAAATGTCAAAAAAAAAATTGCCAAAAATCCAGTCTCCCTTCCATAGATTTGAGAAAAATATGAAAATATTAAAAACAAACTTAATGCGATGCCAACGACTGACGGCAACCTGTAAAATATAATTTTGGTATAAGGCTCTTGGCCAAAAAGTTTATTCGATAAGATCTGAGCCCAATAGATACCGACTGGTTTTTTATATCTTTTCTCATCTCCAATTGTGATATCAATGTATTCATTTTTGTAAATCATATCCTTAGAGGCCGATGCAAATCTTGCTTCATCTCTATCAAGAACAGGAACATTTAATGAACCTACAAGAAAAAACGAGAAAAAAATAAATAAAAAAAGACCAACTTGTTTTTTATTTAGATCAAAAAAATTCATTGTTTTTGTTCACTACTAGTTTAGATTAACTTACCATAACATTCTGAAATGCAAAAATTTTCGATTATAATTCCAATATTTAACGAGGAAGATTCCATTTCCATTCTTCTTAATGAATTATATAGTGAGTTTGAAAATAGAAATATTGAAATATTGATAATTGATGACGGAAGCACAGACAACTTTAAAGACAAGCTTATGTCGACACCCAAAAATTTAAAAATAATTTCACACAACCAAAATTTGGGAAAATGCAGAGCTATGTTAACTGGTATCAAGAAAGCAAAAGGAAAATTAATTGGGGTTATTGATGGAGATGGTCAAAATCCACCGAGAGAATTGAAAAAACTACTTAACTTTTGGGAAAATATTAATCAAAAAAATAAACAGTTTTTTCTTGTTTGTGGAAACAGGAAGATAAGGCAGGATACTTTAATTAAAAAAATAAGTTCAAAGATTGCTAATTACATCAGAAGGATGATTTTAAGGGATGAGTGTAATGATACAGCATGTGCACTCAAAGTATTTAGAAAAATTGACTATCTTAATATACCTTATTTTAAAAACATGCATAGATTTCTTCCATCACTTTTTAAAACGAGAGGAGGAAAAATTTTTAATATTCAAGTCAACGACCGTTTGAGATTTGGTGGATTATCTAAATATAACTTTAATAATAGATTCTGGGTTGGTATTAGAGATTTAATAAAAGTATGGTATTTGATAAATTTTAGTAAAAGGAGAAAAAAATGACAGTTGAACAAATTTGGTTAATTATTGGATTTATTGGGCAAACAATTTTTGCATCTCGATTTTTAATCCAATGGGTTGTCAGTGAAAGAGCATCTAGAAGTATAATTCCTAATATATTTTGGTGGATAAGTTTGGCTGGCAGTCTGACTCTGTTGAGTTATGCAATCCACAAACAAGATCCTGTATTTATAGTCGGACAGTCTTGTGGGTTCTTAATCTATTCAAGAAATATTTACTTAATAAAAAAATTTGGGAAAAAAAAGAAAAATGATCCTTCTAAACTAATGAAAGTTAACTAAATTTTTGAATCAAAATACAAAAATACATTCTTTTCTTCTAGAAAAAAGTAAATTTATTTCCTTGTTGCACAGAGAAATAAAATTAAATGGAGAATTAAAAATTCCAAGTAGAAGCGAAGATCTTTTTTTTTTCTTAACAAAAACAATTATTTCACAGCAAATATCAGATAGAGCAGCAAATTCAATATGGGACAAATTCAGAAATCAAATATCTTCAAAATCAATGAACATATTTGTTATAAAAAATGAAAATGAGTTGATTCAATATCTAAGTAATGCCGGAGTTTCGAAAAGGAAAATTTTTTATATCACAGAAGTTTTTGAAAATATCGTAACAAAAAAGTTAACTCTTGAAAAAATCAATACTAAATGCATAGAGGAATTAAGAAATAATTTAAAAATAATTAAAGGAATTGGGAATTGGACAGTTGATATGCTTCTCATATTTTTTCTGAATAAAGAAAATATATTCCCTGAGAATGATCTTATTATTAAAAAAGTTGAAAAAAAAATAGTATTTTCGCATGACCAAAGTTTAAATTTAAGAAAAATTTTTTCACCATACTTATCTTTCTTATCTTTGCATCTTTGGAAAATGGCGAAGAGGGTTCTTGATTAGATCATTAAAAAACTTGTTTGATTTACTATTTGTGCTTGATTCAATACTTGTTTTCCAAATAAATGAATCGACACTTTGGCAATTTTCACACATGAATTTCCATTTTTTTGACGCAAGATTACAAACACCGCAGTTCCAAACTGGTGGTAGCTTGGGTGTGTAGGAAATTTCTTTACACTCAATACTTGATGATTTGTTCGCAAGCTTTTTATATAANTCATAAACTCTCTCATCAACTTTATCATTTGGAATTNGCTCAAGAAAGTTTTGTGATTCACCCCATATCTGTGCCNTGTATGCACAATAAGCTAANGAGTATTTTGACTCATCTGAAAACTTNAAAGTTGACTGTAAAAACTTTGANATCAGTTTGTATCTTTTCAGTGAGTCCTTTTGGTCTTCGTGTTTGTAATCTATAAATGTCTCAATAATTTCAAAACAATAGAAATTTTTCCATGACTGTTCAATTATTTTTGCAGCCTTTTTATATTCAGAGTTATCAATGAAGTGTCTAATTGACTTAATAATTACAAAAATGGATAAATTGGAGGTTTTCAAAGCTTCTAAAATGTTTCCTCCAGCAAGAATTTTNAGGTTGGCCTCTAATTTTTTAATTTTATTTGACCTTCTATCTTTAAATCTCCCTAAATTTTCTAATGCTTTATCATATTTACCATTTGAAATATGTAGTGAAGAAAGTTTTTCAAAAAACCAAAAATCTTTACTATACTTACCACAACATTCCATCAAAAAAGTTACAGTACTATCCAAATTTCCTTCTTTAATAAAAAAAAGGGCTTTGGAACGAGCATACAAGTAATCTGTTTTTTCTATTTTCCCTAGAATCTCCAAATATCGTTTTGCTTCGGGCAGATCATTTTTTGTTAGGGAAGAGAAAAAAAACATAAATGTAGAAAATATATTATTTCCAGTGTATTTTTTTAATTTNCTTGTATTTTTTTCAATACTTTCACTATCACCTAAGACCAAGTCAAGTGCTAAGTTATCTAAGGCTTCATTGCCAAGTTTTAAATATTTTTTATTCCTATTATTTTTTACTATGTCTGGAAATTCGCGAACCTTTCTAACAAAACTTATTAAAAAATAGAATAAAATTAAAAAGGAAAAAAAAAAAATTATTATTCCAAGTAAATTAGTTTGGATGAGATAATTTTTCCANAGTATTTCAACCCTTCCAGGGGAATATGACAACCAAACAAATAAACTTGATGAAAGTAAAATTAATAAAAAATATTTTATGATTTTAACCAGTAATTTCTCCCAAATATTGAAGAATTAGTATCTCCAAGTTGTTTATTTTTTCTTTTATATCGATTATTTTTTTNGACTCAATGACAACAACATCGATTTCATTATCATCAAGAAAGTCTTTATCATCAAGAATTTCTATAGCACTTTTTAAGTCATTGTTTAGCAAATACTCTTTAGCTTTTGAAAGTTTGTTTCTCTTATTTTTGATATAATTTTTATCAACAAAATTGTTTTCCAAACTTTGATTATTAACCTTTGTGATTTTTACTGTTGAGTTGAATAATTGTTTTAGATAATTAGAAAATGCCTCTTTGGATTCAAANATAGTTCCTTGAATTTTATCTCTGTCATCTTCTATTTTTTTTATAAATTCATCAGTCGTAATGTTATATTTACTTAATGTTGAGTTTATTTTTTTTAGAAGATATGTATCTTTAAGTATTTTTTTCATATCAATTCTTTCAAGATCTAACAATAAATTTGTAACCTCACGATTTGTGTTAAATAAGTTTTTTAGAGTGATGATCTGAGTTTGAAAATCTGATCTTTCCAAAAAATTGTTTTTTAATAAAAGTAAATTTATTAAAACTTTATTTGATCGGTCATAATTACTTTTGATATCAGGAATAATTTNCTGTGTGAAATTCTTTGTGGGCTGTTCTATTTGAGAAAATTTTGACGTTATCACATCAATTTTATTGTTGAGACCCTCGGTTTGTGATTTGAAATTAAGGATTTTCTCAGANTGGACATTAACTTTTTGCTCGGTATTTGTNAACTTATCTTCAAGCTCTGATATCCTCTCATAAAAATATTTTTGTTGTTTTAAGATTTCAGTTTCAATATTATTTGATATCTCCTCTTTAGTGTTCGANGNATCNAGAACTTTATTTGAGTTAAAAATTGATTCCAAGAAACCTTTATTTTGAAATATAAGGAAAAAAATCAAAGCCAATAAAAAAAAAGACATTAAAAAGTATTTAGACCAACCACTTTTTTTTTTATATTGACTNTTATCGAGATCAATAAAATCGTCCTTTTTTTTTTTACTATTTGGATTTGTCAAAATATTTCCCTTTTGAAAATTGAGTCAATTTCTTTAATCATACTCAAAAGATTTGGTTCTTTGGAAATAAAAAATTCGTTGAACGAAATATTTACTAATTTTTTCAAAATTTTTTTACTTAAAACTAATACTTTTTTTTCACTACAAAATTTTTCTAGACCTAGTCTTATTATTTCCTTAGAAAATGATTCTGCTGTTCGAGAGGAGAAAATGGTTATAAGCCCTTTTTCATATTTTATGAAATTAATAAATTGTGACTCTAATTCATTTTTCTTTACAGCCTTGTAACAACATACAGGGGAATACTTACATTTTATTTTTTTAAAAAACTTTTTTAAGTTCCGATTAGTAATTTGTGATGTTGGGTGCAATACTTTACTGCCTTGTGGGATTAATGCTGAGTAATTAGCATTAAGTAATTGTTGTTCATCGCCGTCAATATAGATCAATTTTTTTTTTATTTTGGTTTGTAAATATTGTCCTGTTTTTTTACCTAATACAATAATTGATGTACTATCTAAATTCAATGCATCGAAATCAAATAATCGTGCAGCATTTCTACTAGTTATAAGAATTATATCAGGACAACATTGTTGAGAAACTTCATATTTTATTCTTTCAACCCTCAAAAGAGGGGTGATTTCGCATAAATATCCTTTCTTTTTTAGCAATGACGAAAGTNTTTTTGAATCTTTTAGAGGTCGGGTTAAAAGTATTTTCATATTCTGACACATTATAATTTTTGTTTGAGTGTTAAACTGAGTTTAGTTATTTNNTCCTCNGATTCACTTTTTTTGAANACCATATCACCACTAAATGATTGTGTTCCTTTTATGGTAGANACAAAATATTTAAATTTTACCAACTCATTACTATTTTCTTTAGTCAAAGCAGCGTTAACNCCTATAGGTGTTTCACAAGAACCATCGAGAATATGTAAAAATAATCTTTCACATTTTCCCTCAAAAAAAGATTTATTATGATTAAGTCTCTTTGCGATTTTTTTTATTAAATCATCATTTTTTCTTGCGATTAATGCAATTATTCCTTGCCCTGCAGCTGGAATTATTAAGTCTGAGCTTATAGGCTTAAAATTCGATAATATNCCCAATCTTCTAAGCCCGGCGGAAGCAAGTACTAAAGCATCAAAATCGTCATTTTCTAANTTTTTAATCCTGGTTCCTACGTTTCCTCTGATTGGTTTTATATTTAGATTTGGAAATTTATGTTTGATTTGTATTGATCTTCTGATTGAAGATGTACCAATTACAGAATTTTTTTTTAGACTAGATAAGTCAACTTCTTTTAATGAATATACTGCATCTCTAGGATCGTCTCTGTTAAGAACAGCTACAAGTTCTAATTCTTTTGGAAGANATGATGGTAAATCTTTCATTGAATGAATTGATAAATCAATCTCACCTTCTATTTGTGCTTGGTCGAGTTCCTTTGTAAAAATACCTTTATTCCCCTTTGAAAAAAGATTATTATTTAAAATTTGGTCACCGTGAGCTTTGACAAAATTCAAGCTTAAATTTTTTTCTCTTTCCTTTCCAAAAATGTTTATAAATTTTTCAATAAAAATTCTTGTCTGAGCTTTTGCCAATGGACTAGCTCTAGAACCTATTAAAATTTTTTCTGGCAAAAATGTCATTTACTAAAGTTTAATTTATCTTAATATACTGAAATTATATTTAAAAAATAAATAAATTTTATGATTGTCTTAGGAATTGAAACAAGTTGCGATGAAACTTCTGCTGCTTTGGTGGAAAAAAAAGAAGAAAGTGTTTTTGGGAAACTTCTTAATCAGCAAACCCTGTCTCAAATTGCAAAACATCGACCTTTTGGTGGAGTAGTCCCCGAGTTATCATTCCGAGAACACAGTAACTCAATTGATTTTATAGTTAGAAGAAGCTTGGAAGCTGCTAATATTTCTCTCAAAAAAGTAGATGCTTTTGCAGCAACAACCGGGCCAGGATTACTTGGAGGGTTAATTGTGGGCTCTAATTATGCAAAAGGAATTTCAGTCGCAAGCAAAAAGCCCTTTCTAGCCATAAATCATCTTCAGGCTCACGTACTTATTTCAAGGATGGAAAAAAAAATTGAATTTCCTTTTCTTTGTCTACTTGTTTCAGGAGGACATACTCAAATCTTGGTAGCCCATACTCATAAGAATTTTGAGGTTTTAGGAGAAACGCTTGATGATGCTGTTGGAGAAGCTTTTGATAAAACAGCAAAGCTTTTGAATCTTCAGTATCCTGGAGGGCCAGAAATAGAAAAATTAGCAAAAAAAGCCTCTTGTAAAATTTCTTTTAATTTACCTCGACCATTAATTAATAAGAGCAACATGGACTTTTCATTCTCTGGAATTAAAACCTCCGTGAGAAACATTGTTTCGAGGGGATTAAAAAAGGAGCATGTGAATGAACTGGCAAGAGATTTTCAAGAAGCGGTAACTGATTGTCTTGTATCTAAAGTCGATAAAGCGATTGAACTAACGCAAAAAAAAATGAACATAAATGACCTTGTTGTAACAGGAGGTGTGGCGTCAAACACTTTTGTTCGAACTAGAATTGAAGAAATTTGCAAGAAAAAAAAAATTTCTTTTTCTGTTCCGGAACCAGATTTATGTACCGATAACGCAACAATGGTCGCTTGGGCCGGAATTGAAAGGATTGTGGGTGGAGAAACAGAAGATAATATTCATATTCTACCGAAGCCGAGATGGAGTATTGAAAACTTATGAAAAAAATTGGGATCGTGGGTTCTGGTTCTTGGGCACTAGCGCTGTCAAAAATTATTTATTGTGAAAAATTAATAATTAAAACAAGAACAAATAAAAATGTTGAAAAGTTTAAAAATAAAGATATTGCAATAACGAAAGAATTTAAAAAACTTGAATCGGTAGATTGTATTTTTCTTGCTATTCCTTCTCAAGCTTTAAGAGAGAATTTAGTTGAAATAAAAAAAATTAATTTAAACAAAAATACAATTTTTGTAATTTGCTCAAAGGGCGTTGAAAAAAAAACTAATTGCTTAATGAGTGAAGTCTTAAAAAAAATAATTTCAAATCCTTATGTAATTTTATCTGGTCCTAATTTCTCTTTTGAGGTAATTAAAGGTCTACCAACTGCATCTGTACTCGCAGGCGAGAAACCAAGTTTCTCGAAGAAAGTTTCAAAAGTGTTTAAACAAGATAAATTTAGGACATATTTTAATAATGACGTTATTGGAACTCAAGTTGGAGGAGCAATGAAAAATGTAATAGCTATAGCTTGTGGTTTGATTCGTGGAAAAGGATTGGGAGCCAATGCAATTGCTTCTGTCTTGTCTCGTGGTCTATCAGAAATTGTAGAGTTGGGATTAAGTATGGGCGCAAAAAAAAAAACATTTTATGGTTTATCAGGTTTAGGTGATCTCGCCCTTACTTGTTCCTCACTTAGATCAAGAAATACAAATTTTGGATATGTTTTGGGGAAAAAAAAAAAGTTTGAAAAAAAATCTAAAATTCTTGCAGAAGGTTTTGAGTCATGCCAAAGTATATGTAGCCTTGGAATAAAGTACAGAGTTGAACTTCCAATCTGTAATTCAGTTAGAAAAGTATTGCAAGGTGAAAATGTGGAAAAGGTAATGGGTGAACTTTTGTCTAGACCTCTCCAATTCGAAAAATGATGGCTTATTTAATTGTTTGTAGAGATAATGAAAACTCGCTTAACAAAAGATTGGACAATCGTTCCAATCACCTTGAGTACCTCAAAAGATTAGGAAAGAAATTAATTCTTGCCGGTCCGATTCTCGACAAACAGGGAAATCCATGTGGAAGTATATTAGTTCTAAGCATTACTGACAGAGGAGATGTTGATACATTTATCAAGAATGATCCATATTCAAAGGTTAACTTATTTAGCAAAATTGAGATTATAAATTTTAAAATAGTTTTGTAATTTTTTGGTGAATTTTTTTGCAATAATGTTAATATTTTAAATGGAGAAAATAGTTGAGCTTTATTAAAAACTTCACAGCTAATAGTTCCCTATCTTTAGAGAAATATTTTAAAGATTATAAGGAATCTATAGATAATCCTGAAAAGTTTTGGGCCGAAAAGGCTCAATCTCTTTCTTGGATAAAAAATTTTTCGAAAGTAAAAAAATGCGATTTTTCGGACGAAGTTAACATTCAATGGTTTTTGGGAGGAAAAATAAATGTTTCTGAAAACTGTCTTGATAGACACCTTGATAACAAAGGAGATAAAATTGCCATCATCTGGGAATCAGATGATCCTAACATTAGTAAGAAAATTACT
>PARR01000036.1 GCA_002711625.1 Rickettsiales bacterium | reverse complement strand
GCCTCATCAAACAATTAAACTAATGTTTGTTGAAAAAAGCTTGACCGAAATAGATAAAAGAATTATTCCAAAAACTCTTCTAATTATTCCTATTCCATTTTTGCCCAAGATTTTCTCAATTGTATTTGATGATTTAAGAATTATATATACGAATAATGAATTTATAACAATAGCTATAATTACATTAATCAATTGATACTCCGCTCTTAATGACAGCAAAGTGGTAAGAGTACCTGCGCCTGCAATAATAGGGAATGCTATTGGTACAATTGACGCAGTCTCAGGTTCTTCTCCTTGAAAGATTGTTACACCTAAGACCATTTCCAAAGCAATAAAAAAAATAACTATTGCACCTGCTACTGCAAATGAATTAATATCAATACCGATTAAGTTCAATATTTCCTCACCAACAAAAAGGAATCCAATCATAATCGCCATAGCAACAATTGTTGCTTTCTCAGATTGTATTTTACCAACTTTCTCCCTAAGTGATATAACTACAGGCGTAGCACCTATTATATCAATCACAGCAAACAGTATCATGCTAGCGGTAAATATTTCTTTATAATCCATCTTTTTTTTGCAAATATAATCATAAGGTGAAAAGATCAATATTTAGGTGTATTAGAAAATATTCCTGAGCTAAATTAACAAATGTTGCAGCAAATAAGTTTCTTGATTGAGGCGTATCTCTTAATCCCTGAAATGGGAATTCAAGTTGGATAGAGCTAAAATTAAAATTCCTGTTAGTACCATATATGTATGTATTGTACCCTCCACTAAAATATCTCATACCCTCTGGACTACTACTTTGTGGACTTGGCAAAGCTGTGTAGTTATTATCTTCAAATAATGCACCCAGGCTACTTGGACCTCTTAATAATTCTGACAAAGTTTTACCTGAATAATTTAAGAGACTATATATACTAACATCATTTATGGATATATTTTGATCGATGTAATCATTTGAATTATCTAATTCATCAGATGTTAATAGGTATCCAATCCATGTTCTTAAATCATTAAATCCATCTGGATTGATTCCATGTCCATGAATATCAAATAAGACTCCTGTTCCAAATTTTATAATTATATCATCTCTTGCTTTTTCTATATAAAAGTGAAATTCATCAAATGCTCTTTCAGCATAAATATTTCCTTGTGCAGCTTCAACTCGATCTCTATTGGCATCAAGTTTTGTTCTTTTAAGATTATTGATTATTACATAGGGTCTTATTTTAAAATTAGAATAAAAATAATTTCTAATTGCAATACCGAGTTCAATAGTATTTGAATCTGTTACAGTCACACCGTAAGTCCTATTAGAGATTTCTGGAGGAGAAATATCACCACCATGAGGGATACTAAGTATAACAGGAATGTTACCAGGATAATAAGTAGTATACCCATTTCTTCCTTGATAGGTTTGCCCATATTCATAAGGACCATCTTCTCCTAGAATAGGAAATTCAATAGCCTCTTCAACTATATCTTTTTTATTATCTTCTTTTTTGCATGAGTAAAAAGAAAAAAATATTAAATAAACAAAAAGTCTAAAAGTGTATGTCATTGATTATCAATATATGATATTTAAAATTATGTTAAAACATTTATTAAATAAAAGTTAAACAGGATTATATACTTTCAAGTATTAATATTAAATCAAACTTTTGTGGTTCACTTAAATTTTAAAAAATGTTAATTAATTTTCTAAAGTATTCAATTTTAAGCCTTGTATTATCTAATAATGTTAATGATATGAATATCGTTGAAACTGCTGTTTCAAATGATAATTTTTCAACTTTAGTAGCAGCAGTACAAGCAGGTGAATTAGTAGATGCACTTTCATCAGAAGGTCCATTTACAGTTTTTGCCCCAACTAATGATGGTTTTAACAAGTTACCTGAAGGAACTTTAGGTACACTATTACAACCTGAGAACAAAGGAACTTTACAATCAATTCTCAAGTATCATGTCGTTTCTGGACAATTTATGGCAGGCGATGTTATACAAGCAATAAACGATAACGGTGGACAATTCACTGTTGAAACTTTACAAGGTAGCGAACTAACCCTTAAATTATGGGAAGGTAATGTCTATGTAAAAGATGCTATGGGTAATAAAGCTAAAGTTGTAATTGCAGATGTCGAAACTTCTAACGGAGTAATTCATGCAATTGATAATGTAGTTATTCCAGAATAATTGATTTTAATTATTTTGTTTGGTGAAAGGGCCCTATGGGCTCTTTCTTTATTACAGTAAAAAGGCCCTGTTGAGGGCCTTTTCTTTAGTTTCCCATTTGAGTAGATAACTCAGGTACAAACTCCAATGTTTGTCGAGCTATTGCTGCTGTTCCAAAATAATCTAAACTTGATAACATATTTTGAAAATCAACATCCCATTGACCCAAACCAAATTTTTCATTATATTTAGATTGGAAGCCCACATCTAACTGACTTTTAGCTCCATAAATATCAAATCCATTGAATACGATAAAAAGGTATGCATTTCCACCAGAGGCTAATCTCACAACAGCTCTTCCTTCATCTGGATAAGCCTCAGCAAATACTTGTCCAACTCTTCTTTGAAATGTAGTAAATTTGTTTACATTTCCAGGTTTTACATTATAGAAAGTTTCTTGAACATATTTGTATGGAGCTCTGTTAGAATCACCCTGATTACCCCACGAAAAACTTTCCCATCTAGTTTGCGAATAAACAACTTCACCAAATGGCATTACATTTTTATTCCAATAATCTTGCTCATCCGAACTATCATTGTTATAATCATCTATTGATCTGTTTAGGTTGTATCTCCTATATGCTCCTGCATTATCTCCGGTTTGAACTCTGTAAGTTAACATCGGATTATCAATGCCATTGAACATTTGAGTTTTTTTGGCTGCAGCTTTTTCAAACTTTTCAACCATACCAGACTTAGCTTTGTACATAAAAGTGTTGATGTAGGTTGCATCATTATCATTTTGTGAAAAAGACAAAGATGAAACTAATAACACTACAAGTAGTATTAATTTATTTTTCATAATAATTGATTTATTGATTATTAGACTAATTTATAAATTATGTTAATATTTAAAAAAATTTTGTAGAATTAACTATCTCCTTTTCTTTAAAAGAATCCTAAAGGCAATTATAATAAAAGCAATTGTGAAAATTATTCTTAAAAATTCAGTATCGTTCATTATTTATAATTTGACTAAATCTATGAAATTTGTACAATTATTATTAACTTAAAATATGAATTCTTTAATTTTCTTTATTGGGTTTATAGTTTTTGTTTTAATGCTAACTGGACTATTACTACTATTTTCAAAACATTCATAAATTTTTGAAAAGCTTATATAAAATAGTATTTCTTTTTTTATCAATTTCTCTGTTAAAATGCAGTGACCCTGACTTAGAATTTATAACTTATTCTATAATTGAATTAACTGGTAATGAGAGTAAAGTAATTTCAGATGAAATTAGTACTTATAAGGACTCCATTAGTATTAAATTGGACAATGTTATAGGTGTCTCAAATAGCCTTTACACAAAAACTGATTTTGATAATAAAAAATTTAATTCAACACTTGGTAACTTAGTGGCTGACATAATATTTTTTCAATCAGATTCTATATTTAAAATTCAAGAAAATAAAAATATTGACTTTGTTATTCAAAATCATGGAGGTATTAGGTCATCTCTTCCTAAAGGTAATATTAAATTGACTGATGCTTATAATATACTTCCATTTGATAATGAAATAGTAATTGTTGAAATGGATGGTGGGTCTGTAAATGAAATAGTTTGTTTCCTTAAAAATGAAATTAAACCACATCCCATTTCTGGAATAGTTATTAATAACGACGAGGTAAAAGTTCAAAATGAGTTTATTAAACCTTCAAAGAAATATTATATTGCTATTAATGATTATTTGTTAACCGGTGGTGATAATATGTTTTTCTTTAACAAGAATACAAAGCTATATAGACTTGGATATACTCCAAGAGATGCATTTATTGATTTTACTAAATCGAACCAATATCTTTCATCAAAAATTGATAATCGTTTTATAAAAAATGAATAGAAGAAAGTTCATATATAATTCAAGTCTTGCATCTCTTTCAGTGATGGGTATTAGTTCATGTAATATAAATTCAAAAGACCTTAAAATAACCATTCTTCATACTAATGATGTACATAGCCAAATTGAGCCATTTCCTTCAAATCATCAACATTATCCAAATAAAGGGGGGTTTGCAAAAAGAGCTAAACTTTTTGAGAAATTAATTAGTATGAACGCAAATACATTAGTTTTTGATGCTGGTGATATTTTTCAAGGAACACCTTATTTCAACTTTTTTCAAGGTGATTTAGAATTAAATTTGATGAAAAAAATGGGATATAATGCTGCAACCATTGGAAATCATGAATTTGATGCAGGTCTAAAGACTCTTAAGAAGAATATTTTAAATAATGAGTTTCAATTTATATCATCAAATTATGACTTTATAAATACTGAATTAGAAGGACTTGTTGATAATTACAAGATATACAACAAAGGGGGAATAAAAATAGGTGTCTTTGGTCTAGGAATTGAACTTATGGGGCTTGTTAACCCTCTTTTATATAAGGAGACAAAGTATTATGATCCATTAGAGATAGCCAGTGATATGACTACTAAATTAAAGTTTGAAAAAAAATGCGATCTAGTAATTTGCATTTCACATTTAGGTCATCAATATCAAAATGATAAAATTAGTGACATTGAATTAGCTAAATCAACATCAAATATTGACCTAATTATTGGAGGTCATACTCATACACTTCTTGAAGAACCACTAATTATAAGTAATTTATCGGGTAAAAAAGTAATAATAAATCAAGTTGGATCTAATGGGGTATTTGTTGGTAAAATAGACTTTAATTTTACAAATAATAAAAAATATTCAGATAAATATTTACTCGAAGTTTAGTTATTTAATANCTNTGAATNAATAATTTACAAATTAAAATAATAATATTTGTATGCATGTTTACCTAAATAAAAAAATAAAGCTAGAAAAATTAAAATTTAGTTTCTGATAAGTACAATATAATAAATTTATCTATAGTTTTTCTAATTTAATATTTCTCCACCTAACCTTCACGTTATCTCCTTCATGAATCTGAAGAACAATAGAACCCTTTCCTTTTCCTATTAATCTGTCTTCAAGACTAATCATCTTAATGCCATTTAACCAAGTTTTTACAATATCACCATTAACCATAATTTTCATTGAGTTCCAATCTCCAATAATTAAATTTTCATCTTTTGGATTAGGTTTGACAAGCCACTCTCTACCATAAGATTCATAAATTCCACCAGTTGCTAGACCGGGAGGCGCAATTTCTACTTGCCAACCACTAATTATCACACCTTCAAGAGTTGATCTAAAAAAAACTCCACTATTTCCATTAGACTCTTGCTTAAATTCAAGTGTTAATATAAAATCATCATAATATTCTACAGTAGATAAATAACCGTATTGTTTATCTTGTCCATTTTCACATACTAGCTCACCATCCTCAACATACCATTTCTCAGTTCCATGAATTATCCATCCAGATAAGTCAATTCCATTAAACAATTCAATTATTTCATTTTTTTCTTTACTATTAATAGAAGAATCATAAACACTAAAAAAGTTTAGAAAAAATAAAGAAAGTATTATTAGAATAGATTTTGTAATTGACATTTATTTATAAATTTAGCTAATTTTATATTATGAGAAGTATATTCAAAATTTCAGGAATGACTTGCGATGGGTGTAAATCAAGTGTAGAAAATAAATTAAATTCACTAGATGGGGTTGATGATGTTTTAGTTGATCTTTCAAAGGGTGAAGCTATTATATATTCTAGAGATCCAATTAGATTTTCATTAATATCAGATTCCTTAACACCAAAATACAAAGTAACAAGAACAAAGCATTACTCAAACAACGATAATATTAAAGTGAACAAGATTAAACAACTTAAGCCTTTATTTATAATTCTTGCATACATATCAATTACAAGTCTATTGTTAAATTTTAAAAACTTAAATTTAACAAACATAATGTTTGATTTCATGGGACTATTCTATATTATTTTTAGTTTTTTCAAAATTCTTGACATTAAGGGATTTTCTATGTCATTTAGAATGTATGATCCATTAGCAAAAAAAGCTCAAATATATGGTTATGTTTACCCTTTTATAGAAATATTACTAGGTGTAATGTTTTTAACTAGAATTGAAGTTAAAATTGCATTAATATTAACAATAATTATTCTGGGCATAACTTCAATTGGGGTCACTCAAGCACTCGTAAAAAAAAAATCAATAGATTGCGCATGTCTTGGAACAACTCTTAAACTTCCAATGACTGAAGCAACTTTTATTGAAAATGCTTTAATGATTATCATGGCATTTACATTATTGACTTAATTAAAAAAAACCCTTGGTTTCCCAAGGGTCTTCAATATTAATTTATGGTTAATAAATTAATTATCAATTAGAACTCAGCCAAAGGGCTCTTTGAACAATTACTTGTGCCCCCCATCCATTTGGGTTGTACTCAGATGTTTTATCGCCTTTAGGCCCTACAAAAGAAGAAGCATTAAGGGGGTAATCAAGCGCACTAACAGCGTCCAGCAGAGATCCATAACCATCCCATGTCATAACTGTAGCATTTTCTGATGTCACATTAGTTAATTTTGTACCTATGCCCCATGAAGTTCTACCACCCATATCTTTCTCAAAAAATGGTTTCCACAAATTTATGTTGTCCATGACAAAGCCCTGNAGATTCTCTGGTCTGGCAAAATTCCATACGCTAAACTGAGAGTCACCATTTATACTAGCTTGTACTTTGTAGTGGTGTACAACATAATTATTAACAAGATCTCCAGTAGCTATATCTTGATTATTAATCCCAAGAATAGCTTGTGGGTTCCACTGTCCAAAATCAAGCATTTTTTCTAATGAATCATAGACATTTATATATGCATGAGTCCAGGTATCATTACCTGCAGGTATAGCACGCGCAAACAACCCCCATGCTGTAAGTTTTCCTGANTCAATGTTTGCCTGAGCAACTTTAGACCAATAAGTTGATTCTAANCTTGCAACTTCAGATGCNTTTTCAGGAGAAACNTTTATATATGTTACAGAAAAATAAGTTTGCGCACTAACTGGAATACTTACTAATAAAAATGTGATTAATGTGATAAATTTTTTCATGTTTTATNATTTTTAATGTTTAATTAGTNAGCCATATTAATGTCTCAACAATAACTCTTCCAGAAAATCCATCAGGCATTATTTCAGAAACTTTTGATTTTGGACTAGGCTGATTAGGTATTTCACCATTCATAGCTTTAAATGCTTCAGCTAATGTCTCGTAACCATCCATTGTTAGAACTGATGAATATTCATCTGTGACGTTATTTATTTTTANAGCGGCACCCCAATACTCTCTTCCACCCATATTTTTTTCAAAAGCAGGTTGCCAAACATTCGTTTGCTCATTGACAAATGCAACTGGGTTATTAGGTTTACCAAAATTCCATACTGTAAAATCAGCATAACCTGGAATAAAAGCTCTTAAAGCCCAATGAGTCAGACCATAACCCTCTATATAATCAAAAGTTGCAATATCTTGAGGATCAATTCCTAAAATAGCCTTAGAGTCATAGTTAGAATTTGCTGAAGCCATCTGCTCTGCTGTTTCATATACATTCATGAAAGCGTGGGTCCATGAATCTGATCCACCACCAACTCTCGCTACTAATCCCCAAGCTGATTGTTTTCCAGAGTCAATATTTGATTGGGCNACTTTTGACCAATAAGTCGTTTCTAATCTTGCCACTTCAGGAACATTCTCCTGAGGAACCTGGATAAAATGAATCGTAAAATAATTAAATTCTTGACCATTTAAATTAAATGGTAACACTGAAAGTGCAAAAAATATAATAAATAATAATTTTTTCATAGTATTTTTGATTTAGATTAATTTTTAAGAAGTCAAATTTAAGCATAAGGAAATATTATCACATTATAAGTATAAATTTTAATATAGAAGTTTAAAAAAATTATCAAATTCGTAACTAATACTTATTAATATTGAAGAATATTAAATATTTGTCATAAANAATGCAATTCTTTAGACCTTTTTTAATTTTATTGATAGTAATGTTTCTTTTTAGTGTATTAATGAGTTTTTTCTCATGACAGAAGAGTTTTTCTTTCAATGCCCATATTGTTGGGTGGAAATTTCCATGATATTTGATAAATCTGTTTTTACAGACTCATACATTGAGGATTGTGAAGTTTGTTGTAATCCAATACAAGTATCTTATTCTTCAAATGGAAATGATATTACAGGTTTTTCGGCTGATTCAATTGAACAGTAATGTAACATTTTATATATTTAACTATATGACAGAAGAAGATATNATTAAAGCTCAAAAATCATGGTCAGATGGTATCATTAAAATGGGCGAAATATCAGAAGATAGAGTCTCACTTGAAATCTTTGTAAGTGATTTTTTAGATAGGTTATATGATTTTGATGATCAGGTTCTTTTTAAACCAACTAAGGCAAAAATTNTTCAATTTAGGAATGATAAAGAATCTGCNACTTCATATTTTATCTCGGGAGACAATAGAAAATGTTTAGAAGATAANGGGTTTGCNCTAGCAAATTGGCACAAAATTACATTTAAAAACTCAGATATTATTTTAAATAGTGAATTTGCNCTTGCCATGGGCAACTACACTTTTGAAAATAAAAATTCTAAAATTAAAGCTGAATTCTCTTTTGGATACAAGAAAGTCAACGGACTATTGAAAATAAATCTTCATCATTCCTCAATTCCATTTCAAGGATGAATTTATCAAGAATAATTTCAGGAACTATGAACTGGGGTACTTGGGGAGTTAATTATTCCAAGCATGAGATGCGTCAATTGATTTCTGAGTCATTTGATTCTGGGATTAACTCATTTGATCATGCTGACATATATGGTGGTTATACTACTGAGAAATCATTTGGAGATGCCTTNANAGANNCAGGGATTAAAAGAGAAGATGTTTTTTTTATATCTAAATGTGGNATAATGTATCCAAGTGAAAAGTTGCCAATTAAAATNAAGCATTATNACTACTCAGAANATCANATTATAAAATCTGTNAACAATTCTTTAAAATATCTNAAAACTGATTACNTAGATTGCCTTTTACTTCATAGNCCGAGCCCNCTAATGNATNNATCCNTNATNNCNNATACNATAAATANTNTAATTAAAAGCGGTAAAATTAAAAGTTTTGGTGTCTCAAATTTTACNACTAGTCAAATGGAAATNTTNANAGGNAAAGTNGAGATATTATANAATCAAATAAACTTNTCTNTTACCCATGTTGANCATATGTTNGATGGNACATTAGANTANATGCAGGCAAATAACATTTTACCAATGGCTTATAGCCCACTTGGCTCATACTTTAAAGATGANAATAANANGCTNAANAAAGTNGTAGANAAGCTNAAGAATAAATATAAATGTACTGATTATCAATTACTTGTTTGCTGGTTATTAAATCATCCATCTAAAATCTATCCAGTCATTGGAACTACAAAAACTAATAGAATGAGGAAAAGCATAAAATCACTTAAAATTCAGATTGATTTAATTGACTGGTTTGAGCTTTTAGAAGCAAGTGTAGGCAAAAGAGTACCTTAGAGAAATCCCATATGTTGATCTAGCCAACTTAATCTTCTGTCTATCCATTCTTTCATGAAAGTGATTTCTTCACCATGACTATTTCCAACAAAAGAGTTTGGCCATACCCATTTACCAAGAATTGGCCAATAAATAAAGTTTTCATTTATTATGTTATTATTTGACAGATATTTTACATGTGAGTCAATAATATTATTTATATTATTATTACTTAATTTGTTCTGTCTGAGCTCTTCCCATCTATTTTTTAGTCTATCTTTAAAATGTTCACTTTCCATCAATCTATCCCACCAAAAAGGTATTTGCCAAATATCACCTGGACATACTGAATTAAATTTATACCCCCAGCCCGTTGCTTTATTGCCTTCACAATAATTTGCATTTCCAAATGCTAAATTAAAGTCCCATATTGGACCCATTTTTAGTTTTTGTGAAGGATCTTTATATAGAAAGGTACTTAATCTATAACCATCTATGTTTTTTGTAATTTCATTAATTATAAAAAAATCAATAAAACTTTCAATATCAATAAAATTTAGGTAATCAGGACTTTCTGAGAAATCAAAGTTATCTTTTGCTAGTATTGATTCAAAACTATTTATAAAAGAAATTATATACTGTTTTTGATTATTATTAATCTCACTAGGCTTAGGATAATGATATATGAAATAAATTTCAGAATAATCAGAAACATTTCCTTTAGTATCATAATTTGATCTAAATGAAAATGATTCATTGTAGCAAGTATTGCAGTTTGCTCCCTCACTAGTTGGTTTATCAATTTTTATAATAAAACCACCAAAATCTGAATTTTCCTCAAATTTAGAAATATTAACTCTGTTTATATCCCTCTTAATTTTTTCCATAAGTACATATAGACCTTTATTTTCATCATTAACAAACAAATTATAGAATTTAGTATTACTTGCTTTAAAACCTATACTATTTGATAAATCAAAAGCAAGCTTATTTCTGATTAATGATTTATCGGTGTATGGCCCATAAAGAATCCAATCCTCCTCAGCTGGAAAACCTCCAATACTTACATCTAAGTCTTGAGTATAATTTGAATTTTTTGACTCAAATCCNTATGATTTTTTTGGAAAAATTTGAGATGAACTTCCTCTAATTTCAATTCCAATTTTATAATTGGATTGACTATTATCTTCAATTACANGAAGGTCTGCCATNACTTTTGGCTCATCTACTATTTGCCTACCATTNGTGTTAATTTTCATGGTTGGGAAGTTAACACTAGGATTTTCCAAAATAACTGTNGTAAGTTCACTATTATTAAAAGATTCTTGTTTACTGCATGAATAATGAAATGTTACAATAATTAATAATATTAACCTATTAATATTAAGAGAATAGTTCATTAAAAGTTTCTTGAATAAATTTAGCTAATTCAATATCTAATGATGTTAAACCTTTTACACTATGGGTTGTTAATTTAAAAATTACAGTATCATAATCAATTGTAATTTTTGGATGATGATCAATTTTTTCTGATTTATCACAAATAAGATTAACAAAGCTAATTGCTTCCATGAAAGATCCAAGTTTATAACTNATACTCAATACACCATTACTTTCTTCCCATCCTTTCAGAATTAATAAGTGTGACTCTATATCTTTTGATGATAATATTTTCATTTAGTTTGAATTAAAATATTTCCAAATATAATATATGGGAACTAAAATTACAGTAAAAATAATCGCATAAAANAGAAAATAGGCAAGTAAAATTAAAATAATACAAACAAAAACAACTCTNATAATAATTGAAATCAATGGATGAGACATCAAATCATAATAGATATTTAATATTTTGTCTTTTAAATTGTCCATTTGTAAATTTAATAATTATGTGAAGAAATACCTTTCCTCAATTGATTTCCAAAGAAGAAGTGAAGCAACACTNTTAAATGGTGACCAGGACTCTATTAAAGGATTTACTTTAGAGTCATCTTTTATATCAATTTTATAATTGATTTTTAAACTATTCATTAAAGCTAGATCGCCTTTAGAGAATATATTTATTCTCATGAGAACAAAAATCAAAAACATTTCTGATGACCATACTCCAATCCCTTTAATCTTTGTTAATTCTTTTATTACTTCTTGGTTGGTAGCATCATTAAAATTATAATTAGAGTCATTGAAGTACTTAAAAACATTTTTAATATAAGTAGCTTTTCTAAATGATATACCAATCGATTGAAGATTTTTGTCACTTAAATTCATTATCTGATTATTAGAAAGCTTATCAATTTTTTCAATAAATCTNCTTTTAATTGTAATTGCAGCTTTGAAACTAACTTGCTGCTCAATTATTAAATATGACAAAGCAAGAGAATAATTTTCATTAAATCTCTCTAAAATATCAATTTCTTNAGAAAACCTAATTATTAGATGATTAAGGCATGAATCTTTAGAAAGATAATTATATGCTTTTTTTAACGTTTCCTGATTTAGTTCCATTTATAAAAAAAAACGATATTTGCAGTATGAAAAAAATATTTTTATGCTTAACTCTTCTTTTGCTTTCATGCTCTGAAGATACAAAAGAAAAACTTGTAGTTTACCAATCACCAACTTGTGGCTGCTGTTCAGGATGGGTAACTAATATGGAAAATAATGGTATGAATGTAGAAGCCATTAAAACCAATGACATGTATACTAAAAAAGTAGAAGCTGGAATTGATATGGGTCTTTCATCATGTCACACTGGATTTATCGGTGGATATTTTATTGAAGGACATGTACCATATGACGCGATTACTAAGTTATTAAATGAGAGACCTGATATTAAAGGTATCACTGTACCTGGGATGCCAGCTGGTACAAATGTACCTGGAATGGAGACAATTAATGAGAGAGCAAAATTTGATGTTCTCGCAGTAAACAACGATGGTTCTACTTCTATTTGGAAACAATACGAATAATAATGAGAATTTTTTATTCTCTAATACTTATGTTTATTTTTTCATGTGAAAAAGAAAGATGTTACACAATTGAAGATAAGAGGTTTATAAATGGTGAATACTATTTACTTTTACAAAATAGAGGAGAATTTAACAGATCTTATAATAATTCAGGTAATAATAATTTAACTTCTGGTGTTCCAGATCCATATGGATCAGGAAAAGTTGATAAGGATACGTATGANTCAGTTAANAGTGGAGATAAATATTGTCCATAAAAAAACCTGCCTAAAAAACCATAAAAAGGCAGGTTTTGCAAATCAGATACTACTTCAAGTAGTGTATATAAACTAACGTTTAATTCTATAATGCTAAATTATAATTTGATATATTTAAAAATTACCAATGATAATTTTTTTTTTAAGATTTGCTAATTCTGAAAAAAAAAATGTCTTTTATTACGAAATTTTTAATTATGAATAAAAAAAATATTGATATTAAAATTTATCATTTTGTTAAAGTAAGTTTTTACATACTAATTTTTTTTACTTTTTATTCATGTAACCCTGAGGTGAATACTAACAATATAAATAAAAATCAGCTTAGCAAAGAAACTAGTCTTTATCTTAAACAACATGCTAAAAACCCAATCAATTGGCAAAGATGGTCTAACTCATTATTTGATGTTTCTCAACAACTTGATAAACTACTCGTAATAAGTATTGGGTATTCAAGTTGCCATTGGTGTCATGTTATGGAAGATGAGACATTTGCAAATGATTCAATTGCTAGTATTATGAATAAAAACTTCATCAACATAAAAGTAGATAGAGAAGAAAATCCAGATGTTGATCAAGCATATATGACTGCCTCACAATTAATGACAGGNATGGGAGGTTGGCCTTTAAATGTAATTACTCTTCCAGATGGTAGTCCAATATATGCTGGAACATATCATACTACATCTCAATGGGATGATATTTTAAAGAGAATTATAAGACTAAAAAAGGATAACTATGATGGTCTTAAGGAGTTAGCTAAAAATGTAAAAAATGGTGTTACTGATGTTAATACTATTTATAAGCGTGATGAAATAAGTGATTTTAATTCAGGATTCTTAAAGAAGAATATTGAGAATTGGAAAGAGAAATGGGATATTAATTATGGAGGTGATTCAGCTCAACAAAAGTTTGTCTCACCNTCTAAATACATTTTTCTTCTTAATTATGCTCGCGTGTATGGAGATAAAGCAGTATTTAATCACGTAAAAAAGACCCTTGATATTATTTCAACTAGTGGTCTTAATGATTTTATCGAGGGTGGATTTTTCAGATATACTGTTGATAGTGAATGGAAAATTCCTCACTTTGAAAAAATGTTGTACGATCAAGCACAAATGATTAGCATTTATTCCTTAGCTCATAAATTATATAAGGATGAATACTATAAGGATATAGTAATTAAAACAATTAACTTCCTAGATTCAAAAATGTCCTCCAAAGAAGGGNTNTACTATGCAGCAATGGATGCAGACACTGATGGTGAAGAGGGAAAATATTATTCTTTTANTAGAAAGGAATTAGACTTTATCTCTAAAAATACTGATTTTAAGATTTTTACAAGTTATTATAATATTGATATTNATAATTCATGGGAAGATAATAGATATCTTTTGTTACCAAATAAAAATAANTATGAAACNGATTGGTTAAAAGTAAATAATTTATCAAAATCTGAGTTATTATCATTAAAAAGAANATGGGAATCTAATATCATCGAAATAAAAGATAACAGAACNAAACCAAGAATAGATGATAAGATAATTGTTTCATGGAATTCACTTGCAATCACTGGACTTATTGANGCTTTTGANGCATTGAATAACCAAGATTATTTAAACAAAGCAATAGCTATGTTTGAAGAATTAAAGACAAAGTCCTTTAAAAGAAATAAACTTATTCACACATANAAGGAAANTCANTTCCAGGATGGGGTACTTGAAGATTATGCATACCTAGCTAAAGCATCAATGAGGCTTTTTCAAGCGACAGGTGAAGAATCATACTTTAATTTTTCTAAAAAAATTATTGATGATGCAATTAATATTTTCAAAGATGATGAATCTGATCTTTTAAGATATAGTAATAATGAAGAATTATTCACAAAACTAATTAGTGTTGACGATGGAGTGATTCCATCACCAAATTCAATAATTGCAGAACAACTTTTTAACATTGGACATGTAAATTTTGATGATGAATATCTTAATTTGTCAGACAAGATGGTTAGCTCTGTTCAAAGCGTAATTGATGATAATATTAACTCATATTCAGTATGGGCCAACAATATCCTTAACAGAGTTGAATCATTTTATGAAATTGCAATTATTGGTCCTGAATCAAAAGTTATTACTGATAAGATAACTAATTACTTTTCTCCTAATACTATTGTTGTTCAATCAAAGTCTGAAAGTGATTTACCGTTATTTATTGACAGATTTTTTGAAGATGAAACTTATATTTATGTTTGTCAGAACAAAACTTGCCAAAGACCAGAAACTAATATAAATTTAGCCATTGAACAAGTTCCTTACATAAATTAATATGAAAAAGTCTTTGTTTAATTCATCAATTGGGCTAATATTTTTGTTACTGACAATCAGCTGTTCAAATAAAGAAAAATCCGTTGAATGCTCAACTTTCCTGGAGTGTCTTGATGGCACTTATTGGACTACTAACAATAATCAATCAATTTGGACATTTAATGACAATATAAATGGTGAGTATTTAGAACTATATATTTCAGGATTCAACTGCTATACTTATGAAAATAATTTTATTGTTAATGCACAATTCAAATATCAAACAAAAATAAATCTATCCGAGGAATTTGGTGGCTCAAACTGGTTATACACTATTGTAAATGATAGCATAATTGAAAAATCTAAATCAACAGGAGGTAATACTTCGTTTTTCTATAAAACAGATAAATCTTTTTTAGATGAACTATTAGAATTTGATGAATGCAATAACTAAAGCTTTATAAAGATCTTTTTCTTAAACAAGTAGTATGCAGGCATATATATTATGATAACATACAAAATTGCATAAAGTAATGAGGCAATCTTTGGATATATACCATTATCCACAAGTGTATTTACAAAAATCAAATTTAGCTGAATTCCAATTATATAATCACTGTAAAATATAGATCCTAGAACACCAGCTAATACATATGTAAAAATTGAATTTGTTCCAAAAACTTGAGACATTTTAAACTTTTTGTATCCATTAACATCAATTAAGTAGGTGAATGCTGCTGTTAACATAAAAGACATTCCACCCATCAAAAAAGTATATGATGTACTCCATAAATTTTTATTAATTGGAAAAGACCAGCTAAAAAAGTCACCAACAAATACTAGAATCAAACCTGTATAGAATAGTTTAAGTAATTTATCTTTAATGTCTATGCTACTAGTCAGTATTGTACCTGCAATTAGACCAAAAACACCAGTAATTATTGATGGAATAGTAGTTAGTATTCCCTCAGGATCCCAGGTACCTTGCCACATAACACCTGGCAAATAATTTTTATCAATATAATGTGCCATGTTTATTTCAGGGACACTTAAATCTGGTTGACCAATTCCAGGTATTGGTATATATAACATTATAAACCAATAAAAAATTAGTGTTATAAAAGATAAATACATTAAATATCTCTTATCTATAAATATGTATATCATTGCAGAGAAAAGAAAAACAAATGAAATTCTCTGGAGAACGCCAGTCCACCTTATATTATCAAAGTCAAAGGAGGGAAATACCCACAAAAATAAACCTACTAAATAAATTTTAAAAGCTCTCCATATAATTTTCTTAATTGTTTTATTTCTATTTAATGAAACTTGTTTATTGTTTAATGAGAGAACAATTGAAACACCAACAATAAAGAGAAAGTTTGGGAATATGTAGTCTGTAGGAGTTAATCCATTCCAATCTGCATGAAGTAATGGTTCAAAAACATTTTCCCATGAACCAGGTTGATTGACAATTATCATAAAGATTAAAGTAATTCCTCTTAAAACATCAATCGATAAAAGTCTACCTCTCATATCTAAAAGTTAAAAAAAATAATTGGTGAATCTAAATTTACTTATCAACTTGGATAGAATAGCCACCCCTACCTCTATAATCAAATAATCTGAGGTTTACAATATCATCTGGATTTAATTTAAACGGATTTTTATAATTCATGCTTTCATTATTAGGTATAGAACCATCTAAAGTGTATTTAATATTTAATCCAGGAAAAGCAGAATTGGCATAAAGAGAGTCATTTATAATAATTCCACCTGGTTTAGGGAGATCATAACTCAAACCACCGTAAATATTTTCAATCATAGGAAGAACTCTCTGACCAATTGTATTTGTAAGCTTATTCCACTCAATGTTTAAAGTCATCTCTCTTTCCAATTGATTTTGAATGCTCATCCACTTCGGATCTTTTGACCATGCTTTTTGAGAAAAAACTATGATATTTGGCATGAACATGTAGTCCAGGATATCCTCATTTCTGATTGTTTCACTCCAGATTTGAGACTGAATTCCAACAATATTATTTCTATTACTAGATTTTAATTTTTCTGAGGATTCTATATATTCCTTTGAAATATTATTTTTTCTAACTCCGTATGAATCATTAAAAATATCAAAAACATCAACAGTCCACATATCTTTATAATCAGCATAACCACTCCAGGAAAGACCTACATTATCAAGATCTTTATCGTCTACCATATCAAAATAAAATGCACTTGAATTACTCATTACAGTTTTATATCCGAGGTTTGCATATTTATAAATCATATCCTGTCTTCCTTGACCCCAATCATTTTTCCAAACAAATAATAAGATATCATCACCCTTAAAAAATTCTTTTATTTGGGTTTCAGACTGATTTCTCTCAGTTAATTTCAGTAAGATATCATCCCATCCAGTCATTGTTATATCATACGATGAAAGTTTATTGTAGACTCTTTTTTGCATCATTTCATATAAAGCGTTATAATTACCTGCTATTGAGTTATCTTCCATAAACTTATCACATATGGGTGACTTTTGCCATGCTCCATAAGGAAGTTCGTCAGCTGCAACACCAAATTTGTTGAGTTCTACTCCCGCTTCCTGATACATAATGTATATTTCGTCAATCACTTTTTCATAAAAAGTAAAAGCACTTTCCCTGCATATACAAGCTATATTATCGTCATAACCTTGCGCTGAATAATAATTACTTTTATCATCTGGATCAGATAATAAATATTTTTCAGCCTTATCTGTGTTTCCAAACTTTATATACTTTTGATACCTTACATCCATTGAAATAATAGCAGATCTCATATGGGATGGATAGCTTATTTGTGGAATTATTTTAATATTTCGATTATCAGCATATTTAAGTATATCAATAAATTCAACTTTAGAGAGATACCCTGAACCACTAGAATTAGTATCAGGACCTGAACCGTACATTGGTATTAAACTCTCAAATTCATCCTTTGAGTAAGCTCTTTTTGAGCCTACCTCTGTCAACTCCTCTAAACCTGGAATTTCCAATCTCCATCCTTCATCATCAGTTAACCTAAAGTCTAAGTGATTTATTTTAAAAAAAGATAGATAATCTAAAATTTGTTTAATCTTATCTGGACCATAAAAATTTCTTGAAATATCTAACAACATACCCCTGTAAGAAAATCTTGGTGAATCATTGATAAGAATATGTTTAAGCATAGTCTTTTCAAGTTTAGAAGTTAACATAATTTGTTTTAATGATTGCAGACCATATAAAGCTCCTGCTCTACCTGATGCATTTATTAATATTTTATTTTTATCTATAGATAATTCGTATGATTCTTTTTGAAAATTATCTGAGTATTTTACTATTATATCTGAATCTGTGGAATTTAAATTTTTATTAAATTCTATATTAAAGTTTTCATCAAAGAGAGACTTTACTGTATTAATGTCCAAATCTAGATTTTTATCAACGAAAATTTCATATGCAAATTTGAGAGATGATTCTCCATCTAAAATTTTTATCTCACTTGGTGTTGGGGTAATTATTTCAAGTTCAGACTTATCAAGAATACTATTTTGAGCATACAAATCAAAGCGATCTTTTGCTGTTGGGGCACCCAGTTTTTTTATTCCAACTGCATTTTTCCANTCGTAAATAAACTNTACATTTATTGTCTTATTGTTTGATACAATAAAACCACCAACAGGAAGATCTGAAATTCTTTTAACTANTCCCATTTGTTTCAAATCAATAAAAGCATCTGATCNCCCAGAGATTATATAATTTTTTTCAAAATTTAGAATGTTGTATGATTGACCTGCAACATAATCATATTTAACATTATCTGGCAACGAACTTTCATCAACTATGGAAGATTGCTGATTCCAATGTAATGACCATGGTGAATCAATGTTAATACTAGATGTATTGTAAATAATAAAGGTTACATCTAATTCGTTATTACCAAATTCATTAATCTTGTAGGTTACTTTTACTATGTCATTATTTGAACATGATAAAAAGAATATTAAACAAAAAAGATAAGTTATTTTTATTAGGATACTATTTAATCCTTGTAAATTCAATTAAATCATTGTTTTTTGATGAAATAATATAGTCATTATTATTTAAACTAATAAACTCCATATCCTTAACGTCACCATTTAAAAATAAACCACTTTGTCTTGAAGGAATTGCATTAAAACCAGTATTAGGGTCAAACTTTAAATAAACACCAACACTTCCATCATTTCGCGGAGTTTCAACCTCCGAATTAAACATGTTTCCTGAAATAATTATATCAACAAAACCGTCATTGTCTATATCTTTTTTAAGAATTTTGTTAACAGATGATAACTGAGCTAGAACTGGTAACTTACTCATATTAAATGAGTTGCCAGTATTTTCTAAATAAACAGATGAAAAGGTTTTAGTAAAATAATGCAGAGAGTTCTCTAAGGCAGGTTCGGTATATACATCTTCTAAAGTTGCTATGGAAAAGGCATCATAATCATCAAACTTTAGTTTAATGGCTGGGATTTGTTCTGACGAACATTGTCTTCCCCTTAATGGATATTGTTCCCCATCATTATAATAACTCAATACAATATCACCACTATTATTTCCATCAAAATCATTATAGAAAATATCAAAAGTTTCATCTTCATTTGCTTGGTATTTATAGTTATTACCCAGGTTACCTACAACTAAATCAATGTCACCATCCTTATCAAAGTCCTCAGCGGTTATATCGTACCACCATCCTCTAGTAGAATCCTCATCAATTAAGGATTTATCTTCAATAAGCTTACCATCAATATTCTTAAAAAACTTAATTGGTGTCCATTCACCAACAACTATTAAATCTATCCAATTATCATTATTATAATCAGCCCAAACTGAAGAAGTAATTAATCCTAAATCATTATTAGAAAATTCTTCGTCAGTAGCATTAGTAAAAATTATTTCCTTATCATTGGATTGATTTATAAGTAAATAGCTCTTTGCAGGAACGGGATACATCCCTGGTACAACTCTTCCTCCTACAAATAAATCTAAATCACCATCGTTGTCATAGTCAGCTGATGATACCCTCATACCACTCGAATAATTATTTGGTAATGAAGAATCACTATATTTTAACACTCCTTGACCTAAGTTTACATATAACCTATCCTTCAAAATTGGTGTATCTGGCTCAAACTCATTTCCACCAGAAACTATGTAAAGATCTAAATCACCGTCATTATCAAAGTCCTCAATGATCATGTCCATATCCTCATATTTGCTGTGTTCTTCACTAAAACTATACTCTTTTTTTTGAAAACTTCCATCAGGATTTTGATAGAAAAATGCAGTTGGCTGGCCATTAGCACCACCTACTACAAAGTCTTCAAATGAGTTACCATCAAGATCACCTGTAGCAATTCCAGGACCCAACCTGGAATTTTCATGAGGTAATAAAACCTCTTTAACAAAATCGTTGTATTCGTTCTCCTCATGTTTATATTCTAGAAGGTTAACATTCTCAAAAAAAGTATCAATCTCATTTGAATTAAAATCAGAGTTTACAGAATTTTCAATATTAAACTCAACTAGTGTATTAACTTTAATGTTTTTTATTATTTCCTCTTGTCCATTTGGCCAGATAACTTTTAATTGATCAATTTTATCATTTTTACCTAACCCAAAGTTTATATTTGGTGAAACAGAAGATTGAAAACCTCTTGAAAGGGTTAATTCCTGCATTTGACTTAATTCTCCAGATTTAACAAAAACTCTACTACCAATACCATTAGGGTTTTTAGAGTCACCAATTAATTTAATTTTAACAAAATTATTGTTGGAATTATTGTTATATATTTGAGCTTCTTGATCAATATTATTCACTATTATTTCAAAATCACCGTCATTATCTAAGTCTGCATATACAGCTCCATTTGAAAAGTTTTTTTCATCAAGACCCCAACTCTCAGATACGTCCGTAAAGGTTAAGTCTTGATTATTTCTAAAAGTAAAATTAGCAATTGCCTCAGAGGGTATTTTGCTTGCATAATAAAGAAGACTATCATTTGCTAAAGGCCTTAAACTAATTTCGTTAAAATAATCTTTGTTATTGATCTCTCTTCTAGTTCCATTAGACACGAATAAGTCCTTCCATCCGTCATTATCAAGATCAACTAGCAAAGGACCCCAACTCCAATCAGTTGAAGAAATACCCGAAAGCCTTGATATGTTGCTAAAGAATGGCTTTTCATCGATTATTTCTCTATTCAACTGTAAAGTATTGTGCATATATTGATAATGAAAACCATAATTTACAGTACTCCAAAATAAATCAGGATCCATGCTTGCCATATTAGCCTTGGATCTTCTATTATCTTTTGCATCCATATCTACCTGGATATAATCAAGGTTAGAATCATTATTAAAATCAGCAATATCAACACCCATACCATAAAAGGATGTCTGGTTTGTTGATTCCTTGACTACGTCAGTGAAAGTTCCATCGCCATTATTTAGATACATAAAATCTGGAGAACTAAAATCATTAGAAATATAAATATCGGGATAAGAGTCATTATTTAGATCTCCAATTGTTGCACTTAGGGTCAAACTGTAGGTTCTAATACCGGCTTCATCTGTTACGTTTGTAAAATTACCTCCATCATTTCTGTATAAATTATCAGTCTCCTCATCCAATGTGTTATTCATTTTGTAATAATAATAGCTAGTTGGAGCATCAAAAGGGGTAATTGGATAGTTTGCAACATATAAGTCTAAATCTCCATCTTTATCATAATCGAAGAAAGTAGATTGAACTCCATTTCCTAAATCATTTATCCCATACTCATTAGCTCTTTCAGAAAAGGTATTATCACCATTATTAATGTAAAGCTCATTTTCTCTAGATGTATTTAAACCACCTACAGATACGTATATATCAAGGTAACCATCATTATTTATATCAATCATTGTTGATCCAGTATACCACTTGTTTGAACCTTCAATACCTGCAGTTATAGTTATATCATCAAACTTAAGCTCACCTTTATTCAAGTAAAGCTTATTGTTTTCCATGTTTGCTGTAAAAAATATATCATCAAGCCCATCATTATTTATATCTCCAACGGACACTCCACCACCCATATAGATATATGGATATGTAAAATAATTTAAAGAATTAGTTTCAGTTAATTTATTTTTAAAACTAACTCCAGTATAATCGCTTTTTAGAAGTGAAAACTGTTTTTGATTTGTATCATTACTACATGATACTATTAGAAAAAAGAGTTGTAATGCATAGAGAGTTTTCAATACCTTTTCCATAGTGCCAAATTTAAAAAAAAAAGTAGGATGAATCAAATCAACCTACTTTTTGTTCTTATAGTATAATTAGTTTATCTAATTAATATCCAGGGTTTTGTGTTAAAGCTCCCTGTGAGTTATCAATTGCCTCAGTTGGAATTGGTAACGCAGTGTGTTTTGATTGAACGGAACCAGCTCTTGATTGAAATGTTGGAATTGTTCTACCTTCGTTTGAAATGTATGCATTAAGTGTTTGCTCCATTACACCCCATCTTCTTAGGTCAAATAGTCTTCCACCTTCCATTCCTAGTTCTAAACGTCTTTCAAATCTAACAGCTTTTCTTGCAACAGCAGCATCAGTCCATGCACTTCCATATGTACTTATAGAATAGTTTGGAGTGGAATCAGCACGAGGACCATCAATAGCTCTTTGACGAACCTGATTTACGTATCCTCTAGCAGTCTCTAATTGGCCTGATTCTACAGCTGCCTCAGCAGCCATTAATAATACATCAGCATATCTAATAATGTGATAATTTATACCAGAACGTTGTTGACCCCAACCACCAGTACCTTTATTAACATCATCACCAGCATAATACATACTTTTCTTAGCTGCATATGGACCTGAAATATCACTAAATGAAGCTCTAATGTTTTCCTTTCCAGTAAAAGGACCATATCCATTATACTCAATACCTCTTCTTCCAATAGTGAAGTCTATTCTTGGGTCAAGAGGACCTGTATGTGGAGTAAAAGCATCTTCAGAATTAATACCGGCATCGTTAGCAATATCACTTTGATTATATGTATCTAATAATGGTAAACCATTACTTGTTTTAAAAGAATTTGCTAGATCTTGTGATGGCTGATAAAAGCCACAACACATATTACCAGTCATACCACCAATTGGCCAGTTAAGAGTACCACCTCTATTTCCTTGAGGAGATTGACCAGCATCAGCCATAAACTGAATTGCAAATATCATTTCAGAGCTATTCTCACCTTCTGATCTCCAGTTTGATGAAAAGTCTGGATTTAATGCATACTGACCAGAATTTATTACAGACTCTAAATTAGATAATGCCTCTCCCCAACTACCTTGGTAGAGCTTTGATTTCCCTAGATAAGCTCTAGCAGTCGATTGTATAGGTCTTCCAGGCTCAGAATAATTTCCTCCTCTAGATGCTGGTAAATTAGCAACAGCAAAAGAAAAATCTTCGTCTATTTCAGACCAAAGTGGGCCATTATTTGGTTGATTAAATTCTGCAGCTGCAAAATTTGCATCAGATATGTATGGAACATTTACCCACATTCTTGATAATTCAAAATTATAGTGACCTCTCAAAAATCTTGCTTGTGCAAGTTCAGTTGTAAAGTCAGCTGGATTATCTGAATTATTAATTAAATCTATAACAGCGTTAGCTCTGTTTACTCCTGCAAAAAGGGCACGCCACTTTCCAAGGAAGTAAGGGTTATTTGTATCCCAAGTATAAAGTTCCATAGCAAGTAAATCTGCTTGGTCACCATCACTTGAACCCTTGTGAGCATCGTCTGCTAAAACATCCATCCACCAATTATCTCCCGCTCGAGACCAGTCACTTCCTCCTGCATTACTATGACCATCCAATACTGAATAGGCACCTGTAAGGAGTAAATCAACACCTGTTGCATTCTGCAACGAAGCATCATTCAATGATCCTACTGGATCAATGTCAGTGAAATCATCTGAACATGAAATTAAAACTGATGTAGATAATAATAAAATAAATAACTTTTTCATTTTTAATTGTGTTTGTTTTTGGGGTTAAAATTTAATATTAATACCTAGAGAGGATATACTATTCGTTGGGAACGAGTTAGATGCAACACCTATATCCAAAGATCCAGTTCTTGGAATTTCTGGGTCATAACCATCATAGTCGGTTAATGTTAATAGGTTTGTTCCATTATAATAAACTCTTGCTGAATCTGCACCTAATTTAGATGCAAAGCTATCAGGCAAAGTATAACCAATCTGTAGAGTTCTTAGTCTTAAGTAAGAACCGTCTCTAACAAAATGTGAGTTTGCAGTTGTAAACTCGTTATTCTGTATAGTTTCACTAAGTGCAGGTAATCTTGCATCTGTATTTGATGGACTCCAAGAATCTAAAACAGCAGTACTTCTACTACCTTCAAAGAAATAAGGAGACTCATAATATAGAGCTTCAAAATTAAATATGTCGTTACCAAGGGTACCGTTCATAAACGCACTTAAGTCCCAATTTTTATATTGTAAATTTAAGTTTACACCAAAAATTAGGTCTGGGTGTGGATCACCAATTTTTTGTCTATCACTATCATCTATTTTACCATCACCGTTCAAGTCATCATAGATAAATCTACCAGGAGCTGCATCGGGTTGAGCAGAAGCAGCAACTTCAGCTGCAGTTTGAAAAATACCTAATACTTTTCTTCCATAAAAATATGAAATAGGCTCACCTACTTGAGTCCTAGTCATAGGACCAACTCTTGAACCACCACCTGTATAAAAAGGTGAGATTAAGCTTGTAATTTCATTAACAGCACGTGTAAAGTTTCCACTTATTGAATATTGTAATCCATTAGATGTTACATCACTATAATTAAGGGAAAGATCAAATCCTGAATTTTCTAATTCACCTAGGTTTACATATGGTGCAGCAGCATCAATTGCTGTTGTACTAATAGCTTGCGTATCTTGTGACACTAGGTCTTTAGTTGTATCCTTCCAAACATCAATTGTAGCAGTAAGTTTATTATCAAAGAATCCCATATCAAATGCAATATTTTGCTTGATAGTAGTCTCCCAAGTTAAAAGTGAATTACCTTTCGCATTTAAGTTTGCACCAGCTGAAGCTTGACCTGAACCATTAAAGGCATAAAATGCGGTAAACTCAGCTACACTACTTATGTTTATGTCAGCATTAGAAACACCAATTTGCTGGTTTCCTAATTCTCCATACGAAGCTCTAATTTTAAAAGTATCAAATATTGAACTATTAAACCAATCTTCAGAACTTACAAGCCATGCACCACTAATTGATGGGAATGTTGCATCTGCAGTTGCTTGTGCAAATCTTGAAGTCTCATCATTTCTGACAGTAGCTGTAGCGAAATATTTTCCTTTATATGAATAGTTTGCAGTACCAAATACTGAAAATATAGAAGTTGAGTTATCATACCCACTTTGAATAACTGGTTGTCCTGCCGCATTAGAAAGAAGATAATAACTTGGATCTTCAAATAAATAGTCAGTTCTAGTTATTGCGTGACCTTTAATTGAACTTTTTACTGCCTCAGTTCCAACCAATACATCCAGTGTATGATCACCAAAAGTATTCTGGTAGTTCAGTGTATTTGATACATTCCAATCACTTTGTCTAAATTGATCCTCTCTTAATGTATTTACTGTGTTTGGCTCTGGATCTTCTGGGTTAAGAGATGTGAAGTTTCTTCCATTGAGATCTCTCATTTGGATTGCACCTTGAGTTTTAAATGTTAATTCAGGAGATATATCCCACTCTACAAATATATCACCAATTACCCTAAGGTTCTTATTGTAGTCAAATCTACCTCTATATTGCTGAGCCACAACGTTAGCTCCATTGTTAAGACCAGTTGCATTTGAGTATGGTCCGGCAAAATTACCAAGTGTATCATACACTGGCGTCAGAGGAGACATTTGAAGTGGTGTATTAAAAGCAGTAGAAATTGGAGTTTCTTTATCAAATGTTACATTAATTTTTTGACCAATTCTGAGGTTATCACCCAATCTAAATTCTGAGTTTAACCTAGCTGATGCTCTTTCATAACCAGTGTAAATTACAGCACCCTCTTGATTCAAGTAATTTGCAGAGAGTCTATAACGACCTTGCTCTGAACCACCAGAAGCAGCTACATTAATCCTAGTTACATTAGCAGGATCAAAAAGTTCATCCATCCAATCAGTACCTCCAGGAGTTACTCTAGCAGCAGCACCTTCATACTGAGGTAAGTTTGGTATNGGTACGTTAAGAAAATCAGGAATTGATGGAGTTGGACCAGTACCATATTGAGGATGACTNGGCGCAGTACCATCGTTNGCAAAACTTTCCCACATCATGTTTGCATGCTGTTGTAAGTTTAATAATTCAGGAGTTCTCGTAACCTCAGTTATACCATAAGAGGCATCAACTTCTAAAGTATTTTCCTGATTATAACGACCTGATTTTGTTGTTACAACAATTACACCGTTAGATGCTCTTGCTCCATAAATGGCAGCAGAACCATCTTTTAGTACACTTATATTTTCTATATCAATAGGATTGATATCTCTCATTACATTAGCGTCAGTTGTCTGAACTCCATCGATTACGTAAAGTGGGTTATTGTTATTTGTTGTAGCATAACCTCTAATACGTACAACAGGAGCAGCACCAGGTGCACCACCAGAAACAACTGATACTCCTGCAACTCTACCCTGAAGGGCTTCAGCAGCATTTGTAACTTGTGTTTTAATGGCTTCCTCTGTNTCTAATGTTCCAATTGCACCAGATAAACTTCTTCTTTGTTGAGTCTGATATCCAGATACAACAACNTCATCAAGTATATCAACGCTTTGCGCTAAAACAATATTTATCTGAGTTTGGTTTCCAATTGTTACTGTTTGAGATGAAAACCCCAAACTTGAAAAGGTCAACTGATCTCCAGTTGACGCATTAATTTGATAATTACCATCAAAGTTAGTTACAACCCCTGTAGTAGTTCCTTCAACCACAATAGTAGCACCAGGAATAGGGTTTCCGTCAGCATCAGATACAGTACCAGAGATATTGTTCTGAGCAAAGATTAGACTAGACGATAACATCAATAGAACTAAAAAAGCTTTTTTCATTTTAATTTTTGTTAGTTTATATCGCGCAATTTAAGTTAAAAAATTGTTAATAAGAAAAAAAAAAGTATTAAAAACTAACAATTGTACACAATTAATTAATAAAAATTATCAATTTGATAACACAAACGCAATAAACACATAGTTTTTACAGCTATTTTAATTTGCTTTATACTACATTTCGAATTTAAATAATTTAAAGATAGTACTGTCAAAAAACTCTTAAGATATACTTATTGTACATAAGAATTACTGATTTTNAAATGTTGTATATTACTATTACTAATTTTANACTATGAAGAAAAGTTGGATTTTAACATTAATTTTAGTTTTTACATCAATAATTGTATCATTTTTGACTAATGTTTGGTTTTTTCTTTTATTCATCCCAATTAGCCCTTTAATTTTTAAAAAATAGATTATGGAATGGTATGAAAAAAATAGAAAGTTAATTTTAATTATATTCGCATGCTATTTAGCATACAGACTNTTAACTTTGATTTTATCATAAATGCGTTTTTATAAACTATTTTTATTTATAACTACAATAACTTATTCTCAAATTAATCCAAAAAATATTGAAATTGTNAGAGATAAGTTTGGTGTTCCTCACATATTTGCAAAAACTGATGCTGAAATTGCATATGGTCTTGCTTGGGCTAATGCTGAAGATGATTTTAAAACAATCCAAGAAGGCTATCTTGCAGGAAATGCAATGCTTTCAAGTCATATTGGATTGAAGGGTGCTCCTGCAGACTTCATAACTCAGTTTATTGGTTCAAAAAAATTAATTGATGAAAAAATTGATGATATCTCTAAAGAATATTTAAAGATAGTTCAGGGATACACAGAGGGATTGAATGCTTATGCTAAAGATAACCCTGATAAAATACTTCTNAAAAAACTATTTCCTATTACACCTAAAAAGATGTTAATGTACAGCCAGCTTCAACTTTTTATTTCAAACGAAGGTGCATATTGGGCTGGTAAAATTCTGAATAATGATACACAAGATGATTTTTTAGATCAAAATTTAACTGGTTCAAATGTAATCGCAATGAATAGCAATAAGACTACTTCTGGAGAAACCTTTTTAGCAATTAACACTCATCAACCNCTTGAGGGCCCAACATCATGGTATGAGGCACATTTAAACAGTCAAGAAGGTACAAATATAATTGGTACTTTATATCCTGGTACTCCAAATATTCTAATTGGCGTAAATGAAAATTTAGGATGGTCTCATACTGTCAATTATCCTGACAAAACTGATGTGTTTAAACTTAAAATGAAAAAAAATGGAAAATACATTGTAGATGACAAAGAATACGATCTTGAAAAATACAAAGCAAAAATTACAATTAAAATTCTAGGTATACCAATTAAAATCAATCGCAAATATTATAGAAGTATATTTGGACCAACTCTAAAGAATAAATCTGGATATTTTTCAATCAGGACTTCTACTCTCTTTAATATTCAAGCTTTAGAGCAATGGTGGAAAATGGGTAAAGCAAAAAACTTCACTGAGTTTTATAACACCTATAAAATGAAACAGATACCTGGTTTTAACGTTGGATATGCCGATAAATANGATACTATATTTTATATGTCTAATGCNTTACTTCCNAAAAGAGCTNAAGGGTATAATTGGAAAGGTATAGTACCAGGNGATACAATGGAGACTCTATGGACTGATTACCATGAAATTGAGGATCTTCCCCAAGTTATCCAACCAGAATCGGGATACATATATAATGCGAATCATTCACCTTTTAAATCAACATCAGTAACTGAAAACCCTAGAGAAGAAGACTACGATAAATTAATGGGTTATGAGACTTATGATAACAATAGATCTTTGAGACTTAAAGAACTTATTGACAAATTCGATAAGATTTCTTACAAGGATTTTAAAAATATTAAGTATGATAATTCTTTTCCATCTAAGTTTAATTACAACTTTATGGATATAAACATTATAGATAATATTAAACTTGATAAAAATCATGAACTCTTTGAAATACTTAATGAAATTCAAAATTGGGATAGAAAAACAGATATAAACTCGATTGGTGCTGGATTATATGGTGTATTTTATTATCAATTAATTAATAATTATGCTGACCAAATTAGAAAACTTTCATCTGAGGATAAACCTGTTTCTAAAGAAATTATTCTATCTGCAATTTCAGATATCAAAACCTATTTAAACAAAAATTTTGGGAAAGTAAAAATTACCCTTGGTGATTTTCAAAAGCTTGTAAGAGGAGAAAATGAAATACCAATTTGGGGGCTTCCTGATGTAATAACAGCTATGTCGTCAGTAAAATATAAAAATGGAATGAGAAAAGTATATGCTGGTGAGTCATATATNGGACTGGTTAGATTTAATAAGGATGGTCCTATATTGGAAAGTATAATGTCTTTTGGAAATTCAGATGATCCAGATTCCAATCATTTTGTAGATCAGATGAATATGTATTCAAAGTTTCAAACAAAAAAGATGACGTTCGANAGAAAAGAGATATATAGAAATGCAAAAAGTATNTACAATCCTAATTAATNAATATTTTTTGCCTCATCATAAATTTTCTCATATAACGGAATTACCTTTTTAATATCATATTTCTTTGCATTCTCAAATGCCTGAGATCTATACTTGTTCATTAAAGATTTATCAGAAAGTATTTTTATAGCATTTGAAGCCATTGATTCAATATCACCAATATCACTTGTATATCCTGAGTTTCCATTTATGTTTAACTCTTTCAAGCCACCAGTATTTGTTGATATTACAGGGACTTTTAATGCCATAGCCTCAAGTGCTGCAAGACCAAAACTTTCTTTTTCTGAAGGAAGTAGGAAAAGATCAGATGAACACAGAATCTGATCAACTTGATTTGTCTTGCCNAGGAAAATTACTCTATTCTTTAAACTGTTTTTTCTCAAATAATCTTTTGCCTTCTTTTTATCAGGACCATCACCAACCATGATAAGCTTTGAACTTATTTTTAAATTTATTTTTTCAAAAATCTTTATAACATCAATAATTCTTTTTAAAGGTCTGAAATTACTAATATGAACTATAATTTTTTCATCTACTTGAGTTAAAACGTTTTTATCTGAGAAACTATAGTTTTTATTATATTTTTCTATATCAACAAAGTTTGGTATAACTTTAATTTCTCTTTTTATTCCAAAAAATTCCCTTGTATCATCCATNAGGCTTTTTGACACACAAGTAACTATATCTGAGTTATTAATACTAAATGTAACTGCCGGTTTATAAAAAGGATGATTACCTACAAGGGTGATATCAGTTCCATGTAGAGTTGTAATTATTGGGATTTTATATCCATTTTGATTAAGTATTTTCTTAGCCATATATGCAGCATAAGCATGGGGTATTGCATAATGGACATGAAGGACATCTATCTTATGTTTTGAAACAACATCATATAATTTGCTGGATAATGCNAGCTCATATGGTTCATATTTAAATAATGGATAATTAGGAACATTTACCTCATGATAATGGAGATTCACTGATAAAGCATCTAATCTGACAGGCTGACTGTAAGTTATAAAATGAATCTCATAACCCTTTTTTGATAATTCTATACCCAGCTCTGTAGCTACAACCCCAGAGCCACCGAATGTTGGATAGCATACAATTCCTATTTTCATTTAAAGTCAATTANGGATTTATAAACAATTTCTTGTGATCTTGTTCTTGTATTACTAGTTTGCAATAAAGTATTTTTTCTGGTAGGGTAAGTCCTATTTGAGAGGAATATAAATATTAAATCTTTATCTGGATCAGCCCATGCCATTGAACCAGTATATCCATAGTGACCAAAACTTTTTAATGATACACCACCGAATGTTGAACCATGTTTACCTTCAATTTGAGGTTTATCAAATCCTACTCCACTCCTATTATTTTTATCACAGAAATAGCAAAAATTAAACTTATCAAATGAATCTTGAGAAAACAATTTTAAGTTGTCATATTTACCTTTTTGAATCATTGCCTGTAGGACAATTGCTACTTCATACGAATTAGAGAATAAACCAGCATGACCTGATATGCCACCTAACATTGCAGCACCCTCATCATGAACATATCCTTGTAATTTTGAGTGTCTAAAAAAATCATCTCTTTCACTCGGCACNATCTCATTNAGGTTAATCTTATCAATTGGGTTAAACATTGTTCTTTTCAAACCAAGTCTTTTAAAAATTCTATCATTGGCCAAAATATTTAATGGCTTATTATACTTATCTTCAAACCAAAACTTTAAANAATAAAAAGGCAGATCAGAGTATTTATATTCTAATTCCTCTCTCAGTTCACTATTTATAATAGATTTAAAAATCTTCTCTCTATAATTGGTCTTTAGGTACAAGTTTTCAGATACTAATGTTGAATATGAAGACTTTGAATTTCTTTTATAAAACCTTGATTTAGGTTTTTCTTTCCTGTCCAATGTTTCTTCGTAGAAAGGAATCCAGGGTCTTAACCTCGCATAATGAGATAACATCTCTCTCAANGGTATTTGAGCTTTATCTTTTAATCTTTTTTTTGGAAAGAGGTCAGATAACTTTGTATTTAAATTTAATTCACCTTTATCATACTCTTGTAAAACTAGAGGCATTGTTGCAATTATTTTTGTAATTGATGAAAGATCAAATACATGACTATTTTCAAGCTTAACTTTCTTTTCATATGTATGATATCCAAAACTTTTATTGTAAATGACTTTACCATTTTTGGAGACAAGCATTTGAATCCCTGGAGCAATCATTGAATCAATACTTCTGATTGCAATAGAGTCAAGATATTGAAGTTTTCTAGAATTAAAACCTTCATAGGCAGGTCTAGAAAAACCAAGTATTTGTTTTTTATTAAAAGTTAATCCATGATTTACATTAAAAAAATTATTTGAGACAGGAATTCTACCTTTAAATGTCCTGACACCAAACATTAAGTCTGCAGAAATTTCTTGAGAGATCATATTATTTTGATAGGATATAATAATTGATTCAAAATTATCAATTGATGTAAAAGAATTNAGACTATATGGATTCAANAATAAGTTCAAAATTACATTGTTNGTTTTACTAATATTATCTATTTTATCAACTACATCATCAGGTATAATATTTGATGCATATGGACTTGAACTAGAACCATGATATGTTATGATGATTGCATCATAATTAGTTTTTTTGTGTAGTAATGAGTAATCATCACTATTAAATNTTTCGATATCAACATACATNCCCATTTTATTAGTAAAATACTCGCTATTATTGTTTTTACCGAAGGATACATGTAAATACTTTTTATTAGCTGATAAGGGCATCGCCTCTTTAGTGTTCTTGANAAGAGTGATAGCTGATTCAATTGCTTTTGAATATAAAAGTGAGTCTTTTGGTGTATTAACTTTTTCAAGAATATTTTTAGTTTTTATCTCTTTATAATTATGCAGTCCTGATTTAGCTTTTAGTGATAAGATTTTTTTTACTGATTTAGATAGTCTTTCCTCAGATATATTTCCTGCNTAATATGAGTCNACAATTAATTTTACTCCTAAAGAAACATTAGTTGACATTAAAAGTATGTCATTACCAACTTCAAAGGCTCTTAAATCGACATTGATACTTGGATTTTGAAGGACACCCTTCATATCAAGTGCATCAGTTACAGTAATTCCTTCATAACTATATTCTCCTCTCAATAGATTTCCTACGGTTTTATGTGACAAAGAAGATGGATATTTTTTATCAATTGAAGGAACACTTAAGTGAGCCAACATTACAGATTCAGCTAGTCCATCCTCAATAAGTTTCTTAAATGGAAATAGTTCAACATTATTTAATCTTTTCATGTTTCCACTTATTAGTGGAAGTGTTTTATGAGAGTCTTTATCTGTATCACCGTGACCTGGAAAATGCTTTATCGAAGTATAAATTCCAACTTCTTTATGACCCTGAATATAAGCCTTTGCTTTGTTATAGACATTTAAAGGATCCTCTCCAAATGACCTGTTNCCTATGATTGGATTTTTAGAGTTATTATTTACGTCAACGGATGGTGAAAAATTAAAGTGAATACCTAATGCTTTATTTTGCTCAGCTATCCTTTTTGAAATATCTCTTACAAGGGAGTCATTTTGGATAGCTCCTAAAGTCATATTCCATGGATGAGCAAAAACGTCTGATAACCTTTGTGATGGTCCCCATTCAGCATCCATAGAAATCAATAAAGGAGTTTTGGCAATAGATTGAAACTTATTTAACCACTCTAAGTGGGACTTAGTTGTTCCAATTGAGAATAATAGACCACCTATTTTATCTTCTACAACAAGTTTTTTTATTTCATCAAAGTTTGATTGTTCAGGTGAAACCCAGTTAACAAATAGTTGAGCTACCTTTTCTTCGGTTGATAATGATATGTANACGCTATCAACCCATTTTTTTTCAGATGTGTTCAGATTATTATANATGTTTTGTGAGAACACAAAGGTCATATTNAATAAAAGTATTAAGCTGTTTCTTAGCATATTACAAAAATTTAGAAAGCCATGATGATCTAATTTTTATTTCAAAATTATCTAAAAGTTCAGCCTTTTTGCTAATAGCTGTGTTGAATATTATAGTNTCNGANGAAAATGTTCCATCTTTAATTTTCTTTTTTAAATCATTAAGACTAACAGAGGAAATTTTGTTATCTTTTNTGTAATTAACCACTAACCTATTTAATAAATTTAAATTTATAGATTCTGAAATGTCATTAATAAGTTGCAATGAATAGTCAATTGAGCATCCGCCTATTGGATTTACATTTTCATTAACAGCAATTACAATGAATCTTTTATTAATAATTGAATATGAACATTCCAGATCTTTTCCATGAGCTTGCCAAGTATTAAGAAACGATGAGGCTTTATCATTTATGATAGCTATTTCTNATTCTAGTAAGTCTCTGTCAGATTGATATGTCCATATTCTAGAATCATCNGGCATATTTTGNAAGTCTACTATCATAAGTCTTCTGCTTTTTCTATCATTTGAGCTATATCAACAACATCAATGTCCTTCTCTTTTGATGTCATACCATCACTCATCATTGTGCTACAAAAGGGACAACTTACAGCAACAATTTTTGAATCTGTTTCTATTGCTTCATCTGATCTTTTTATGTTTATATCTTGATTTCCCTTTTCAGGNTCTTTAAACATTTGTGCACCACCTGCTCCACAACATAATGATTTGGATTTACAACTTTTCATTTCCACAAGCTCAGCATCTAATTTTTTGATTAGTTCTCTAGGAGCCTCATAAATTCCATTAGCTCTTCCAAGATAACATGGGTCATGATAAGTAATCTTTTTACCCTTATATACCCCCCCTGAAATTGAAATCTTATTTTCTTTAACTAAATTGTTAATAAAGGTTGTGTGATGTATTACCTTATAATTACCACCTAGTTCAGGATATTCATTCTTTAAAGTATTAAAACAATGAGGGCAAGTAGTAATTATATTTTTTACATCATATGAGTTAAGTATTTCAATATTAGATATAGCTTTCATTTGAAAAAGAAATTCATTTCCAGATCTTTTTGCAGGGTCACCAGTACATGATTCCTCTTTACCAAGAACTGCATATGATATATTTGCTTTATTAAGAATTTTAATAAAAGCTTTAGTTACCTTCTTTGATCTATCATCAAAACTTCCAGCACACCCAATCCAAAATAAATATTCTGGATTCACACCTTTTAATTTAAGTTCAGATAAAATTGGGACTTTCATTATTTATTATTTAATTCTTCATCATCAAAGACCTCTATGGTAACTTTTTTTTCAATTAAATCTGTGAATTTACCATTATACTTAGTAGCCTTTACAAGGTGATTATCAATCCAATGATAATTTCCTCCTCTAGGCTTTCCCATAAGTAAACTGTGGTATTTAAACCCATTATCATTTAACCATTTCTCTGTTACCTTTCTATGAGATTCAATTCTAGCAGTAAAGAAACATATTACATGACCTTTATCGTACCAGCTATTAATTGTTTCTAAGGCATCAGGATAAAGTTTTGCTGTGGACATTCTTGNGGGCTCCTCATTTGGAACATCATCGCAAATNGTTCCATCTATATCTATTAAATAGTTTTTTATACCCTCAGGCAATATCGGACTGACTTTTTTACCCTTTTCAATTTTTTGTTGTAAATAATTTTCTACTTCTTCTTTTTTCATAAATAATTTTAAGATTCTTGAATCCAAAGTTCTCTATCCTGCTGATTATAAGGCCATGGAGCTCCATTGTTTTCTATGTTATTCATCATGTTATTTAAGTCTGGATGAGCTGATGATTCTTCCATAATTAAATATTGTCTCATATCCATTATTATTGACAATGGATCAATCTCTATTGGACAAGCTTCAACACATGCATTACAGGAGGTACAAGCCCACAATTCTTCTTTTGAAATATAGTTATCTAATAAACTATCACCATCATCTATAAACTTTCCATTGTTCAATGATATGTTTTTTGAAACTTTCTCAAGTCTGTCTCTTGTGTCCATCATAATTTTTCTTGGAGATAGTTTTTTTCCTGTTAGATGAGCTGGGCATTCACTACTACACCTACCACATTCAGTGCATGANTAAGCATTCATTAGTTGGACCCAATTTAAATCTAAAACATCTGAAGCACCAAACTTATCAATATTACCATTAGATTCTGATGCTTTTTCTGGATAGAACATTTGAAGAACCTCATTTTTAACCGATTTTAAAACCTCAAATTTTCCTTTATCTCCGAGATTTGCATAAAAAGTATTGGGAAAGGCTAATAGAATATGCAAGTGTTTGGAATAATAAAGATAATTAAGGAAAAAGAAAATTCCTAATATATGTAACCACCAAAAAATTCTTTCGAGTGTATAAACTGTAGAAGTTTGAAAAGAATCAAATAATGGGACAATAAAAGAGGAAACCGGAAATGCTCCAGCTTTGGAGTAACCCATGTAATTTCTCTCTTGAAGAATTAAATCAGTAGCATTCATTGACAAAAACAAAAGCATTAATACTATTTCAAAATATAGAATATTATCCGCGTCAAACTTNGGCCAACCTTCCATTTCACTGCTTAAAAACCTTTTAATTTTAACAATGTTTCTTCTTGTCCAAAACAAAACCACTGAAATTAATACAAGTAGTGCGAAAATCTCAAAAGTAGCAATTAAGAAGTTATAAAAACTGGTATTAAAATATTTAGAAAAAAATCTATGAGACCCAGTAACTCCATCAATTAGTATTTCAAGTAGTTCAATATTAATTATTATAAAACCTATGTATACTATAACATGTAAAAACCCTGAAATGGGTTTTGTTACCATTTTTGATTGACCAAGAGCGACCCTAGCCATATTATAAAATCTTTTTTTAAGATTATCTGATCTATAAACTGGTTTTCCAAGTTTAATAACTGTAACTATTTTTTTAATATTTATTATAAAAAAACCAACTGAAAAGATCAGTATAATGCTAAAGAGTATGTTAGGTAATATATCAATCATTTATTTTCTACCAAAAACTGAAAAATGAACATATTTTTTGGGATTTATTTTTATGTCTTCAATGAGTAAATTTAAATTCTCCAAAGACAAATTAAGATTACTGTAAATATCATCATCATTAATTAGTTTACCAATTGTCGAGTCATCTGAATCTAATTTACTTACAATTGAGTTTATACCATCAATTGAAACCTGTAGATTTGAAATCAAACTAGATAAACCAGANGAATTTAATTCATTTGATACATTTGAAAGATTAAAACTAAGAGTCTCAAAATTATCAATTGTGTTTTTAATCTGATTATTTTTGACTGTCAAAGTTTGTTCAATAATAATCGAAGAATTGTTAATAGCATTAATCGCAGAAGTCAAAAGACTAATTGATTCTTTAATTTCCTCTTGAGTTTGTCTATTTAGTACATTAGATGCACCAGTAAAGATAGAGTCAACACTTGTAATTGTACTTTGAAGTTGTCGAGACAGAGGCTCTATTTGCCTATTTATTAATTCAGTCAATCCTGGTCTAACATTAGAATTTAAAGTATCACCTGTCTTAACAATAAATTCCCTATCAAAAACAGGCTCAATTGAAATCGCTAGTCCACCAAGAACACCTGTTTCGTATATAGAAGCAGTGCTTTTTGAAGAAAAGTTTAACTTGTCTTTAACCTTAAAAGTGACAAGAATTTTTGTTGAGTTTGGTAAGAATTCTAGTTCAGTTACATTACCTATGGATAAGCCATTAATCATTACATTGGCTCCTACCAGTAAACCATCTACCTGATCGTATACAGCATAAATTGTTTTTTGTCTATCAAGGAGTGATGAACCTTTCAAATAATTAAAACCAAATATAAAAAGCAATATGGTTGATAAAACAAAAAANGCAGCTTTAACTTCTTTTGATAGTCTCAATGTAATTTAGGTTTATAGTTGCAAAAATAAGAATAATTTAGTTAGTCAAAAATTATATGCAAACTCAATTTAATCTTCTAACCTTTTTATTTTTAGATGTTACTAAAAAAGATGAGTTAAAACCATAATTTTTTGCAATTTTTAAAGATTCGTTAGCTGCTTCCAATGATTTATGCTCTCCATATAAGTATTTATAAACTTTACCTTCTCTCACTACATCAACTGACTTTAATCCATTGAAGTTATAAGGTTTAAGCTCAAGAAGTTTTTTACTTGCTGCAATTTGAACTCTATATATAATTTCATCTTTCACATAATTATTTGTAAGAGTTGTACTTGAAAGATTATTAAAGAATTCATCTTTGTATTTAACGACCGCGTTTGATATTGATTCTGCCATCTCAGTTTGGCCTTTTACTGAATTTAAATATGCACCCTCTTTCTTATTAGTCAGGAAACCAAGTTCTATTAGCACGCTTGGCATATAAGTATATTTTAAAACAATAAACCCAGCCTGTTTAATATTTCTGTTTTTTCTATTTAGCGCATCAACAAAACCATTTTGAATATAAGATGCTGCAATAATACTTTGATCAAGGTACTCTTCTTGCATTAAAGTTAGCCCAATAACAGATTCTGGGTTATTTGGATCAAAACCTTTGTAAGTATTTTCNTAATCTTCCTCAAAGAAAATTACAGAATTTTCTTTTTTTGCAACTTCAAAGTTCCTCTGATTAGCATGAAGACCAAGTACNAATGTCTCTGCACCGTATGCCTGAGATTTATGGGCATTGCAGTGAATAGAGATAAAAAGCTGAGCATTTGATTTATTTGCAATATTTGCTCTTTCAAGAAGATTTAAAAATTTATCCTTTTTTCTTGTATAAATTACCTTAATTCCGTTTTCTTGAAGCTTTCTGCCTAAATTAAGAGATGTGTTTAACGCAATTATTTTCTCATAAAATCCATTACTGACAGCTCCAGGATCTTTTCCACCNTGGCCTGGGTCTATTACAACTGTAAATAAATCATTATTACTATTTACTTCTTGACTTTGAAGATTCCATAAATAAAAATAAAGAAAAACCAAAGTTAATAACCTAAGTGAATTCATGCTTATAAATAGTTATAATTAAAATTATGATTAATTTTGATTAAGTTAAGTAACTTGTTAATAACTCAATTTTAAATCTTGAAAAAAAAATACCTAAGTTTTCTTATAGTTTTTATTTTTTCANGNTTAAGTCNNTTAAACTCACAAACCAAAGGGGTAAGTCAAGATTCAATAATATCTCAAGAAAAAGAAAAAAATTCTGTTTTACTAGATAACGTAAAATATGATGCATCCGATTCAATTGTTATTGATCAAAAAAATAACAAAATAATTTTATACAATAATGCAAAAATTGAATATGAAGATATTGAGCTTACCTCAGGACTAATAATTTTAGATTATAAAGAAAATATTGTTAATGCAGGCAGAATTGCAGATTCACAAGGGAATCTAAGCCAATATCCAACATTTACTCAAGGTGGAAATGTTGTTAATCCAGATTCAATAAAATATAACTTTGACAATCAAAAAGCTTTGATCTGGAATTCAAAATCTGAGGATAATGGAATGAATATTTTATCTAGTTTGACAAAAAAGCAGAATGACTCAGTTTATTATTTGAAGGATGGTAAGGTAACAACTGGTGGTAATTTACAAGGTGGTGATTCTGAGGAAGCTGACTATTTTTTCAAAATTAGAAAAGGTAAGTTAGTGCCTGGAGGAAATATTATTACAGGATTTACTAATCTTTTTGTTAAGAATGTTCCCACACCAATTGGTTTGCCTTTTGCATATTTCCCCTCACAACAGACTAAAGACTCTGGTTTCATAATACCTAATATTAATGAGAGTAATAAAAGGGGTTACTCACTCCAAAATGGAGGATATTATCTTCCATTATCAGAATTTGTTGATCTGACTATATTGGGTGATTACTATACTAATGGGAGTTATGGACTAAATATAAGCTCTCAATACAAAAAGAGATATGCATACAGTGGAAATTTCACTATTAGATATGAAAATTTAATTAACGGTGAAAGAGGTTTGCCTGATTATGGAAAATCTACTGTTTACAATGTAAGATGGACTCACTCTAAAGATCAAAAATCATCACCAAATTCAAGTTTTACTGCATCAGTCAACTTTGGAAGCAGTGATTATTTTAGACAATCTGTAAATCAATTAAATACAGCTAACTTTTTAAATAATAACTTAAGCTCTTCGGTATCCTACTCAAAAAGTTTTCCAGGATCAGCTGGAGTAAGATTATCATTAACTGCCAATATGTCACAAAATACTCAGTCACAAGAAGTAAACCTAACACTTCCAACACTAACACTTAGCTCCAATAGATTTTACCCATTTGAAAGAAAAGGAAAATCGAAAAAAGGATTTTTCCAAAACATAAATATTCAGTACTCTTCAAAAGCAGCAAACAGAGCAATTTTCGCAGATGATTTATTATTAAAAAAGGGAATGTTTGATAATGCTAAATCTGGAATTCAACACAACATACCATTCCAGACTAATTTTAAAGCGCTTAAACACTTTAGTATAAGTGTTGGAGGACAATATTCTGAAACATGGACAGGAAAAACTATAAGATATAATGATTATGATAAAGAAAAGGGAGTTGTTAAAGATACAGTTGGAGGATTTGATCGATTTGGGATATACAATTACAACGCAAGTGTAACTACAAAAGTTTATGGTATAATAAATTTTAAACCTAAAAATAAATTACAATCCATTAGACATACAATTTCTCCAAGTATATCGTACTCAAATAATCCAAGTTTTGAGAAATATTATGATACTTATATAATTGATGCTAATGGAAATACTGCTGAATATACTAGATTTCAGGGCGGACTGTATAATTCTCCTGGAAGGAACTACTCAAGTAGTATTGGAATTAGTATTCAAAATGTAATAGAGGCGAAAGTTAAGCCAAAGGATTCAACAGAAACCGAACTGAGAAAAATTGACATCTTTAAAAACTTAAACATCTCTACAAACTATAATTTAGCTGCAGAAGAATTTAATTTATCACCAATTAGAGTCACAGGAAGTTTTGATCTTACACGTGGTTTTACCGTTAACACTGGAGCCACATTTGACGCATATGATCTTGATGATAATAATAACCGAATAAATGTATTTAGTTATAAAAATGGACGGGGACTATTAAGATTAACAAGCGCTAATATTTCAACTCAATATCAGATAAATAATGATACATTTAAAAGGGGACAAACACAAGATCAAATAAATGAGAACACATCCGGTGGTGGAAGAAATGATGATCTATTTGGTGTGTCTCAAAATTTCTCAGATTCTAGACAAAATATGGGAAATGAAGAAGAACAAGAGGAAATTGACCTGACTAATTACATTTATAATATGCCATGGTCTCTCAACCTTGCATACTCATTAACCTATAACAATTCGAGAGGTCAAAATGATTTTTCAACAAATTCATTAATGATCTCATCTAATCTCAGTCTAACACCAAAATGGAAAGTAGGCATATCGTCAGGTTATGATTTTAAACAAAAAGGGTTTACCTATACTCAGTTAAGATTTGATAGAGATCTTGATAGTTGGAAGTTAGACTTTTCTTGGGTACCATTTAGTCCAAGAGCTTCATGGAACTTCTTTATAGGAATTAAATCTGGACTTTTAAGTGACCTTAAATATGAAAAAAGATCTGAACCAGACAGATCATTATAAATTAAGAATTATGAAAAAAATTATAAATACAAATAAATCTCCCGCACCAATTGGCCCATATAATCAAGCCATACTGAAAAATAATATGCTATTTATTTCAGGTCAAATAGCTCTTGACCCAGTCTCAATGAAACTTAACAACGGTTCTATTGAAGATGAAACTAATCAAGTAATGTTAAACATTAAAAATATTTTAAATGAATCTAACATGGATTTTATAAATGTTGTCAAAACAACAATTTTTCTCTCAGACATGGATTTATTTAAAGATGTAAATAGAATTTATGGAAAATATTTAGCAGAGGG
>PARR01000035.1 GCA_002711625.1 Rickettsiales bacterium | reverse complement strand
AGCGCAAATATGCAACTCTATCTAATTCTTTTAAAGCGTCCATAACTAACTCTCCAATTAATTTTGAGGGTATTTCAGTTTCGCCTGAACTTTCTAATCGTCTTTGAATGCTGTTAGATATCAGTTCAATCTGGTCAGACTTAACTGGCCTCTTACTACAAGAAATATTTATGGAACGAACTAATTTTTCTCTATCGAAAACAGTTCTTGAGTTATCCTTCTTTATTACCATTAGTTCTCTTAATTGAACTCTTTCAAAGGTAGTAAATCGTGCAGCACAAGCAGGACATTGGCGCCTTCTTCTTATAGAACTATTATCAACAGAAGGTCTTGAGTCTTTAACTTGTGTTTCTTCATGACCACAAAATGGACATCTCATAATATTTAATCAGATTACAGAGGTATAGATAGGGAATCTTTCACAAAGTTTTTTAACCTTAATTTTTACCTCATTTTCAACTTTAGTATTATCCTCACTATTAGCTGAAAGACCATCTAAAACATCTCCAATCAACTCACCAACAAACTTGAATTCTTCTATTCCAAAACCTCTACTCGTACCTGCTGGAGTTCCTAATCTTATACCAGAGGTTACAAAAGGGCTTTCGGGATCGAATGGGACTCCATTTTTGTTACAAGTGATGCCCGCATTCTCCAATGATCTTTCTGCGTTCTTACCAGTAAGACCTTTAGGTCTGAGATCTACCAAGATGAGATGCGTATCTGTACCTCCAGAAACTACTTCCAACCCTCTTTTTATCATAACTTCGCCTAAAACTTTTGAATTTTCGACAACTGATGAGATGTAATTTTTAAATTCTGGTTTTAAAGCTTCGCCAAAAGCAACTGCTTTTGCACATATTACGTGCATTAGTGGACCGCCTTGTAGACCAGGGAAAACTGCTGAGTTTATTTTTTTTGCATATTCCTGATTGTTCGTTAAAACAAGACCACCTCTTGGACCGCGGAGTGTTTTATGTGTTGTAGTTGTAACAACATCTGCGTACTTAAGGGGACTTGGATAAATGCCTGTTGCAACGAGTCCAGCAAAATGTGCCATGTCCACTAGAAAAAGAGCACCAACTTTGTCAGCTATTTCTCTAAATTTCTTAAAATTAATAATTCTCGGATAAGAAGAGCCTCCAGCAATGATAAGTTTAGGCTTGTTTTCGACGGCTAATTTTTCAACTTCGTCAAAATCTATCAATGCGTTATCTTTCCTGACACCATACTGGACTGCATTGAACCATTTCCCTGATTCATTTGGTGGGGCTCCATGCGTTAAATGACCTCCAGCTGCTAATGACATCCCCATAATAGTGTCTCCTGGCTTTAGAAGAGCAAGAAATACTGCCTGATTTGCCTGAGAACCTGAATGAACCTGTACATTGGCGAATTCTGCATTAAATAATTTTTTTACCCTTTCAATGCAAAGGTCTTCGACAACATCAACATGTTCGCAGCCTCCATAATATCTCTTCCCTGAATAACCCTCAGCGTATTTGTTGGTTAATATTGTTCCCTGAGCTTCCAATACAGCCTTTGATACAATATTTTCAGAAGCAATAAGTTCGATTTGCTCATTTTGTCTATGATATTCACTTTTTATAGCTTCCAGTATATCCGGATCAGTTTGAGTTAGGCTACTTTGAAAAAAGATTTGAGGGGTCATATTTATCTCCTAAGTTACAATCTATAGTTTAAGTTCATTCAACTTTTCTAATCTAGTTTGATGTCTACCTCCGTCAAACTTTGTAGAAAAAAATATATTAACACATTTAATAGCTTCTTGCCAGGAAATCAACCTTGAACCTAAAACTAATATATTTGCATTGTTATGTTCTCGAGCTAATTTTGCCATATTTGAATCCAAACACAATGCTGCTCGAATATCACTATACCTATTCGCAACCATTGACATTCCTATACCACTTCCACAAATTAAGATTCCATAAGAGGGAATTTTGTCAACAATTTTCTTGCACATTTTATGAGCAAAATCAGGATAATCAACTGAATTATTGTCTGAAGTGCCCAAATCAATAAGTAATGAATCATTCGAAAAATAAGTTTTAATTTTCTCTTTAAGTTGAAAACCAGCGTGGTCAGAAGCTATATGAATTTTTGTTGTTATCATGGTCTTAATTTGGATAAGTCTTTTGAAATTCCCGGCGCTAAAAAATACAAACCTATTATGTTGGGAATAGACATTGCAAATATCATAGAATCTGAAAAATTTATTACACTACCTAAATTCATTGATGTTCCAATAACTGTAAAACTTAAAAAAATAAATTTGAAAATATATTTGCTAGCACCGCTCTCACCAAAAATGTATGTCCAACATCTAAGTCCATAATAAGACCAAGTAATTAAAGTAGAAATTGCGAAGAGACTTATTGCTATAGCCAGAAGAGTCGGAAACCATGCAAATACAGATTCAAACGCTTGAGATGTTAGTTCTACACCTTGAATTTGTGTATTATCATAGACGTTGTAAACACCAGTAATAACAATAACAAAAGCTGTCATTGAACATACAACTATGGTGTCGAAAAATGGGGATAGCAAAGATAAAAATCCAGTGTTTAGATGATTGTCACTTTTAGCTGGTGCATATGCTATGGGAGCAGATCCAATACCGGATTCATTTGAGAAAACCGCTCTTTTTACTCCAGCAATAATTGACCCCAAAAAGCCGCCGGTAACCGCATCAAAATTAAACGCACTTTGAAAAATTAAAAAAAATGTTTGTGGTATTTTTTCAAAATTTGAAAAAATTATGATTATGCATGACGCTAAATAAATAAAAGCCATCATAGGTACAAGCTTCTCAGTTACTTTGCCTATAGATTTTATCCCTCCAATAATTATTAGACCGACGACTAAGGCAAATATTAAGCCTCCCAACCAACCCTTTCCATAGAGTGGACTATCAACTCCTCCAGAAGCTTCAACAATTTGCTGAAATGCTTGATTTGCCTGGAACATATTACCACCTCCAAACGAACCTCCAATGCAGCAGATAGCAAAAAAAAAGGCAAGCATTTTTCCGAGTCTTGGCAAACCAAATTCTTTTAGTCCATCAGATAAATATCTAATCGCACCACCAGAGACAGTTCCATCTTTATGAATTACACGGTATTTATGTCCAAGGCTTACTTCGATAAATTTTAGAGACATCCCAAAAAAGGCTGTCAAAATCATCCATATCATAGCACCTGGCCCTCCTAAAGAAATAGCTATAGCCACACCCGCAATATTTCCTAATCCAATCGTGCCAGACATTGCCGCCGTGAATGCTTGAAAATGTGTAATTTCTCCGATAGCCTTAGGACTATCAAATTTACCTAGAGCAACCTGACAAGCTCGAAGAAAAAATCTAATGTTAAGAAACCTAAAATAAAAAGTAAAAAATATACTAGCAAAAACTAGCCAGATAACAATGAAAGGTATCTGTGAATCATAAAGTTCAAAACTTCCAAAAACAAACCCAGTGATATTATCGGATAGTGGTTTGATTAATAAGTCAATTTTTTGATCAATTTCCATGTTATTAACTTTTAATAAAAAAATTACATTTGTTATTTTAGTATTTCAATAATTTTTTCATAACTTTGAATCAATTTCTCTTTTGAAATACAATATGGTGGCATTAAGTAAATCGTATTTCCAATGGGTCGAAGTAAAAGTCCATTTTCTAAAAACTTAGTTTTCAATNTATTACTTTCCACAGAACCATAACTNTTNTCAATTTNATTGANATCAAAAGCAGCTATTGAACCCAATANTCTTACTTTNGAAACATNTAGNTTAGATTCAANTTCATTTAAACATTTTTNGTGAATCTTTTCTAATTCANAAATTCTTGTTAATGAATTATTAATTTTAAAAAGTTCNATTGAACCTANTGCNGCTTCGCATGCAATTGGGTTTGCTGTATATGTGTGCCCATGTAAAAGAGATTTTTTTACATCTGAAGTAATAAACTCTTTATAAATAAAATCGGAAAATATTGTTGCGGCCAGAGGAAGATATCCGCCGGTTATTGACTTAGCTAGACAAATAATGTCAGGTTTTGCATTTATCGTATGATCGCACGCAAACATTTTTCCTGTTCTTCCAAATCCAGTCATTACCTCATCAAAAATNACAATAACTCCTGCAGATTGAAATTTTAAAACTACTTTTTCTAGAAACTCTTTTCTACAAATTCTCATCCCTCCAGCCCCTTGGATCAAAGGTTCGATTATAACAGCAGCAATTTCNTCTGTTTTTTTTTCTAATATTTCACTTATCTGAGACAAAGCATAACTTTCGTTTTTCTCTACTTCATTATTTCCTTTCCAAAATTCAGGAAATGAGATGAAATCAGTCTCAACTAGAAAATCTTTAAATGGCTCATAATAACCAGATGTATACCCCACTGACATGGCTCCAAAAGTATCACCGTGATAACCACCTCTAAAGGCAACAAATCTCTTTTTTTTTTCCCCTTTGTTATGCCAAAATTGTATTGCCGTTTTTAAAGCAATTTCTACTGATGTTGAACCGTTATCAGAATAGAAAACTCTATTCATATTGTCTGGAAGAAGAGAAGTTAATTCCTTAGCGAGGTTAACAGCTGGAGAATGTGTNAATCCAGCAAAAAGAACTTGTTCTAATTTNNTTATTTGTAAGTTAATNCTNTTNTTAATATNTTCATTACAATGACCNTGNATGTTNACCCACCAAGANGAAATTAAATCTATATATTCATTGCCGTCNANATCTTTGAGTATNTCGTTTTTNGCATTTGAAATNAANATNGGNGCACTGTNTTNGANTGGNGTAAAAGGGTGCCANAAGTNNTTTTTGTCNAAATTTAAAATNNTTTCCTTNATTTTNNTCATATTTTTACAATTTTNACCATTTCCNTTATAGANGAATTATNNACNTGNTTAAAAATTGGNAGAANAGCAATAATNTTTATNGTTTTTCCATAGATTTTCGAACCAAATTCACTTATTGTTTNAATTGTNTCNGGTATATTATTTCCAATAAAAATCAATCCGTACAAATGTATCTTTTTTTTCTTTAATGCTTCAATAGAGAGTAAAGTGTGATTTATAGTACCTAGAGAAGTTTTACAAACTAAAATCAATGGTAAACTAAAAAACTTTATCATATCAATAACCATNTCTTTATCATTAATAGGAACGTTCAATCCACCTGCTCCTTCAATTATTAATTCTTTTTGTAAAGAAAAAGACTTGGAAAAATCACTCAAACAAATTTTTTTTTTCTCAATTCGTGAAGCTATGTTTGGGCTTAATGGGTTTTTTAAAACAATAGTTTCTTTTACTATTTTTTTACTTCCACTAAGTCTTTGNACAATATCAGTATCGGTTTCTTGGTTTTCTGAAAAACCACATTGAATAGGTTTCCAATAAAAANAACCTAATTTTTTNATTAGAATTGAAGCNACTATGGTTTTTCCAACATTTGTATCAGTTCCCGAGATAAAAAAACCTATACTCATAAATCAATCTTCCTTAATGAATAGCAACTGATATTAAAATTTATATCTATTTGCTTCTTAATTTTCCTCAACATAAATAATTTTCCTACTTCGTTAGAGTTGAGCTTAAAGTTTGCTCCATAACTTTTTAAGTCTACAAAAAAATCAAGCGGCCTGTCATATAATTTTTTGATGGTAATTTCTTTTTGAAAATATTTAAAGCGTTTTCTATCAATTAAATTCAGAAAATCTTTATGTTTAGGGAATGTATTCAATAANTTATGATTGAATGTATTTAAATTATTAAAATATTTAAAACTAGATGAATTTACATATGAAAGAACAATTATACCATTTTTTTTAACTGAATTTAATATTTTAAGGACTAATTTTTTAAAATCTTTTGACCAATGAATAGACATGTTGGAAAAAATAATGTTNAATTTTGAATAATCCTTGAAATCATCGAAATCTGATTCTACTAAATTAACGAATTCTTTCCCGTTTTTTTTTTGTGCAATTTCCAGCATATTTTTTGATATATCTAATAAACTTAAACTTTGGAAGTTAATTCTATTTATCAAATGTTTAGAAAACTCTCCAGTTCCACAACCTATTTCTAATCCATTGAATTCTTCATCATCGTTGATTTTAATTTTAGAAAAAAAAAAATTTATTAAAGCACTTAAAGAATGCTTTTGAATGTCTGCATTTTCGTCATATTTACTGGCAACCCTGCCAAAAGAATCTTTTACAGAATTAGAAATCAATTAATCTCTCCATTGTTAATCTCTCCATTGTTAATCTCTCCATTGTTCGATTAATTAAGTTTGAAATTTCATCAGGTTTTGTAAAAGGACTGGAATGATCAAAGTTTTTTAGATATTTTACACAGTGATTGGGTTGTTCTAAAAAAGCTATTTTTTTTGGAGACGGAACAAATATTCTATCGAATAAAGAAAAAAAAGAAAAAATCATAAATTTCCTTTTTTTAAAGTCGATGGTTAAATTATCCTTAAGCAAATTTTCAAGAGAATTCTTTAAATTTCTAAAATCAGTTTTTGAATCGTCAGAAAAATAAGATCTTTTAAGACCAGAATTGATGTAAAAGTCTTTTAGTACTTCATCTGGTTCAATATCCATTCTATACAGCATTTTTCTTAATAACATTATTCTTTTTTTTGAGTTCCTTTGATAATTTACAAATGAGGGTGCCGCAAAAAAGTTAATTAAGCCGTAACATTCAATTTTTCTCTTCAAAAACCAGTTTAGTCCATAAGAATGAACAACGAAAATATTTCTTAAATTTTTGTCTAAATCTATATTAGTGTTTTTTTGAGAAAAAAAACCTAGGTCTAAACAACATATTTTTTTTATTTTATTATTTTTTTTTAAAATATTAATAATTGGTAACCAAAAATTACTACCAAATCCCCAACCATGAATAAAAAAAATCTTAAACTTCATGATCTTTGAACTGTTTTATAAGTTCCAATAATTTGTATATTACCTTTTTTGAAATAGTGGCCGTCAGAGATATTCTTATTCTGTCCGTACCCAAAGGTACAGTTGGTGAACTCACAACTTTTGTAAAAAAATTTTCTTTTTTTAAAAAATCTCTTAACTTCTCACAGTCATTTTTACTTTTAAGAATGATTGGAATGATATGACTATTTGAATCCCCAACATTTATCGATAAGTTTTTCAAACCATTTATTAAAAATTTAGAATTAGTTAAAAGTTTATTTCGAAGGTTTGTTTTTTGAGGAACAATTTTTACAGCCGCACTTATGGAACCAAGAACACTTGGAGGGAGAACTGTTGTGTATATTATTCCTCCACAATAATTTACAATCTTGTCATACATCATCTTTGAACACGAAACAAATGAACCAAAACTTCCAAAACCTTTGCTAAATGTTCCAACAATTATTTCATTTGCGTTTTGTTTATTTGAGGAAATACCAAAACCATTTTTTCCATACACTCCCATGGCATGTGCCTCGTCTAAGTACAAAATACAATTATATCTTTTTGCTAAAAATCTTAATGATTCAATATCTGCACAATCTCCGTCCATACTAAAAAGAGTTTCAGAAATAATTAATTTCGTATTGTCTAGATTGGTTTTTTTTAAAAAAAACTCTAAGTGATTTAGATCTAAGTGCCTGTATCTAAAAGTCTTTTGTTTAGAAATACTACAACCTAGGTTAATACTTGCATGATTCAACTTATCAGAAAAAATATAAGCTTTTTTTTTAGACCCCAAATAATTGTCAATTATCGTTGGTATGATTGTGGCATTGGTCTGAAATCCACTTCCCATTATTAAAGTCCTACTTTTTTTTACTAATAGGCTTATTTTTTTTTCAATATCTTTTATTTGTTCTAAATTTCCTGACACAAGTCTGGACGAGGAAAGCCCGGTTCCCCATTTACCGGTCCAATTTTGTGAGGACTCAATTAATTTTACATTTTTTGATAAACCTAAATAATCGTTGCTAGTTAAATTTACTAATAATGCCTTATCAAAAACAATCTTATCAAAGTTCTCTTTTTTGGTTCGAGTTGGGAATGCAACATTAATTAGTTTTCTTGAAATTTTTTTTGAATTTTTTATTAAACTTTGCACTTTATATATATATATTAATATTCAAAATTATACAGGAGGTTTTATGAAAAAGGAAACTATAGTTCTTCATGCAGGATATAGGAAAGACGAAACAACAACTTCAGTTGCCGTTCCTATATATCAAACTACTTCATATCAGTTTGAAAATACNGAGCATGCTTCAAATTTATTCGCCTTGAAAGAACTTGGTAATATTTACACTAGAATAATGAACCCNACTTGTGCTGTTTTAGAGGAAAGAATTACAGCNCTAGAAGGAGGTGCGGCTGCTATGGCGTTAAGCTCGGGTCAAGCTGCCTCTGTTTTTTCAATACAAAACATCTGTCATAGTGGAGATAATTTTATCAGTTCAACAGATTTATATGGTGGAACTTGGAATTTATTTTCTAACACATTTAAAGACATGGGTATTGAGTGCAGATTTGTTAATCCTGCAAATCCAGAGGAGTTTGAGAACGCGATTGATGATAAAACAAGATGTATTTATGCCGAGACATTACCAAATCCGAAATTAGAAGTTTTCCCAATGGATGAAGTTTCAAAAATTGGTAAAAAACATAAAGTTCCACTTATTATGGATAATACAGCAGCTCCATGTTTGTCAAAACCAATTCAGCATGGGGCAAATATTGTTGTTTATTCAACTACGAAGTATATCGGTGGTCACGGCGTTTCAATAGGTGGATTATTAGTTGATGGTGGAAATTTTGATTGGGAGGGTGCTGGTGATAGATTTAAAATGTTAAATTCTCCTGATCCAAGTTATCATGGGGCTGTTTGGACTCAAGCTGCAAAACCGTTAGGTCCTATTGCTTACATTTTAAAAGCAAGAGTGACATTACTCAGAGATTTAGGTTCAGCGATGAGCCCCTTTAACGCCTTCACTTTTATTCAAGGTTTGGAAACGCTACCATTAAGAATGCAAAGACATTGTGAGAATGCCGAAAAAGTATCTAATTTTTTAGAAAAACATCCCAAGGTGGCAAAGGTGATTTATCCAAGCCATATGAAAGGGAAATATCTGGATAGAGCCAAAACTCATCTTCAAGGGGGGTTTGGTGCATTGGTCGGTTTTGAACTTACAGATGGGGAAGAGGCTGGTAGAAATTTTATTGATAATCTTAAAATTTTTTATCACGTGGCAAACATTGGAGACTCTCGTTCATTGGCAATACATCCATCGTCAACAACTCATTCGCAGCTATCAAGNGAGGAACAACATGCTTCTGGAGTTACCCCAGGTTATGTTCGACTCTCAGTTGGAATTGAACACATTGATGATATTCTTGAGGATCTTGAACAAGCTTTAGAAAAGGTATAAATGAATACCTTNATTAGTAGTGGTTTTCCTATTCATAGGGGAAGAAGACTCAGGAGTAAAAAAGGCGTAAGATCCTTGGTTGCTGAATCAAGCCTAATACCAAGCAACCTTGTTATGCCATATTTTATTAGAGAGGACAATGACGCTGATTCCCATTCGCTTATTAGTGGTTTAAAAAGATTTTCAATAAACGAGCTACTTTCGGAACTTGAAGTTATNNTAAAACATGGAATAGTAGCTATTGCNTTATTTCCTAAAATTCCTGAAGAAAAGAAAACAAACATTGGAAATGAAGCATGGAGCGAAAAGAATTTGATAGTGAGAGCATTGAAATTAATCAAAAAAAATTTTCCAGAATTAATTATTATATGTGATGTAGCGTTAGATCCCTACACCGTTTCGGGCCATGATGGTATANTTGATGAAAATGGACATATTATGAATGATAGCACGATTGATTGTTTAGTAAAAATGTCGTTAAATTTAGCGCAAGCTGGATGTGAAATTTTGGCTCCCAGTGACATGATGGATGGAAGGATTAAAATAATAAGAGAAAAATTAGAAAAACAAAATTTNAATGATNTATGTATTTTATCATACAGTTCAAAATTTTGTTCTAATTTTTACTCACCATTTAGGGATGTGCTTGGAAGCAAAAAAAATTTTGGTTCATCAAGCAAAAATACATATCAAATTGATTGTAGAAATCGAAAAGAGGCTATAAAAGAATCTTTAGAGGATATTTATGAGGGTGCGGATATGATAATGGTCAAACCTGCAGGATATTATCTAGATTTAGTGAGAGAAATTAGCGATAGTTGTCTAGTTCCTGTAGCTGCATATCAAGTTAGTGGCGAATATTGCTTGATAAAGAATGCATCAGATAATGGTCTTATTGACTATAAAGACTGTGTAATTGAAAGCCTTTTGTGCATAAAACGTTCTGGAGCTAATTTTATATTTTCCTACTTTTCTGCAGAGGTCGCTAAATGGTTAAAAAAAGGTTCTTATATTATTTAGGCTTGATTTTTACATATTATAAGATTAATAATTTAAATAAAGAAAAGGAGAAGTTTATGACAAGAAAACACCCAGGTAGATTTCATATTTTTATACCAGGACCCACCAATATTCCTGAGAGAATTCTTAGTGCAATGCATATTTCATCTGAAGATCAAAGAAACCCAGAAATACCTGAGCTTACAATTCCTCTCTACAAAGACGTAAAAAAAGTTTTTAAATCCCAAGATGGACAAGTTTTTTTGTTTCCTGGTTCTGGAACAGGGGCTTGGGAATCAGCAATTATTAATACAATGTCACCCGATGAAAANGTTCTTATTTACCGATACGGACAATTTAGTCATCTGTGGGCCGATATGTTCGAAAGATTAGGATTAGATACCCAAATTGTTGATAGAGAATGGGGCACTGGAACACCAGCTGCAGATGTTGAGAAAATTCTTAAAGCCGACACTGACCATAAAATTAAGGTCGTCTGTGTAACACAAAACGAAACAGCTACTGGGGTTACATCTAACGTGAAAGACGTTAGAGAAGCAATGGATGCATGTAGTCACCCTGCACTTCTGTTTGTAGATGGTGTAAGTTCAATTGCCTCTATTGATTTCAGAATGGANGAATGGAAAGTAGATTGTGCAATTTCTGGTTCTCAAAAGGGATTTATGCTCCCTGCAGGTATGGCAATNATGTGTGTTAGTCAAAAAGCTCTTGANNCNCATAAATCNGCAAAACTNAAAAGATGTTATTACTCTTGGGAAGATCAAATAGCAACAAACAAAGATGGTTATTTTCCCTACACTCCNCAAATTCCTATGCTTAGAGCATTACAAGAATCATGCAATATGATTTTTGATGAGGGTTTAGAAAATGTTTTCAAACGACACTATCGTATAGCTGAAGGGGTAAGAAGAGCTGTGACAGAAGGTTGGGGGCTAAAATTATGTGCGCAGGACCCATACTGGTATTCAGATACAGTAACAGCAATTGTTGTTCCTGAAGGAAAGGATGCAAAAGANGTTATATCTACTGCTTTCTTTAAATATCATTTGTCATTAGGTGCTGGTTTAACAAAAGTTGCTGGAAAAGTTTTTAGAATTGGGCATTTNGGCGATCTTAATGAGTTACANGCATCTGCCGCTATCANTGGAGCTGAAATGGCAATGATAGATTCTGGTATAAGTGTTCAACCGGGTAGCGGTGTTGCAGCCGCATCAGAGTATTGGAGAAAGGCCTTAGAAGAAGATGCAAAACTTCAAAGTATTGGTAACAAGGAAGTGGCCTANTACTGTAGAAAAGAAGCTACAGGAAAACTTTGATGCTACTTTAAGCACCGATGATGTTCCACTTTCCGAGGAAGAGCTTANNGAGGCTATGAAAAACTTCGACGCCCTTCTTCCAACAGTTACAGACTCAATAACTGACAAGATTATTTCGACTCCAAACAGAAAAGTCAAAATGATAGGTAATTTTGGCGTGGGTTTTAATAACATTGATATAGAATCTGCCAAAAAAAACAACGTTGTTGTAACAAATACCCCAGAAGTTCTTACTGATTGCACCGCAGATATAGCAATGCTCCTTATGTTAGGTACTGCTAGAAGGGGTTCTGAAGGAGAGTATCATGTTAGAAAAAGGGAGTGGGATGGATGGCGTCCTACTCACATGATGGGGACAAAAGTTACTGGTAAAACCCTAGGGTTAGTTGGGATGGGAAGAATTGCGCAAGCAATGGCCAGAAAATCACATTTCGGGTTTCAGATGAATATTATTTTTTTTGACCCGTATTTTAAAAATGATACAGTTATAGAAAAATTTAATGCNAAACGATGTAGTTCCATTGAAGAAGTTCTTAGAAACTCAGATTTTGTTTCATTACATTGTCCCTCAACTAAAGAGACAAAAGGTATAATAAATTATGATACACTTAAACAGATGAATAAAAATGCATTTTTGATTAATACGGCAAGAGGTGACATAGTTGTGGAGGAAGATCTTGTTACNGCGTTGGAAAAAAATTTAATTAAAGGAGCAGGTTTAGATGTTTATCAATCTGAGCCAAAGGTTCATCCCAAACTACTTACTTTAAAAAATGTTTTCTTATTACCCCACTTGGGAAGTGCAACTGAGGAGACGAGAGAAGCAATGGGAATGAGAGTTTTTGACAATGTTTTAAGTTTTTCTGATAATAAAGATCCTGTTGATAGAGTTGTCTAACAAAGGATGAATTCAATAAAAATTGGTAAATCACACAGGAAAATAAACAAGTTTCTTCTAGANGCATTTAATTATGGAATAGAGAAAATTAGACCNAANAAAATACTNAACAAATNCATTTCAGCCAATNATAAAGAAATTATAGTCAAAACTAAAAAAAAAGTATTCCGGTACTCGGACATTGGAAGAATATATATTTTGTGTATTGGCAAAGCATCCACAGAGATGGCAATTGCTACAAAGGAAATTTTAAAAAAATTAAAAACAAAAGTTAACAAAGGAGTGATTGTTGTAAATAAAGAGAATTACAGAAATGTATCTGGATTTAATTCATTCGTTTCAGGTCACCCTATTCCAAATAAAGAGGGTAAGAGAGCAGCCGATTTCGTAAAAAATTATTTAAATGATATAACGGCTAATGACATAATTCTTATATTTATCTCCGGAGGNGGCTCAGCATTATTTAACTCCCCAGTTAAAGAAATCACACTTAGAGATAAAATAAATGTTAATAAACTTTTAATAGAGTCTGGTGCTGACATTAAAGAAATTAATACAGTTAGGAAACACCTGTCAACGATTAAAGGTGGGAACCTAATAAAATACTGTTTTCCTGCAAGGGTTCACTCCTTCATCTTGTCAGATGTGGTTGGAGATGATTTGAGCTCTATAGCTAGTGGACTGACGGTACCTGANAATACTTATTTTACAGATGTGAGNAAAGTTTTAAGAAAATATAAACTTTGGTCAACAATTCCTGTAAAAGTTAAAANCTTTATTTCNAAGGGGTTNAAAAATAAAGAAATTGAAACTCCAAAAAAAGGGAACACGATTTTTAAAAATGTTCAAAATACTCTTATCGGCAGTAATACAATATACTTGAATTACTTAAAGGAATTTTGTGATAAAAAAAAAGTAAATTCAATTATTTGGAAAAGAAATATAGAAGGAAATGTTAAAAAACTAGCTACGATGTTTGTACATGACTTAAGTAAAAAAAAACTAAATAAGCCAGTTATTTTTTTATCTGGTGGGGAATCAACAGTTAAGGTGAGTGGNAATGGAATTGGAGGCAGAAATCAAGAATTTGCACTGTATTTTGTTAAAGAAATACAAAAAAGAAAGTTAAAGACAAAATTTACACTACTCTCTTTAGGCACAGATGGAAAGGATGGTCCCACAAATGCAGCTGGAGCAATCGTTGACCAGAATACTTTCAATTTGATACAAAAAAGTAAAATAGACTTTTTGAACGAGTTGGATAATAATAATTCATATAAAATTTTAAAAAAAATAGGATGNTTGGTAATTATGGATGGAACAAATACTAATGTTGCGGATATCCAAATGCTAGCTTTGATNTAAAAATGAGTTTTCCTAAAAATAAGAAAGTTTTATTTAAGAAATCTTTTGAATTTCCCTGTTCATACATTGATGGAAAACTAGAGAAAAGACTATATATCGATATAAAAAGTTCAAATAAAAAAGAACTTTTTGTNGAGGAATTAACACGCAATGGTTTTAGAAGAAATTATGATCATATGTACATACCGATATGCACCGATTGCTCACTTTGTATTTCTTCAAGAATAAATATAAAAAATTTCGTTTTTTCAAAAAATAGTAAAAGAAATNTNAAAAATAATAGTGACTTAATTTTTGAAGAAAAAGGGAANAGTNTTCGAGACAGTGAGGAAAGATATAAACTTTTTTTAAAATACTGCTCATTTAAACATCATGAAAGTAGCATGGGAAAAATGAACTTTANACAATTTGAAGGTTTTTTTTATAATTCTATAAACAATAGCATNGTGTATGATTTGAAAAATAAAGAAAATGTGATTTATGCTTCTGTTCTAGTTGATGTAATTGGAAATGGTTATTCAGCTGTTTACAGTTTCTATGATCCTGAGAAACAAAGCAGAGGTTTAGGGAAAAATATTATTCTTAATCTTGTGAAAATACTTAAAAGTAAAAATAAGGAATATTTGTATCTAGGATATTGGGTGAAGACTTGCAGAAAAATGGATTATAAGATTTTATTTGACAGCATAGAATTATTTGTCAATGGAAAATGGGTATCTAAAGAAATTTTAGATTTCTAATTTTTTTTAATAATTGTTTTCTAAAAATTAATTTATTTATATTTTGCTCTAAAAATTTCTGCATAAAGAAACCAGAGATATTTAATGCACTCAAATACTCTTCTTTTGATATCTTCAGATTTGTATCTTGTAAAAACTTTGGGACCTTAAATAATTTTGATTCATAGTTCTTTCCAATACTATAACAAACAGCATTACCTGTTTTTGGAGATATAAAATCGATATTTTCTTTGATACCTGTTATAGAGCATCTGCTAAAGTCAATTTGATATCCCATATTTTTTAAAAAATTGAATTCCCAAAGAATATATTCTTTTATAATAATAATTTCATTTGAACCAAAGATGCTAGACAATGAACATATATTATTAAATATTTCACTATTTTTTTCCCAACCTGGAAGAAATCTATGACAAATTTCCGATACACAGCCTTTTATAAGTGAAATTAAAAAAGAATCTGTTTGTTTATATGAAGGATGAATAGCTTCAAAATTTATATAACCTAAATTATCTTTACTTTTAGAGGACCATTCAAACTTTATTTTATCTAAAATAACAACTAAATTAGTATTCTTCCTTATTCTTATAATTCCTCTTATAACTCCGTTATTAAGTGAAAAAACTGTTAAAATTTTCATATTTTCAAGATAAGTCTTTGAACCCAGAAAAAAACCTAAATCGTTAATTTTCATTTGCTATTTTTGATTTTTTTTACAACAACTGAAATATCTAGAAAGACTTTTTTATTAAAAAAATTTTCCATATCTTTTCTTGCTCTTGTTCCTATTTTTTTAATTTTTTCGCCACCTTTTCCAATAAATATTGCTTTTTGTGAATCTTTATCAATTAATATTTTTTGATACACATTAATAATTTTTTCTCTTTTTTTTAACACTGTTGATATTTTAATTACATAAGGTAATTCTTTATTGAGCAACCCAAATATTTTTTCTCTAGTAATTTCGGAAATTATAAAACTATCATTTTTATTAGTGTACTCCTTTTCATTAAAAACCCAATTATTTATAGGCATTAATTTTTTTAATTTATTTGTCAAATCGTCAGTTCCTTTTTTTTTTTTTGCTGAAATCATAAAAGTATCATCAAATTTGAATTCATTATTGAGTTTTTTTGAACATAATAATAGTTTAGCATTATTAACCAAATCAATTTTGTTAATTACTAAGATATTTTTTTGATAATTTTTTAAAATTTTATTCAAAAAATTTATATCATCTGATAAAAATTTAGCTTGAACGTCCACAATTAGTAAATTACAAATAATCTTATCAAGATTACTGAAAACAGATCTTGACATTTTCTTAGAATTAAATTTTTTTTTTTTATTTAACCCAGGTGTATCGCAAAAAATTATTTGAGTATTGTTTAAATTAAGAATTCCCATAATTTCTTCCTGAGTGGTCTGAACTTTAGGAGATATAATCGAGACTTTTTTTTTAATTAGACTGTTGAGTAAGGTTGATTTACCCGCATTTGGGAACCCAATCAAACTTACATAACCACAAGTTTTTTCATTCATTATTCAATTTTTTTAATAAAATTTGAGCTGCTTTTATCTCTGCTTTTTGTTTATTTTTTCCTTTTGCAGTTACAGTAAAATCATCTGAGATAAAAACCCTAATTTTAAATACGGGATCATGGTCCGGGCCAACTTTATTAATTACTGAATAAGAAGGAAGAATCTTTTTATTTTTGAGACACCAATCTTGAAGTTG
>PARR01000034.1 GCA_002711625.1 Rickettsiales bacterium | reverse complement strand
AAATGAAAAGACAAATAAAAATGTTTTATTTTTTTCACTTGAAATGTCATCTGAACAATTAGGAACAAGATTAATTTCGGAAATTTCTCAAATTTCCTCAGAAAATATAAGAACCGGAAATTTATCTAAAAGTGATTTTAACAAAATTATATCAGCAAGCGAACGGCTCAAAGAACTTTCATTATTTATTGATGATTCACCAGCTTTAACAATATCTTCAATCAGAACAAGATCAAGAAGAATAAAACGTAAATATGGTCTGGATTTAATTATTATTGATTATCTTCAATTGATTAACAGTGAATCAAGAAATCTAAACGATAACAGGGTGAAGGAAATTTCAGATATAACAAGAGGATTGAAGGCTATTGCAAAAGATCTTGATATTCCAGTTATTGCTCTATCACAGCTTTCTAGAAAGGTAGAGGATAGAGAGGATAAAAGACCTCAGTTAGCAGATTTGAGAGAATCCGGTTCCATTGAACAAGATGCAGACTTGGTCGTGTTTTTATATAGAGAAGAATACTATCTAGCACGAATTGAACCGCAAGAAGGAACAGAGAAACACGAAGCGTGGACAAGTAAAATGGATGCAGTTCACAACATCGCTGACGTTATTATTGCCAAGCATAGGCATGGACCTATATCTAGAGTCAAAATGCATTTTAATGCTTCATCTACTAAATTTTCAGATTTGGCTGACTCTTCTTCAAATATTTAGCGTTTCAGATTAATGATAATTATCTAAGGCAACTACGAAATGTGAAAATCAATTAATTTGTTGTTTAGATATATTAATAATATTCTTTTAAGAAATATTAATTTATAAAGGAAAAACAAATAAAAACAAAAATTTAATAAGTATTTATTGGTAATAAATTAAAAAAAAATTATATTGGCTAAGTAAATAAGTAACACTTTTGTGAAAAAATTATTTTTTAAATTTGGGGATTTAGTTTTTGAATTTTTTCATTCTGTAGGGGGATTGATATTTTTCTTTTCGGAATGTATCAAATTTTCACTGATAGATAAGTTTTACTCATCAATTTTCTTATCTCAACTTATTAAAATTGGATTTAACTCTCTTCCAGTAGTAGGTCTCACGGCAATTTTCACAGGTATGGTATTAGCATTACAGTCATATACTGGTTTTTCAAGGTTTTCTGCAGAAAGTGCAATTCCAAATGTTGTAGTATTATCAATTACAAGAGAACTCTCTCCAGTATTAGCTGGATTAATGGTCGCAGGAAGAGCTGGTGCTTCAATTGCAGCTGAGATTGGTACTATGAGAGTCACTGAACAAATTGATGCCTTGAGAACTCTATCTACTAACCCGTTTAATTATCTTGTAATTCCAAGAATTTTGGCTGGTGTAATTTCATTGCCTATTTTAGTTTTAGTTGGAGATATTATTGGGGTTCTTGGTGGCTTTCTTATATGCACAAAGGTTTTAAACTTTAATGCCACGGTATATCTTCAAAATACCTATAATTTTGTGCAATTTATGGATGTATTTTCAGGACTGGTAAAAGCATGCGTTTTTGGATTCATAATCACTTTAATGGGATGTTATCATGGTTTTAACGCTAAAGGCGGTGCACAAGGTGTAGGATTGTCCACGACATATTCAGTTGTGTCTTCTTCAATATTAATTTTATTAATGAATTATATATTAACTTCATTGTTTTTTAAATTATGAAGAAGAAAATTAAAATTAAAAATCTTAAAAAACAATTTTCAAATAAGACTATATTGGAAAATTTAAATTTAAGTATTTTTGAATCTGAGTCTTTAGCAATTATAGGAGAATCTGGCTCAGGAAAATCTGTTTTAACAAGGTGTATTATTGGCTTAGTTAATTATGATTCAGGAATAATAAAATATGAAAAAATAAATAACATTAAAAGTTTGAATGCAGTAGAAAAAAATCACTATATGTCGAAATTTGGAGTGCTTTTTCAAAATGTTGCTTTGCTTGACAGTCTAACCATAGTAGAAAATTTACAGTTAGCAAAAAAACAAAAAAGTTATTCGTCAATCATTGATGCAGTTGCTCTTTCTCAATCAGTTTTAAAAAAATTTCCTTCAGAATTGTCTGTGGGAGTTCAAAAAAGAATTGGAATTGCACGTGCAATATTAAAAGAACCAGATATATTAATTTTGGATGAACCAACTACTGGACTGGATCCAATTATTGCTAGACAAATAAATATTCTTATCAANAATTTGGTAAAAGANCAAAATTTNACAACAATCACAGTTACNCATGATATGGANAGTGTTTATGAATTTGCAGATAAAACAGCTTTTATTAAACATGGTAAAATTCGATGGTATGGGTATGCTAAAGATGTTCATATTTCAAAAAACGAAGAACTAAAAAATTTTATTGATGGAAAAGAGTAAAGGGTATTGTAATGGAAAGTTATCAAATATTCGATTTATCAATACTAGTTTTTATTCTTTTTTCGGCTTTTTTTGCTTTTTTGAGAGGTTTNTCTCAAGAACTATTTTCTCTTTTAAGTTGGGTTAGTTCGTTTATAGGTTCTTATATTTTTGGGGGCCTATTAATCAGTAAAATTAATCAAATCTTCAATAATATCTTAATCTCAAGCATAGTTTCTTATGTAACTGTTTTTATTATTTTACTCTTCATACTTTCATTTATCACCAAAAAATTTGCTAATACTGTAAAAGAAAGTGAGGTGGGAATGGTTGACAGGACACTTGGATTTCTCTTCGGTGTGTTGAGAGGATACGTAATCATAAGTTTTAGTTTATTTTCTCTAGATTATTTTTACGNCAATAAAAATATAAAATGGATTCAAGACTCCAAAATCAATTTTGTTATTTTAGTCACAAACAACAAAATTATAGAAATCTTTGATCTTAACAGGGATTATTCAGCAAAAATTCAAAAAGAAATTGAATTAAAATCGAATAAATTATTTGAAAAAAGCATTGACTCGCATCTTAAATTAAAAAATCATTCCGATATTGAAAAAAAACTTTATGATAAAAATGAGCGTAAGAATTTAGATTATTTGATAGAGAATAACACCGAATGAAATATTATTTTCCCCAAAAAAAACTCCATGACGAATGTGCTGTTTTTGGGGTTTATAATAATAATAATGCATCAGAACTCACTGCTCTTGGCCTTCATGCTCTTCAGCACCGTGGACAGGATGCTACGGGAATTGTTACATATAAAAATAATAATTTTTTTGCTCACAGAGGTATCGGGCAAGTATCTGAAGTTTTTTCTGATCCTAAAATTATAGAAAAACTAAAAGGCGATCATTCAATAGGACACAATAGGTATGGGACAACTGGTGAATCTGCACTCAAAAATGTTCAACCTCTTTTTTCTGAACTTAAAACTGGTGGTGTGGCAATAGCACATAATGGAAATTTAACTAATACAAATTTTTTAAAGGAAAAACTTATTGATCAGGGTTCTATTTTCCACTCAACCTCTGATACTGAAGTCATACTTCATTTAATGTCTTCAAAAAAAGGCAACATTCTTGANAAAATTATTTATGCTTTAAAGTCTATTAGTGGTGCTTACTCTTTATTATTATTAATCAAGGATTCNATTATTGCTATTAGAGATCCATTTGGAATAAGACCTTTGGTTTTAGGNAAACTTGGGGAGTCTTATATCGTCAGTTCTGAAAGTTGNGGTTTAGACATTATTGGTGCAAAACTTATNCGAGACATTGAGCCTGGAGAAGTTTTAATGATTAAGAATAANACGTTAACTTCAATTAAACCATTNAAAAAAAATGAACTCCGTCCTTGTCTATTTGAATATATATACTTTTCTAGACCAGATAGTATTTTGCANGGAAAAAATGTTTANAGTGTAAGAAAACGAATTGGTNATGAACTNGCATCAGAAAACGNTNATGATAATAAANTAGTCGANATAGTTATACCNATACCTGACTCNGGAAATGCTTCTGCTTTNGGATACGCTGAACACATAAAAAAGCCATTTGAATTTGGTATTATAAGAAATCACTATACCGGTAGAACCTTTATCCAATCGACAAATACTATAAGGGACTTATCGGTTAAACTAAAACACAATATTAATATTTCTTCGTTAAAAGGGAAAAATATTGCGTTGGTAGATGATTCAATTGTCAGGGGAACCACATCAATAAAAATAGTTGAAATGCTAAGAAATTGCGGTGTAAGTGAAATACACATGAGAATTGCTAGTCCTCCCGTCAAATACCCCTGCTTCTACGGAATTGATACTCCAACAAAAGAAGAATTACTAGCTTCTAAATTTACAATTGATGAAATAATGAAAATGATAAATGTTGATTCGCTCAAATTTGTTTCGCTGGACGGTGTGTATAGAGCTCTAGGACACAAAAATGGAAGAGATAATAAAAATCCAGTCTTTACGGATCATTATTTTAGCGGTGATTATCCTGTAAACCTTGTAGATTTTAATTCTGGAATTGGGCCAACACAATTAGCTCTTTTAATTGAAACTAAATAATGAAAGGAAAATTTGAGCTTTCTAATAAAAAAGGTTTAATATTTGGAGCAACAGGTTTTGTTGGTTCTGAAGTAGCAAAAAATCTGTCATCTCGAGGAACAGAAATTATACTTCATGGAAAATCCAAAGATAGTCTTGTAAAATTAGAAAAAAAGTTGGCAGGTTTTAGTAACAAAAAAACATTTTTAGAATTTAACTTAGAAAATTTGGACCTATATAATAGCTTATCACAAACGATTTCAAAGAGAACCAATCATATAGATTTTTTTATCAATGCAGTTGGAAAATTCCCAGGTCTTTTCCCGCTAACTCATTTATCCCCTCAAATGTGGAATGAGTTGATAGAAATAAATCTTAATTCTTACTGGAGAATACTTCATTGTATTGAGCCATTTTTAAAACAGGCTACTAATGCTAGAATTATTTTCTTTACATGTTCAGAAATTGCTTCTGGCTTACCTTTTCATAATATTTTTAGTGTTTGTAAGTCAGGAATTGAGACTATGTCAAAAGTTTATCGAGAGGAAAATAAAAATTTAGGTTTGAAAGTTCATTTGGTTAGTATTAAACCCTTTAATCAGGGGATGACATTAAATTTAAATACCCAACAGAATGAGAATAAAGACCAGATTTCCTGTGTTATCGAGAAGATCATTAACAAATGTATAAATAACACAACTGATGAGTTGATAATTAAGGTCTAAGAATATAATTCATTCGTCAAACTTTTATACCAAGCATCAGCTTGTACACTCTCATCCATTCTAAGTTCTGAACTCGCGTTAACATCGCTCTGACCTGAGCCCACAGAAACTATTCTATCTTGACCAGAATTTAATCTGTACCAAGAAGAAATAGAGAATGCTCTCTTCGGTGCTGAAAAACTATAACACGTATTCAGAAAAACCGGATTTACAAGTTCTTTTTGAAATATTCTGCTAATTAAGTTAGTAACTAAAACTTTTGCTTGACTGTTGGCTGAAAAGGCTGACTTGGGCATATCCCAAGCATCGATAGAATCACCTAATACAAAAATATTGCTATGTCCTTCTAATTCAAAATTCAAGGGATTAACCTTGCACCAATCTTCTTTTATAAGATCATTTTTTTTAAAAATTAATGATGCACATTGATCAGGAATTAAATGTATCAAGTCACCTCTAAAAGTGAGACCTGTTTGTGTTTTAATTGTTTGTGAAGATAAATCTATTTCTTGGACCTTTCCTCCATTACTTTTACTAATCCATTCAATTTTGTCTCCATAATGTGTTTTCCATTCTTTCATGAAGAGTTCTTTTTTGGTAAAAGTGTCTTTTGAATCCAAAATAAAAATTTTTGTTTTTTTCTTTTGTGTTTGTAAATAATGAGCTATCAAGGATGCTCTTTCATAGGGTGCAGGAGGGCATCTGTAGGGATAATCGGGTGCTGAAATTAATATTACACTATTATTACTCAAATCTTGAAGTTTTTTTTTAAATTCAATCAAGTTTTTGTTTCCGTCCCAGTTATGAGGAACAAAACATTTGTGATTTTCTGAATTATCTAAAAGAAAATCATTTTTAAAACTTACACCTGGTGATAATATCAAGTAATCATAATCAATTTTTTCTTTACCTTCGAGATATACATTTCTTTTCTCAAAATTAATTTTATTTACTGTCGATTGTATATAATTTATATCAGGATTATCAGACCAAGAGAGTTTAAAAGTTATATCAGAAATTTTTTTTTGACCCACAAGTACTAAATTTGAATATGGGCAGGTCTGAATTTCTTGTTTCTTTTCAACAATAGTTATGTTTATAAAATCACTAAATTCTCTGAGATATTTTAAACAAGATGCTCCACCAATCCCCCCACCAACTATTATTACCCTTGGTTTAACCTTTGAGTGTACTTTTTTGAATTTAAATATTTTTAAAAATAAATAACCTTGTAGGCTAAATGCAAATTTTTTCAAAAATTCTCTTCTATTTTTTTTCATTTTTATAAATATAGTTTGCAATATTATTAATATCTTCATTTGTGAGTACTTTTACAATCCTATTCATCACAGAGTTATCTTTTGATTTTTTATATTTGTTCATTTTGTCTATAAAATCTGACTTAGAAATCTCCATTAGAGAACCTAAATACTCATTTCCTTGGTAATTATAGCCATGACAACCCTTACAATTTTCAGAAATAATCATAATTTGTAGTTCCGATGAAGTTGATAAATTAAACAAAGATAATACTATAAATAAAATTTTTTTATTCATAAGGGTTAGAAGCTTTTTTATAAATAATTTTAATAGGTAAACCATTAAAGTTAAATCTCTTTCTTAATCTGTTAATAACATATCTTTTGTAAGATTCTTTTAAATAGTCAGGATGATTAGTAAAAATATTAAATTTAGGAGGGCCAACATCAACTTGAACAGCATATTTAAGTTTTATTAATCTTCCATTATACAGTGGCGGTGGTATTTCTTTAGTTATACTTCTCAACCATGTATTGAGTTGACCGGTATTTACTCTATGATTCCAACAAATCAATTGATTTTCAATCCCATGTCTTAATTCATTTAAGCCTGAATTATTTTTTGCAGAGATAAAGAAAATTGGAACTTCATTAACTTGAGGATTAAGTTTATAAATTTTTTTTTTGATCAACATTTGATCAACCTCTTTATATTTATCAATTTTATTAATAACCAGAATAATACATCTCTTGTCATTGTAGATTAAATCAATAATTTTTGAATGTATCCTTTCATAATAATTTTCTATATCAATAATAATCAGAGAAATTTGACACAGCCTTATCTTCCTCTTGGTTTCTTTAATAGAAAGAAAATTTATTGTGTTTATTGTTTTATCAGATTTGTAGAACCCTGCCGTATCAAAAATTTTAATCCCTTTATTGTTTAATTTAAAAGAGTGTTCAACAGAATCTCTTGTCAAATTAGGAATTTCTCCTGTAATTGATCTTTCTTCTCCACTAAGCCTATTAAATAAAGTCGATTTACCTGAATTTACTTTTCCCACAATGCACATTGAAAATTCAGGAGGTGCAACATTATGAGTTTTTTTTGGTTTTAAACTTTCACATATTAGAAATTTTAATTCATCAATACCCTGATTGTGAGCTGCTGATACTTTAAGTGGGTTGTCAAATCCAAGCTTAGATATTTGAGAGATTAGCTCATTATTTATCTTACCTTCGGCTTTGTTTATCACAGTAAGAAGAGTTTTATTCAATTTCCTAACCTGAATCGTTAGTTCAAAATCTTCTTTAGTAAGAATTTCTTTTCCATCAAAAATTAATAATATTAAATCTGCATTTTTAAACTCTTTAAGTGAATTTTTATTAATTTTAGTTTCAAGTTTATTTTTGGACGATTTTATCCCTGCTGTATCTATAAGTGTGAATTTACTTTCAAATGCTGTTATTTCAAAAAATCTAACGTCTCTAGTGACTCCGGGAAAATTATTTACAATTGCAAAGTTTTTTCCGATCATCGAATTGAATAATGATGATTTTCCAACATTTGGTTTGCCAGCCAAAATTACTTTATTAACCATTCTACTACTTAAAAATCATTAAATCACCCTTTGACGTTGTTAAAAAAATCTCATTTCCAACTTGGATTGGGCTCAAAACAAATTCTTCTGAGTATTTAATTTTACTTAACACATGGCCTGAAAAAGGTGAAAGCGATATTACAGATCCTGTTGAACTTACCACAATTAATTTATTTGATGATAATAACGGGCCTCTCCAGACAACCTCCTCTCCGTCATTAGTTTGTTGAAGTTGGACAGCCCAAAGCAGTTTTCCTGCTTCTTTTTCCAAGCAAAGTAATCGTCCAGATATATCAATCGTATATATAACATCACCAGAGATTACAAATGGATTTAATGAAGAAAATTTTAAATTCCATAACTTTTTTCCATTAGTTATATTATATACTATAAAATTGTCTGAAAATGTTGGAACATAAACTCTTTTATCTAAAATTGTTACTGGAGATTGTATATCATTAATAATATTTCTATTAAAAAAATTACTTGAATTAACTTCATCAAACCACGAAACCTCCCCACTATTGATATTTAGAGCAAATATTTCTCCGGAGGAGTAAGAAACTAATATTATGTCATTTCCAATTGCTGGTTTTGAGCCTCCAATTATCGAAACTTCTTCAATACTTCCGGTGTGAGTCCATAAAACATCTCCAGAATTAATTTCAAGACAAAGAAGCTGATTGTCATCTGAAACTGTGAAAATTTTATTTTTTTTTATTGATGGTGGACGTGAAAATTGCCCAATAAATTTTTTTTTCCAAATAATTTTTCCATTTTTAAGATTAATAGAATAAATATTTCCCAAACCAGTCGTTACAATGATGCTGTAATCGCTAAGAGCAAGGCCGCCAATAAAACTTAAACTTTCTTCTTTTTCTTCTTTCAATTGCAATGACCAAACAATACTTTCATTTTTCATATCCATTGCATTTAATGTAAAATCATCATTAACAAAAAAAATTACTTTACTTTTTATTACAGGTTCTACAATATGTTTAAATTTTCCAAATGTAATATCGCCTAGCTCAATTTTTTTTTTTAAAGAGATTGAATCACTGCTCTTAAGATGGAAAAGATGATTTCTTAAGTTTTGATGTTGTTGCGGCCAGCTTTTAATACTTTTTGGTGAGTCAAGATTAATTTTTTTATTTGCTTTTAGTAAAGTTCTTTTCTCAATTTCAAAAACATTTTCTCTTTTTCCAGGTAATTCTACCTCTTTCTCATCTTCAAAATAGCTACATGAGTAAAGAAGTAGCAGAAGTATTAGTAATCTACTAAAATTGTTAAGCAAATTATTTTCCTTCTAAAAAATCCAGCATATTTTGAGAACGATTAGCTAAAGAAGATGGGGTGTCTTGCAATTGTGAAAGCGTTCTAAAAATTTCAATAGCTTTGACATTATCCGATTTTTTTAGATAAATAAAAGCCATAAGTTCTAATGCAGATGATTTCCATATCTTACTTTTTTCGAGTGGAATTAATTTTTGTAGTAATAAGTCTGAATTCTTCGTGTCGATTGAATTAAGAACAAATAATATGGTCGAAATGTCTCTAAAAGATTGATCAACTGCATTTTGTTCTAAATCAAGATAAATGTCTAAACCATCTTCTAAATTTCCAGATTCAATCAGTAGAGATGCTTTTTTCATCTTTGATAAAGTAACATAACCGTCTGAACCTTTATCTACTATTCTATCTAATGCAAGAAGTGCAGCATCAAGATCCTCTTCATTAGCTAGTTCAACTGCAGCAGTAAAATCATCTCCTAATTGTTGTTTAACATTGTTAGAATAATTATCCCAAAAAACATATCCCGAAGTAAAAATAATTATACCAACAGTTATACTAATGATGTAAGGAAGCAACTTTTTCCATAATTGCTCATTTTTTTCCTGCTTTAAATCCTCGTCTACTTCTCTAATGAATTCTTCACTCATATTTTAATCTCTTTATTAGACTACTTAATTAAATTATAATAAGTAGTTATATATTTAAAGAAAATAATATTCAAATTTTTGTTTATGCGAAATTATTTAAAAAAAAGTCTGGTTCATTTTAAAAAAAAAGAAATTAATGAAATTATGGATTTATATTCAAAAAAAATCTCTATTGGAGAATGGAAAGATTATTCTATTTCATTTAAAGATGATCAAGCAATTTTTTCGATACATAAATCATACAAGTTGGGGCCGATTTTCCAAATAAAGAAAAATAGAAAATTTTTTGTACTTAATAAACACAATAATACTGTCAAAACCTCTGAGTCACTAAAAAAATTATTACAATATTTAAAAAAACCATCACTTAAACTAGTTAAGTAATTTCGTCATTCCAGAGGTATAAGTTTTATTTATTCCTTTTGACAATCTTTGAATCCCCATCACTCCTCGAAAAATATAATCTTTTTTTCCTGATTTCCATCTAATTTCAATATTTCCATCCACAATCGACCAATTTCCGACATCACCATTACCATAATCAGATTCAGCAGAACCATCTTCATTTATTTTAATAGAAAATTCTGATTTCCATTCATCAAGAGCTATCCAACTACCAACCCAATCTGATTCGGCACGTAAAATTGAAAAATCTAAAACGAAAAAAAATATTAGAAAAATTAATCTCATTTTTTTAAGGACTCCATTATATCTTTCTTTTTTTTTAAGCTATAATTATTCCAATTTTTAATATCATAAATAGATCTTAAACATCCAATGCATAATTCCTTTTTTTTGTCTAATTTNCATATTCCAATNCAAGGTGTTNANCTATTATTCATAAAAAAACTTCCCGCAANCCATTNATAATATANTGAACCGATAANGCACCCAAAATTATACCAAAAAGTTTCTGAAAAATATTAATTATTGTTTCATTACAATAATTAATAATCATGCTTGAAAAAATCAAAATTAATGATGCCANTAGTAAAATTATAATTAAAGGCAACAAATAATAGTATAAACTCATAAGATTGAAAGTAAAATCTTTTGATATTAATATTGAAAGTGTTATAGCTGATGGTCCACTTATCAGAGGAATGGATAGAGGAAACACTGCAATATCTTTTAATTCTTGATCATTTATAAAGGACTTTGCTAATTCATTTTTTCTTTTTGTTCTTTTCTCAACTACCATCTCAAAGGAAATATAAAAAAGGAATAAACCTCCAACGATTTGAAATGATGACAAATCTATGCCCATTACATTCAAAAATTTATTTCCGTAAAATAAAAAAAATGTTAAAATGGAGGTTGTTATTAAAAAAACCATTATTGAGAGTCTTATAATTTTACTCAAAGAAAGGTCAGTAGTAAGAATTGCAAAAATCGGTATCAAAGCTACAGGATCAATAGCAATAAACGCTTTTAACACATTCTGAAAAAAAATATCATGCATTTGAATAATTTTAGTATCTGTTCATTTTATAAATTTTCTTATCTTAAAGATCTTGAAAAATTAAAAAAGAAATTAATTAATTTTTTAAAACCTAATGATATTAAGGGTATAGTTTTAATTAGCAAAGAGGGTGTCAATGGAACTTTATCAGCTAAGAATGAAAATCTAAATAATCTTAAAGAATTTCTTGAATATACATTAAAAATTAAGTTTCAATTCAAAATTCANAAATTTAATCAGCATAGTTTTTTAAAAACTAAAGTNAAAATTAAATCAGAAATTATAAAACTTAATCAGGATGATATTAATCCTAAAAANGTTACAGGCAAAAATTTAACTCCTAAAGAGTGGAATCAAATTATCAAAAATGACAAAGAATATGTAATTTTAGATGTTAGAAACAAATATGAATCTAAAATTGGGACCTTTAAAAAAGCTGTAAAGACAGAACTATCAAATTTTACAGAATTTCCACACTGGATTAAAGAACATGAACATAAATTAAAGAATAAGAAGGTCGCCATGTTTTGTACTGGAGGAATCAGATGTGAAAAAGCAAGTACTTATATGATAAAAAAAGGATATAGAGATGTTTATCAACTTGAGGGAGGTATTTTCAATTATCTTTCCAGTAATTTAAAATTCAATAATAATTGGGAGGGAGAATGTTTTGTTTTTGATGATAGGGTCTCCATAAATAAAAAATTAGATAAAGGTAAATATTCTCAGTGTTTTGCTTGCAGAAACCCCATTTCAGAATTCGATAAAAAATCTTTGAATTATAAGAAAGGGGTTTCTTGTCCTCATTGTTTTAACAAAACATCTGAGAAGAAAAAAAAAAGTTTTGAGGAGAGGGAAAAACAACTTTTTATTGCAAAAAAAAAAGGGATTAATCACCTAGGAAATTAATCGTTTCCTATTCTTGGAATAGAAAATTTTTTCATTTTTTCTATGAGGGTAGTTCTGTTAACTTTTAGGCTTTGTGAAGCTTTTGTAACCGAGCTGTTACAATTCTTTAAAGCACTTTCAATTAATATATATTCAATCTCACCTAAATGCCTTCTTAGATCTATTTTATCCAAATAAGTAAACCAATTTTTGTAATCACTTGGGTGAGGTATCGGTTTTCTATCTGTTATTTCATCACCCTCAACTTCTGTCAAATTTGAGGTCAATTCCCATAAAGCTTTATTTTCTTTATCTGATTTAGGTAAATTAATTTTAAGTAAATTTTCTCTAATTTTTTGTGAATCAATTTTTTTTCCAGGAAAAATTATCGCTGCTCTCTCAATTAGATTTCTTAGTTCCCTTATATTGCCAGGCCAAGGATACTCTTTAAGAGCTATATAAGATGATTCTGAAAAAATGGGGATTACCGAACCAGCTTGTTCAATTTCACTTAAAATATATTTTATCAACTCTGGTATGTCTTCTTTTCTTTCAGCCAAAGACGGAATGGAAATTGGAAAAACATTTATTCTGTAAAATAAATCTGCCCTGAACATCCCTTCGTCAATCTTTTTCTCAATATCCTGATGAGTTGCGCAAATAAGTCTCAAATCTAATTCTATTTCGTCTTTGCCTCCTACTCTTTGGATTGTTTTTGTTTCAATAGCTCTTAAGAGTTTAGCTTGCAACGGCATGGGCATGTCTCCTATTTCATCCAAAAATAAAGTACCTTTGTTAGACGCTTCAAATCTTCCAATTCTCTTACTATCAGCACCAGTAAAAGAACCTTTTTCATGCCCAAACAATTCTGATTCTAATAACTCCGAAGGTATTGCTGCGCAATTCACGTTGACTAAATTCCCATTTCTTTTTGATTTTTTGTGAATGGCTCTAGCTACCACATCCTTACCACAACCAGTTTCGCCTCTTAATAAAACTGTTGATGGAGATTTTGAAACTAAATCAACTAATTTCTTTAGTTCATTCGTTGCCTCACAATCACCTTTTATAATATCACTCATTTTTACAACAAATTTGAATAATGTCAGAAAAATGACAATTTACAAAATAAAAAAAATAAAAAAAAATAAAAAAAATTATAAATTACTGATTTTATTGATGTTTTAATTTTTTTATTGTCTGTCTCTGATTTTTGGTAAGTTTTTTGCTTATGTTTATGACAACTTAAAAAAGGATTTAAATGAAGGAAATTTTAATTTTAACTGACAAGTTTTTAGATTCTAATCTGATAGGAGATTTTTTAGTAGATAAGAAGATTAATTGTAAATTTATCAGCGCTAATAATCTAAAAAATGAAAATCATCCTAAGTCTACACTGTTATGTACCAAACTTTTTGAGGATTCTGTTGATGGCAGATCTGGACTTTTAAAATTATCTAGAAATATAGGGTGCACCAATCTTATTGTTTTAAAACCTTCGGAACAATTATATTCAATCAAGACAGATTTAGGCGGAGCATTAATAGAAATTTCATTCAGAAACTTTGATCAAATAATTTTGGAGATTATGTACCAAATAATTTCTAATGAAAAATATTGTTTTTCTGATAAAAAAACTCATAACCTCATTCATGTGGCAAAAAAAGTTGCAAAAACTGATGTTACTGTTTTTATTCATGGTCCTACTGGTACTGGTAAAGAGGTAATATCAAATCTTATTCACCATAACTCTCCACGTTCAGAAAAACCTTTTGTAGCAATCAATTGTGCCGCAATTCCTGAAAATATGCTTGAGGCAATGTTGTTTGGACACGAAAAAGGGGCTTTTACCGGTGCATCATCTGCAAATAAAGGCATTTTTAGAGCAGCGGATATGGGTACATTGTTGCTAGACGAAATTTCTGAAATGCCATTATCACTTCAAGCAAAACTTTTAAGGGTTTTACAAGAAAAAAAAGTTACACCGATTGGTGGTCAAAGAGATATTGATGTGGACGTAAGAGTAATAGCTACAACTAATAGAGATATGATTAGTGAAGTTCAAGAAAAAAAGTTTAGAGAAGATTTGTATTATAGATTAAATGTTTTTCCAATTGAGACCTCAAATCTTTCGGAGAGACCTGATGATATTTTACCAATAAGCATAGCACTTTTAAAACGCCATAGTAGTCTTGAGAATCTTCCTTTAATTTCAAAAAAGGCTGAAGATATTTTAAAGTCATATAAATGGCCTGGAAATGTAAGGGAGCTAGAAAATGTTCTTCAAAGGGCCATAGTTTTGTGCGAAAACAATGTTATTGAGGAAAAAGACATTATGATTGACAGTTCGATGACCGAGAAACTTTATTCCAGTTTTGACCAAAAAAGTGAAAAACAAACTGCATTAAAAGCATAAATAAAATAGGAGAAAAAATGAAACCGTCTAACCTTGCACCNAATCTATCAAACTTAAAGCCGGGNGTTATTAATGTAAAAAATAACCAGGGGCAAATAAAAAACCTTCAAGAAGATTTTGTTAATCTTAGTCCCAAAATTACTGAAATTGAAACGAAAGCAAATTTTTTAGACAATATAAAAGNCGCAATTGATAATGTTTCATCGAATCAAATGAAGAGTGCAGAATTAACAAAAAACTTTGAGTTAGGACTTGAAAATGATTTAACAAAAGTGATGATTCAACAACAACTATCTAGCTTAGGCTTTCAAATGACCCTAAACGTAAGAAATAAAGTCTTGAGTGCATATAAAGATATAATGAACATGCCTGTTTAATAAAAAAGGATAAAAAATGGCAGAACAAACTCAAAATACTTCAGAAATAGCAACAACGAAAATTTCAACCAATGGTGTTATTGGAACCATCGGTAATTCTCTCGAGAAGTTCAAGAGATTTTCTAACGAACCTGCTGTTCAAAGATCAATTCCGGTAATGATTGGACTATTTGTTATTTTCATAGGACTAATNTTNTTTATGACTTTTAGAGAGCCAGCAAGAACAACATTATTTTCCTCTTTACCAGAACACGAAAAATCAAGAGTTGTTGATGTTTTGAGATCTAATGGAATAGATGTATCGATTGACAAAACAACTGGAGAAGTGTTAGTTCCATCACCGGAATATTATGAAGCAAAAATGAAATTAGCAGCCGAGGGTTTACCAAGTTCAGTACCTCAAGGTTATGATCTTTTAGAAAAAATACCAATGGGTACCAGTAGGTCAGTTGAATTTATGAAAATGAAACAAACTCAGGAAATTGAACTTGCAAGATCAATAAATGAAATTTCATATATAATTGGTGCAAGAGTTCATTTAGCTATTCCTGAAAAATCTGTTTTTGTAAGAGAAACGTCTCCACCAACAGCATCGGTTTTTATAAAATTAGCTGAAGGTAGAGTATTGGGTAAAGAACAAATAAGATCAATTGTTCACATTGTATCGTCATCAATTCCGAATATGTCTTCAGATAATGTTACGGTTGTTGATCAATATGGTGGGCTTCTGTCAAAACCAGAGGACGACCCAAACATAGCCTTAACTGACAAACAGTTATCTCATAGGATTAAGATAGAGTCACTTTACAGAGAAAGGATCCTCTCACTTGTCTCTCCTATAGTTGGAGTAGGAAATCTAACGGCTCAGGTCAATGTAGAAATGGATTACACAAATACTCAGACAACCGAAGAAACCTTTGATCCTGAGAGTATTTCAACAAGGAGTGAACAAAATAGTCTTGATGAATCTTCAGATAGGCCTGCAAGAGGCATACCTGGGGCTGTGGCTAACCAAGCACCTCTTGCTGCAGATTTAGCAGTTGAAGAACCTCAGTCTGGGGAACAGCAAGAATTTAAACAAAGGTCTAGTAGTAATGTTAAAAACTACGAAGTTAGTAAAAAATTGAGTACAACAGTTGGTCAAATAGGAAAAATAAGAAAAGTAAAAACTGCAGTTTTAGTAAAAAATAAAATTGTTGTAACACCAGAAGGTTCGGTGTCGGAACCTATTAGTGAGGAGGATAAAGAAAAAATTTCCTCGTTGGTTAAAGAAGCTGTCGGGTTTAATGACGATAGAGGTGACTCAATTGTAGTTACCAGCGGTGATTTCATCGAAGAAATAGACGTATTAAGTATTAATTGGTATGAATCTGCTTGGTTTCAAAATTTAGTAGGGCAGCTTTCAACTGTATTGATTTTAGCAATTATCACATTTGGAGCTCTTAAACCATTGCTTAACAGGATTTTGGTTCCAACATCTGGAACTGGAGCTCAAGCTGGAATGACGGAAGCAGATCTTGAAGCTGAGGAAATTGACGACGAAGTTCAGGTTCAAGAAGGGGAATCTTTGGAGGATATTAAAGCAAAATTAAAACCTAAAAAGGCTACAATATCTGCTGAGATGCTCGATACAGCAAATTCTTATGATGACAAAGTTGCTGTTATTAGAATGATCGTTGGTGATGAAGCAGGAAAAGTTTCAAATGTATTCAGACAACTAATGAAAAAAGATGAAATTTAATATATAGTTAAGGAAAGACATGGCTGAAAAGAAAAAAGAAGATAATACAGAGGAAGAGCTTTCACCTTTTGAGCAATTAACCAGTACCCAGAAATGTGCTATTTTAATGATGCTTTTAGGTGAGGATGAAGCCTCAGAAATTCTAAAAAATCTTGGCCCAAAAGAAGTTCAACAACTTGGAAAATCAATGTATGAAGTACAAGGTCTGGATCAAGACACCGTAGACAAAGTTTTAGACGAATTCTTAGCAATAATCAAAACACAGACAGACTTAGGCATGGGGTCATCTAACTATATTAAAAATGTAATGACAAAGGCATTGGGTGAAAATAAGGCACAATCAGTACTCGGTCGAATTACTCCTACGGAAAGCGACAAGCCTATAGAAATCTTAGATTGGATGGATGCACGATCGGTTGCTGAATTAATTTCAGATGAACACCCCCAAATTATGTCATTAATCATTTCATACTTAGAGCCAGGAGTGGCCGCAGATGTTTTAGTTTTACTCCCAGAAGATATCCAAGCAGATATAATACACAGAATTGCAACCCTGGAAACTGTACAACCAGACGCATTGACAGAACTTGAAAGAGTAATGCAACTTAAATTTAAAACTAACACTTCTCTTAGAGCATCCTCAGTAGGTGGAGTAAAATCTGCCGCTCAAATAATGAATTTTACTAAACAAAACATGGAACAAAGAGTCATCAAAGCATTGGGAGACAAGGATAGACATCTTGCCAAAGAAATTCAGGAAAGTATGTTTACTTTTGACACCCTTATTCTTATGGACGATAGAAGTATGCAAACCCTTCTAAGAAACGTTGATCAAGAAATACTGATTATTGCACTTAAGGGTACGGAGGACGAATTGAGAGATAAAATTTTTGCTTGTATGTCTCAGAGAGCTGCTGCAAATATAAGAGACGAAATGGAAGTTTTAGGACCTGTTAGGCTCACTGAGGTTCAAGAGGCTCAAAAAGCTGTCATAAATGTTGCAAGAACAATGTCAGACGAGGGTTCAATTGTATTAGCTGGAAGAGGTGGAGATGACTTTGTATGACAAAAAGAAGAAAAATCAGCAAAGTCTAGAAGGAAGTATAGAAGATTCAAATGCTTTAAATACCGAGGAAATTATTAGTATTTTAAGTAAAACAAACAATGATTTTGTAAAAGAATCTGAAATAACTTTGGGAATTTCTAAATTATTCAAAAAAAAAAACCCAAAAGATTTAGCTAAAAAATCGGAAAAAATTTTGAACTCAGAAAAAATTATTACTGAGAAAAAAAATAATGTAGTTGTGGATGGGGATAATAAAAATATTGAAAAAAAAGTTAAAGAAGAGGTAAAGAAGGAAAAAACTTATTCTGAAAATGAAGTAAAAAAAATTGCCAACGAAGTTGCTAATAAAAACTATTACAAGGGGTATGACGAGGGAATAAAAAAGATTAAATCTGAATTAGAACAGGGAGATAAAGCACTGGCTTTATCTTTGAAAAATTTAACAGATGGCCTCTTTTTAGTAAGTCCAGAATTTACAAATAAAATCAATAAAAATGTAAGTTTGCTGATATCACAAGCAATCAGAGAAATTTTAGGTACTGAAATAGACCATAATCCTAAAATTTTTGTTGATAAGGTAACCAATCTTGCTGATACAGTTTCTAATGGATTAAAAAATGTTGTTGTTTTTTTAAATCACAAAGATTTTGAATCCATCAATAAATATTTAGAGCAAAACGAAATAAAACTTAATATTTCGTTTGAAAAGGATGAAGAGTTGAATAGGGGTGATTTGATATTAAAATCAGGAACTATTGAAGTCAAAGAGATAATGAGTAATGTCAAATTTTCAGATATTGATAAACTTGAAATTTTAAGCAACAGCAGTTTGCCATCTAACGATACAAAGGATTAAAGTTTATGAAATCTGTTGCTGAACACATTATTAAAAATATTACAGATTATGACTTCAAAAAAAATGTTGTCTTTAAGAGCAAAATTACAAAGTTTGACGGTAAAATAGTCGAGTGTGACTCATTTCCATCACCTATTGGAACAATTTGTCGCCTATCATGTAATGATAAGAAGTATGTTACAGGAGAAATAATTGGATTTAGAGAGGGAAAGAATCTTATTGCTGTTCATGATATAAATGCTAATTTGGTTTCTGGTTCATCAATTGAAGCACGTAAAACTTCAACCAATATTTTGGTTGATGAAAATATATTGGGCAGAGTCATAGACGCATTTGGTGAACCNATCGATGACCATAAAAACGAACTAAACCTGTCTGATGAGTGGCCNCTNCAAGGAAAACAGATAAACCCTATGAAAAGAAAACCAGTTGATGATGTTTTAGACGTTGGTATNCGTGCTATTAATTCATTATTCACAGTTGGAAGAGGTCAAAGATTAGGTATTATTGCAGGTTCTGGTGTGGGAAAGTCAATACTTTTGGGAATGATGACAAAGTTCACAGATGCGGATATTGTTGTTGTTGCTTTAATTGGAGAAAGAGGAAGAGAATTAGGTAGTTTTGTAAAAGAGGTATTAAATGATGAAACCAAAAAAAGAACTATTATAGTTGCAGTGCCAGCTGACAAATCGCCGCTACTCCGAATTAAGGGTGCTGAAAGGGCTACATCAGTAGCCGAATATTTTAGATCAAAAGGAAAAAATGTGCTTCTGATTATGGATTCTCTAACAAGAATTGCACATGCAAAAAGGGAAGTTGGGTTAGCCCTGGGGGAGCAACCCACATCAAAAGGTTATCCACCATCTGTTATATCAATGATTCCAAATCTTATTGAAAGAACGGGAACTGGAGAAGAAGGTCAAGGAACTATAACAAGTTTTTATACAATTCTTGCCGATTCTGATGACACAAATGACCCTGTTGTAGACACCGCTAGAGCAATACTTGATGGGCATATTGTTCTTTCAAGAGATTTTGCACAGCAAGGAATTTATCCAGCTATTGATTTGAATCAATCCTTAAGCCGTGTAATGAATTCTATTGTGTCAATTGAACACCAAGAATTAGCTGAGTTTATCAAGAAAATGTATTCTTTGTATCAAGAAAACAAAGATCTTGTGCTTATGGGCGGTTATACTCCGGGTCAAAATCAAGATATTGACAAATCACTTGAAATATGGCCAAAGATTTGCCTACTAATTAAACAAAATTATAAAACAAAGTCTGATTTCGAGGAAAGTGTTAATAATCTTAGGACTTCAATATTATGATGAAAAAAAACAAATACGACCGTTTATTCACTTTTAAGAAACTAAAAAAAAATAAACTAGAAATTAATCTGTCTACTTTAAACTCTGAAAAGAAAAAGATTGAAGACATTAATAACAATCTAAAAAAAATAATGCAATCATCAGATTTTTCTGAGGGCGAACTTATATCAAGCAGTTCCTTGAAACAAGCTTCAAATTTTAGAATTAACCTTCAAGAAAAGATTGATATATCATCAAATAGAAAGCAACATTTGAAGAATGAAATAAAATCTTATTTATTGGAAATTAATAAAATAAAAAAACAGCAAGAAAAAATTTTAAAAAAAAGAAACACAGAACTGTTAATCAAAGAACAAAATAATGAGTCAAAACAACAAGAAGACTTTAGAAATAAAACCAAACAGAACTAATATTATTGGCATCAGACTTGCACATATTTATAAAAGAATTCAAGAATCATGGATGTTATTGGAAAAAATCAGCAAGCCTTAACTAAAATTAACTTTTTTTCTGACAAAGTTAAGAGTTTGTCAAGTATAGATGATTTATTTTCTGAATTATTTTCTTTGGTTAATTTAGAAAATTTTGAGTCCGGAAAATCAGAAACTTCATTTCAAGGATTAAATGAAAAAAGTCAAACAAATAATTTAGATGATGATAAAACATTAGATTTGACAAGTTCTTTAGCTGAGATATTTTATGAAGAACTCGGTATTAACGCTTTTTCTGAGGATAAAATTGTTAAAGATCAGAACAGCAAAGATATTAATAAAAATTTTTTTAAAACAGAAAATATTAGCCTTGCCTTAAATCAAAATTTTCCAAGAAATAAAGTTAAATTAAAGTTCAATGACAAGAGCTTTTTCTTTAACGAGAAAAATAATGAGGCTAACTCTAATTTTATTGAGATCAAAGTAAAGACTGCTTCAGAGAAAAAATTTCAAAATAAAGATATACAATTTAAAAATAATAATTTATCAAATTCTATAAGAATAGATGATAATCTTAAAGTAAAAAATAGAAAGTCAGTTTTTGAGGGTAATTTTGATAAAAATAACATTAAAAATGAAATAAATAATTCAGAAAATTTGATACTGAGAAAATTTTTAAAAAAAAATAAACAATTTTCACGTAATACTAATGAAAAAAATACAGAAATTAAAAAAAGTTCTTTCTCAGGCTTATCCACAGAAGGTTCAATGAGAAATCAGATTAACGCACAAAATTTAAGAAAAAGTTTAAATTTAAGTGATTCCAAAATGAGATTCTCAAATAAAAATGACTTGAATGTGGGTTCTCAAAGAAAAGACTTACAAAATTCTTCATATTTATCTCAAGAAACTCTTGATTTGATGGAAAGCGGCTGGGGTGAAAAATTAGCAAAGATTATTAAAAATTCATTACAGAACGGTATGAATAAAGTTGATATCAAACTGAATCCAAGTAATCTTGGGAAAATAAGATTAGAAATTTTTGCAAAAAAAAATTCTTCAACGCAGATTAATTTTGTTGCAGAGACTCAAGATACAGCAAATATTTTAAATGAAAATTTGCACAAATTAGAAGAAATTTTTGAAAATAAAAATCAAAAGTTTTCAAGTTTTTCCAACAATGGAGGTAATTCTTTCAACGGTAATAAAGAGAAAAAAAAGAACAATGATGAAAAACTGATATCTCTTAAGAAGGAAAGAAAACCATTGAAAATAACTAGTAAAAATATTCATAATATTGATGTTAAAGCATAAATTGTTAAAATATAAACATTAAGGAGAAATAGGATGGCCGAAGAAAATACCCAAGAAACTGAAAAGAAGAGTCCACTTAAAATAATTCTATTTTCGGTTGGTGGTCTTGTTTTACTTGGAATTGGATTGGGACTAGGCATTTTTATGGGAGGAGATAAATCTGATCCGTCAAGTGAAATTTCCCAAATAATCGAAAAAAAAGAAAATCCTGATGCAGAAAACACTGATGAATCAAAGAATGGTAAGGAAGAGGCTGAAGAAGAATGTGCAGAAGAGGAGAAAGACGAGGAAGGAAATTGTCCTTCTGGGCCAAAAAAAATGCCAAAAGTCACACCTGAAGAAGAAATCTTCGCAACTACGTATTATGAATTTCCCGGAAACTTCACAACAAATCTTAAAGGTTCAAAGAAATTTCTTCAAATATCTCTGGGTGTTTCAACTCAATATGACGATCAAGTTATGGCTAATGTCGATAGTCATCAATTAGCTTTACGGTCTGAAATATTGACTATTATGTCAGAATTTTCTTCTGAAGATATATCTGGAAGGACAGGAAAACAAGAGCTTGCGGGTGCTTTGAAAAATGGCATAAATAATGTGCTCGAAAAGGTTGAAGGATTTGGTGGGGTAGAAAATGTACATTTCACCTCATTCGTATTACAGTAAAAGGTAATTATATGGCTGAACCATCAAGAAAATTATCGTCTGAAGAAGTCAATGCATTAATGGAGGGACTTAAGACAGGTGACTTGAGCGCTTCAACTACTTTAAAAGACGGGAATGAAGTAGATATCAAATCATTTCAATTCGGGTCCGATGATTTATCACTTTTAGGTGATTACTATGCTTTGAGATTGATTAATGAAAGATTTGCTAGAATGGTAAGAAGTGTTTTTCTTCCGTTATTGCGAGTACAACCCCGAATAAGTTCATTTCCTCCTGAGGTAAAATCATTTGAAGAATATAGTTCAAGTTTAGAGGCTTTTATGAGTTTAACTAACAGTAGAATAGACGAACTAAGAGGCTCCATGCTAACTGTTCTCCCTCCTTCATTTGTTAGTTTGTGCACAAGCAGTAGATATGGAGGTAAACTTGAAATCCTTGATAATTCGAGAACCGAATTTACTTCTACCGAGGAAAAGATTATTGAAGTTATCAATGATGGTATTTCAAAAACATTAGAAGCCTCTTGGAAAGACTTAAGTCCGATATCAATAAATTTTCATAGCAGAGAGCAAAATCCCCAATTTGCAGCATTTGTAGAATCATCAGATCTGGTTATTGTTTGTTCTTTTGTGATGCAACTCCCGAAAGTTGACTCAATGTCTTTTGATATTGTTTATCCTTTACAAACTCTTAAGCCTGTCTCATCATTGTTGAGATCTAGAGTTCAATCAGATGTCGTAGAATCTAATTTAACCTGGAAGGATAAATTAGAAAAGGCCATATTGGAGATTCCACTTAAGGTAAATAGTAAACTTGCCCAACCAGTTGTTTCGATGTCAAAATTGCTAAGACTTAAGTCAGGAGATACAATAAATATAAATGTTGAGGATACAGTAGACTTTTTTGTGTCTGATCAAAAGTACTTTCTCGCTGAGATGGGTGAAGTCAAGGGAAATGCCGCAATTAGTTTAACTAAAAGATTAAAATAAGGAGAATAAAATGAACGCAGAAATCGCAGAAAACGGTAATAATGAAAACTTAAAAGAAACAAAGAAATCAGAAAACACACAAGCAGAACAAACAGCTTCAAAAACACCTGAAGCCAGCAATACTAAACCAAAAATTGATCCCAATTCAGCGGCCGTTAATAATCTTCGAGTTTTAGAAAATATTGAAGTTCGTTTAACTGTAGAAGTTGGTAACACTGAAATAAAAATTAAAGATTTACTTCGTTTAAATGAAGGATCTGTTGTTGAATTAGATAGACTCGCTGGCGAACCTCTAGATATATTAGCCAATGGGACAAAAATAGCGAAAGGTGAGGTTGTTATGGTTGGAGAAAGGTTTGGCATAAGATTTACCGAAGTCTCCGATCCAGAAGAAATGGTACAAAATTTATAATATGCCAAATTCTTGACAACTAAATTTCATAAATATTTTTTATCAATATAATCAATGACTTATATAAACTTTTCTTGTTTCGGCAACATTCTTGCATCCTCTTTATTAGATAGCGAGGAAAAATGCAAGGATATACAGGTCCAACTTTAGAAAGTTACTTAATAGTAATAAGTTTCATAATCATATTGTTTTTTGGGTTTTATTTTCTCAAAAAAAACAGGCATATAATTTCAAAAAAATTAAATTCAAAAAAAAGAATGACTGTCTCAGAGATCACAATTCTAGGACAGGGCGATAGAGCTTTGATATTAAACCTTGATCATAAAGACTATTTGTATATTTCAGGAAAAAACTCCGGTGCATTACTAACAGAAATAAAGTCTCTCAAAACCAATAAATTAGACGGATTAGAAAACGTTTTTGAAAAAAGGTTGATGAATGAAAAAAATTAACTTTACTTTCCTTTTTCTTTTTTTTGTTCCAACAATTGTTTTTTGTCAATCGGTACCTGACGGATTTGAAGCTTTAACCATTTCAGAGTCAGCAAATGGTGATAAAACTTACTCATTATCTCTAAAAATATTAGCTCTAATGACAGCTCTTACTATATTACCATCCTTGGTTTTAGGTATGACAGCTTTTACTAGAATTATTATTGTAATGTCAATTCTTAGACAGGCTTTAGGCACACAACAAACCCCGCCAAATCAGATTTTGATTGCAATTTCACTATTTCTTACTTTTTTTGTTATGGCTCCCACATTCAATAATATTTACTCTACNGTATCTGGACCCTATCAATCAGGNGAAATGGACATNGCTGAGGCTGTGCAATCAGGTGGAGAAGANCTNAAAAAATTTATGATCAGAAATACAAGAAAAAATGACCTTGTGATGTTTTCTGAAATGGCTAATAAAACTAATTTTTTAGATAACTCTCAAATTCCGTTTTACATTGTTTTACCAGCTTACATGACCAGTGAACTAAAAACAGCTTTTCAAATAGGATTCTTACTTTTTCTTCCTTTTCTGGTAATTGATATGGTTGTGGCATCAGTTTTGATGTCCCTTGGTATGATGATGCTTTCTCCAATGTTAATAGCATTGCCTTTTAAACTATTATTATTCGTTTTGGTTGATGGTTGGGCAATGACTGTCGGTTCACTTGTAAGTACGTTTTCATAAAAGGAAATAGTATGGGATTTGATGAAAATATAGAGATGGTCAGATTAGCATTCTATCAAGTGCTAATCTCCAGTGGTCCATTCTTAGGAGCTGCGCTGGCTATTGGGCTTGCAATTGGCATAATTCAAGCTGCTACCTCAATTCAAGAAATGACTTTAAGTTTTGTACCAAAAGTTGTTTTAGTAATTTTTGCTATGGGGTTAATGGCAAACTATTTTTTGGTTAGTCTAACTGATTATTTCAGTTTTATATTCGATACAATTCAGGGAATAAAATGAATTTTATTCCTCTTCCTTTTTATCAGCCTATGGACAATTTACCAGGTTTGGAAATTAACAGTTTGATGAATTATCTATTTACCTTTTTTATATGTTCAGTGAGACTTTCATCATTTATAATTTCGAGTCCGTTATTAGGTTCAAGAAATGTTCCATTAAATATAAAAATTTTGTTCTCAATGGTAATTTCTTTTTTCTTTTTTGGTTACNTATCGGAATTTGAAATTACTCAAAATGTTTTTGATAACATTGTGAGAATTGTTGTTATCGAAGCAATAATTGGTATTTCACTTGGACTTAGTTTAACTATATGGTTTGCTGCAGCAACTTTAGCAGGTGAAAAAATGGCTGCTTCAACTGGGTTAGGGTTTTCTGCCTTAGTTGATCCAGAAACTGGAGGACAAACTCCAGTACTCAGCATAATCCTTGATTTGTTTTTGATTACGATTTTTTTATCACTTAATGGACATCTTATTGCAATTGATTTTTTATTTAAAAGCTATGAGCTTTATAATATCAACTCTGAAATTCTCCCTCCTTTTGAATTAGTAGGGTTAGGAATTAGTGCTGCTGGAGCTATGTTTTACTCTGGTGGTTTGATTATGCTTCCTGTTGTGGGGGCATTATTATTAGCAAATATAGCAATAGGTGTTATTACTCGTTCGGCACCTCAACTAAATATGTTTTCATTTGCATTTCCAGTAACACTTATTTTAGCATTTATTGTTTTATATCTCTCCTCCCAATCAATAGGAAATTCCTTTGCTGAATTAACTAAAGGTTCATTAGAAAGTATAGAAAGTTTATTCAGGTAATTTTATGGCTGAAGATAAGGACGAAAGTCAAGAAAAGACCCAAGAACCAACTGCCAGACGATTAGAAAAGGCAAGAGAGGATGGAAAGGTTGTTTCATCAAAAGAAATGTATGTTTTCACAGTTCTCACGGCTGGAGTTATTCTTATGTATATAGCGCCAGCTTTTATAGAAGACTTTTTGAAAATAACAAAAACCTTTTTTAGTTTTGGGCATGAACTCGCAAATGGAATATCTCCTTTAGCATCTATTAAAGTTGCAGTAAACTTTGTTGTAAAGTTTATCATTATTTTCGCTACACCCTTGGTAATAGTTTGTTTGCTTACCCAATTTCTTATTGGAGGAATTAATTTTTCTATAAAGTCAATGCATTGGAAATTTGAGAAAATGAATCCTATAAGTGGCTTGAAAAAAATATTTTCTGTTAAAGGTTTGGTTGAACTTGGAAAGGCAATGTTAAAAGTATTATTACTAGGTACGATAGCATTTTTTGTATTAAAACTTTATCTTCCTGAGGTCACTCATCTGACATCAGGAAATCTTTTTTCCTCAGTAAATCGACTCGTTTCTTTTTTTCCTATACTTCTGATTTTTTTATTAGTAGCTCTTGCATTGATTGGTGCAATAGATTTAGCATGGCAAAAATATGATTACATGAAATCTTTGAGAATGTCTCATCAAGATATTAAAGACGAATATAAAGAAACTGATGGGCAACCTGAGGTAAAACAAAAAATTAGAAAATTACAAATGCAAGCTGCTTCAAAAGCTAGAAAAGAAGCTGCATCTGTTGATAATCTTGAGGAAGCAACTGCTATAATCACAAATCCCACACATTTTGCAGTTGCATTAAAATATGAGGTTGGTGATTCAGTAGCTCCGGTTGTTATAGCAAAAGGAAAAGGTAAGAATGCAGAAGAGATAATTAACAAAGGTAAAAAATTAAATATTGGTCAAATGCAAAGTCCTTTATTGGCAAGGGCAATCTATTTTACTTGCGAAATTGGTGAAGAAATTTTGGATAAATTATATAATTCAGTTGCAATTGCACTAGCATATATTTACAAAATTAATAATGGAGAAAGTGTTGAAAAACCAGAAATTAGTATACCAGAGGAACTAGTTTTTGACGAATACGGAAGAAAAAATGATTAATAGAAATATAGGACAACTAATAATTACTTTTGCTTTTTTTTACAGTAGCATAATTTGCCATTTCAAAGCTTTAGAGTTTTATAACGGACAACAACTTGGGTTAGCAATTTTCTTGTGGGTATGTGCAACGACTTCTTTTTTAGGTGCACTGAGATTTCAAATTGCAAAAATTATTTATAAAATTATGGATTTAAGGAAAAATGGCAAATAATCATTGTAAAAATTGTCTAAATTTATACATTACCTATAAATCGAAATTTCCTTATGGTTGTAAAGCCTTTGGGATTATTTCTAAGAACATTCCCTATCTTGAAGTAAAGAAAATATCTGGCACAGATTGTGCACTATTTACTTCAAGAAAAAAGAATGTTAAATTTAAAAACAGAGGACGGCTTGCGTGAAAGAACAAATCAATGCTATGCAAGAAAGCATAAAAATAGCTCTAGATGCAGCTGATGCTGCTACTGACGTTACTTCCGAATATAAAAGAATTAAAAACGAATACATGAAAACGGAGCAAAAAATGAAAGAAATTCATAGATATACAACTATTATTTTTTCTAGTTCAATTGCAACAGCATTAATTGCAGTCATTTTGACAGGTTTGCTATATTTTAAATCTTTGTCTGATTTAGATGAAATGACCAGCACAAGCAGGGAAGCATTAGTTGTTTTTGCAGAAAACGTAGAGAAAGTAAATGCTGCAGTCGAAAGTATGAATTCTAGTCTAGAAAATCACAATGAATTAATTAGTGCGAATGCAGAAGTTAAGAGCAAATTAGAGATGTTATCGGAAGCAATTTTGTCTAATGACAAAAAATTAATGATTAGTCTGTCACAAGAAATTTCAAATTTATCTAATGGTATTTCAAAATCAATAAAAGATGAGACATCAAAATTGAGTCAGTCTATTTCTGAGTCTGGAGTTGTAGCATCTGCTAAACTCAATAAAGAAATCTCTAAAATGATAGAGGCAAATAAAAAAAATTCTAACACTAAAGTTTTAAAAGAACTTACTAATAGTACTTCTTCACTTAATGCTGCATTAGAAGCTATATCAAGTCAAAATAAGTTGTTAGTTAATGAAATAAAAGGGCAGAAAGAAAGTATAACATTTCCATAGAACAAATGGCTGAAGGAAAAAAAAATAATTTTTTAGTAAAGATCCAGTCTATAAGAAGAAGAAGTTATGCTTCATCTATTTTTCTAAAACCAGACGATATAATTGTTGCGGTTAACAACCAATTTTATACTTTTGGAGAAAAGAAACTTACAGAAGAATTAAAAGATATAAAAAAAAATGAAGCTAAAGTAATTCTGACTGTTTTACGATCTAATACTTTTTTTGATATTGTAATCAATAACAGTTTAGGTTGTAAGTATTCTTCTACAACAGAAATTGAAACTCAAAATATCAGAGAAAAGTTTTCTTCAAAAGAAAATTTTGACATTGAAGAATTACAAGAATTCACCGTTTTAAGAGATGCGTTCAGAAGATATGACATTATTGATACCTCCACATCAATTATTGCTGGTTTATTTCCGCCACTATGGTTAATTTACTCCCAGAAATGGTGGGTATTGGCTACTTTAGTTGCACTTAGTGCGATTTTATTAGTGGTTAACCCTCTTCTTTTTTTGTTTGGGTGGCTCCTTATGAGCCTTTATTGTTATAAAGCACAACTCAATCTAATGTACAGTTTTTCTATGTTGGAAGGGAAAGTTTTTTGTATGAATATTTCATCAAAGACTATAGACCATGCTCAAAGAATAATTAGGGAAATAGATCCGAAATCAAGATTTCAATATTCAAAGTTACCTGACCCTGTAAGTGAGGATGTGGGTCAAGAATCTGAAAAAAAACAAGATATTGTTGATGAAAAGAAAGAAGCTTTAGTGTAATATAACTTAGTTATGGCAGAACAATATTCGATACAGGCAGAAACGTTAATGAAGGCGGCCGTTGAAGATTATAATGAAGAGCTTAAAAGTATAAAAGCTTCAGATGCAAATGAAAATATTCTAAAAGCTATACGGATTAATATTCAAGGAAAACCTAGAAGACTAGTAGACATTGCCGATCTAAAAAAAACTGAAAATAAAAATAAATGTCAACTACTCGTTTTTAATACTGATCACATTGAACTTTTGANAGTCCAGATTGAGGAAATCGGTTTCACATACGATATTGAAGGTCAATTTGTTAACATCGATGTTCCTGATCCATCATATAAGCAACTAATGGAGGTTGTTGACATTCTGAATAGAAAAAAAAATTCAGCTCTTTCTAGGTTGACAAAAGCTAAATCAGAGGCCACAACTAGAGCAAGGACAGCTGTAGAAAACGAGTTTATCACGCAAGCAATTGCAACAGCTGCATCAAAAAAATGTGACTTTCATTATGANGAAAATAGTGAAAAAATAGAAACAATGACAATGGATAAAACAAAGAGCATACTTGGAGAAGAATTTTTTAATAAATATAAAACCGAAGAACTCGATCCCTTTCAATAATTATCTAAGCATCAATATTTAGGTACCCTTTTTCAATATTTAGCCTATCATTGAAATCATAAGATTTAATCTTTGATTTGTTAAGATTCTTATTGTTTTCTGAATTCCATTGTGGATAGTTAAAATTTAAACTCCTGTATGTTTTGTTAGTCTTAGATGAACTTTTAGGTAAGTAAAGATTATTGGGTTTGGATAAAATGTTATGTTCAGATTTAATAGAATTTTCTTCCATTTTACCAACAGTAACAACATTATTATATTTCTTCTGAGCACTATCTTTTGTAAGCAAATCAATCTTGGAATCACTCATATTTTTTTCATTATAATCGGCTAAAGAAATTGTATTTTTATTTTTAAATCTTACAGATTTGTTACTTTTGGCTGTTGTATCTTCTTTATCGCTATTTATTTTTGGATTTAAACCAACCAACATCGGACTAACTAAATTATTTTCATCCGATTCTTTCTTTTTATTATTAAAAGAAGCATCACTTTTCCAAAATCTACTTATTCCTGTCAAATCCAAGGCAAGTTCTGATGGTGTCTTATCGAAAATTTTATTGAAAACCCAATTTCCAAAACCCGCTAAAGCTCCAAAAGGACCGCCATAAATAAATCCCCCAAGACTATTTTGAACCATGTCTCTATCTGAATTTTTATCATTAGAGTTCATACTTGAGTAAATACCGCTTATTATCGGAAGGTTTTGAAGAGGATTAATTGTTGACTTAACCCAGTTCCAGAAAGAAAAATCATTCCCCTTCCCTTTCCCTTTTTCATTTGTCGGTTTATCTTGGTGAAGATTTTCGTTGTTTAAACCATTTTTTTTTTCGAAATTGGTCGGACCATATGGGCTGTTTTGAATTAACATGAACTTTAATAATTTATTTCAATTTCTATTCTTCTATTTTTCTCTCTGCCGGATGCAGAATCATTCGATACTAATGGTTTTGTTTCTCCATAACTAATGGCTTTCATTCGATTAGGCATCAACTTACCAGTTCTTGACAATTCTTGTACAACTGACGATGAACGTGCTGCTGCTAGATCCCAATTATCTCTGTAAATTGAACCGAAAGTAAGCGGTTTGTCATCTGTATGACCAGAAACAAGAATTTCACTTTTACCTTTCTCATTAACATCTGCAATCTTTTTCATAATATTTTTAGCTTTACTTGTCAGCTCAGCAGAACCTGATTTAAATGCCCCACCTGAACCAACTGTGATAACAACCTTTTCATCTTCTCTGTCAATATTAATGAGGCCCTCACCAATCTCTTCTTTAAGAGCAATTCTATAGTTATCTTCTGCAATTTCAGCTTTTTTCTTTTGTTCCATTGAGATCTCTTCAGATTCACCAGCGTTAGAACCTTCTGAGGATTTTGCATCATTTTTACCTTTTTGTGCTGATGCGGAGGCTAATTTAGCCAATTGTTTTTCTAAACCTCCAATCAAAACTTCTGAGTCTGATTTCCCCGAGGCCGACTTAACTGCTTCAATAGCATTCAATGTTTCCTGAAGAAAATTAGGTAAATCCTTTTCTTTTACTTTGGTTGGGGTGAAATTAACAATTACTTTAGAACCTAAAACCTCTACTTCAATTTCTCCTTTTGCCACAGCTGTTTCAATATTCTTTGCTAATTCTACAGCGTCTTCATTTTCAGACTCATCATTGGCAAAATCTTGAGTCTTTATATTTAATTCAACATTTGGTTGATCAGTTTCAGTTGTTTGTTGTTTCAAATTTTCCTGAACCGAAGGCGTAGGATTTGGACTAAAGTTTAAAGACATGATTGTTGTTCCTTTGGGTTGTTCAACAACAGGCACTATTCTTTGAATACCAAAAGCATTTTTCATGCTTCCACTTATTTGTTTAAATTTTGGAACATTGAATTCCGCAAATGACAAAATTAGAACAAAAAATGCCATCAATAATGTGGCCATATCAGCAAAGGTTGCCATCCACGCTGGTGCTCCTTTAGGGGGACACTTTGGGCATTCGTGTTCTTCTTCTTCTTGCGTAGATTCTTTGTTATCTTTTTTTTCTTCTGCCATGCTTCCTTCCTTATGCAGCTGATTCTATAAGTTTCTGCTTTTCTTTGGGTGGAAGGTTAGCTATTAGCTGATCTTGAATATTTCTAGGGCTTTCACCTCTTGATATAAATTGAAGTCCAGTTATAATCATCTCTCTATAGATTTTCTCATAAGCTGAATAATTTTTTAATTTAGTCACTATCGGCATGAAAATAGTATTAGCTATCATAGCTCCGTATAAAGTTGTCAATAGAGCAACTGCCATAGCGGGACCGATTGCTTTTGGGTCTGCCATATTTCCTAACATCGCAACTAAACCAACTAGAGTACCAATCATGCCCATTGCAGGAGCAATGTCAACCCAAGCTTGAGCAACACCTATATTGGAAGAGTGTCTTTCCTCCATGGCCTTTAATTCTTTTTTCATTTGAACTGTTAGTTTGGCTTCATCTGCTCCATCAACTAACATTTGCAGACCGTTATCAAAAAAAGCGTCAGGAGTTTCTTGACCCTCTAAAGCCATCATTCCATCTTTCCTCGCTATTCCTGCTAATTCAACAATTCTTGTTATTAATTCATCCATTTTTTTAACAGGTGGTTTAAAAGCTTTGCCCATGGCTCCAAAGGCTCCTAGGAAAGTTGGTAGTGGTGCTGTATACATCACAGCAAAAAAGGTTCCACCAAATACTATAAGTATTGAAGGAACATCTATATATGCACCAAGTCCGCCCGCTGAAATCATAGCTCCAGCTATCATCCCTAAGGTTCCTAATAATCCTATGATTGAAGCTAAATCCATTTAAAATTTTTCCATATATGTTATATTAAAATAATACTTTGGTATAGAAACTGCAACTTTAATACCAAAACATCAAACTTTTTTTTAAATAAAAAATTTAGTATAATTTTACACATGAACAAAACTGTTATTTTTTTTTCTTTTATATTGCTTATTCTTAGGTTTAATTTTGCTGAATCTCAAAATTTTATTGATAAGGGCTACTATGTAATTGATTTAAAAAATAAAGTTGAATGGTTGAAATGCTCAGCCGGACAACAGTGGAGTGATTCTAAAAACCAATGCTTAGGGCAGCCAGTTAAACTTGATCAAAATGAAATTGTTGAAGCTAATACTATTATTAATGAACAATTAGAGGGAAATTGGAGACTCCCTAAGAGAAAAGAATTGGAAAGCTTGATTTGTAAGAGCTGTAAAGGGGCGAAAATTGATAAAAAAATTTTTCCGAATACCCCAGCTGAACCTTTTTGGACATCACAAAAAAATTGGTGGTCTCCAAAATTTTATTGGTCAGTAAATTTTTTCACTGGACATTCGTATGGAAGGTTTGTTCCTCAAAAGAAATTATATGTAAGATTTTTGAGAGAAAGGTAATCACTTAATTCTTTGCCTGAAAAATTTTATAAACAAACAAACAAAAACCAAGGAAAAAAATTAGTTTGACTGCATTCCATGGTGTCACAAATGAGAAGTAATGAAGATCGTCTTTCAATGTAATTGATACAATTATTAGTAACAGTACAAATGCCAAAAAATATCTTATGGCTACACAAATCCGACAAGTCTTCATTTTTTTATTAAGAAACAGCTCAAATTTTTCATATTAATTTCATCACAAATCTTTTTTAATAAATTTTTATTATCTAGAGATGAAATTACCTTATAAAGATTATTTTTTTTGTCAAAAGTCACCTTAACATCTACATATGGAAATTTTGTCTTTAAGACATCAATAACCTTTATACTATGATTTACCGCATTCTGTTTTTTCGAGAAAGCTCCAAATTGAAGATCATGTTTGTAATAATTAGAATTTTTTTCTTCAAACTTTTTCTCATCATTTTTAAATTCAAACAAGGAATGTGAGTCATCTTCTAATTTCTTTTTAATACTTGAACTATCTGTTTTCATAACTTTTTTTTCAATTGATTCATAATCATTAACAGTATGATTGGAATTTAGCTCCTCATAACTTTTAATTGCTTTGTTAAATGATTCTTCTTTAACCATTGTGTTTGTTATATTTGACTCATTTAGCTCATTACTTTGGCCAAAATCTAGTGTCAAATTTCGCACATTAGCGATAATTAAGAAAAAAAATAAACTAGTAAAAATAAATGGAAATATTTTTATCACAATTTAAAATATTAAAAAAAACCAATAAAATCCAGTATAACAGAAAAAAAATACAGGACACAATTCTTAAGACTAAGTGTCAGTAAATTGACTAGACTAAGATGTCAAATTAAAGTTTTGCAATTAGATGTAAAAAGTTGTGATATAGTTTTAAGGAGAATTATGATGCAGATAACACAGAATATAAAACTAAAACAAAGTCAATCCTTGGTGATGACTCCACAGCTACAGCAAGCAATTAAACTTCTACAACTTAATAATATCGAACTATGTGAATTAGTTAATAAAGAGTTAGAAGAAAATCCATTTCTTGAGAACAATAACGAAGAAGAAAAAACTGAACTTGTTGAAAGTGATACGCAGGATTTATGTGAATCTTTCGATTCGGGTGAATCTCTTAAAGATGAGCCAAAGATTGATGATTACGAGAATCGCTTTGATACCGAAGTTTCAGTAAGTCAAACAAATTCAAAATTATCTTCTTATGAAAGTATCGATACGGGAAGTATTGTAGAACAGACAGTAAGCGAAAAAATAAATCTGAAAAATATTCTTAAAAATCAATCTAGCATCGAATTCCAGACACATAATGAAAAAGAAATATCTGACATACTAATTGACTACATTGAACCTTCTGGATGGATAACTACCAATCTTGAAGATATTTCTTCATTCAGTGGATATGATATTAATGAAATAAAAAAAGTTTTAACCACTATGCAAGAATTTGAACCTAATGGAGTTTTTGCAAGAAATCTCGCCGAATGCCTAAAAATACAATTAAGAAATACTGGTGATCTTAGTCAAGAAAGAAATCTTATTATTGATAACTTAGAACTTTTAGGAAACGGAGATCTGAAAAATTTACAAAGGCTTACGAATCTTAAAGAGGATGCACTTAAAGAAAATATTAAATTAATACGAGAACTAAATCCAAGGCCTGGTACCAAATATCCAGATGATGAAAATAATATTTTCCATCCTGATGTAATTGTTAAAAAAAATAGAAATGATTGGGAAGTAGAATTAAATGATAGTACGCTTCCAAAAATTACTTTAAATGATGACTATGTTAAAGAGATAGAAGCTTTACAGTGTGGTGAATCAGATAAAAAATATATTTCAGACAATCTTAACTCTGCTCGTTGGTTAATTAAAGCAATACAACAACGAAACATTACTACATTGAAAATAAGTTCAGAGATTGTGAATCAACAAAAATTATTTTTTGAAAAAGGAAAAAGATTCCTCAAACCAATGATTCTTAAAGATGTAGCGAGAAAGATTGACATGCATGAAAGTACTGTAAGTAGAGTTACTTCAGATAAATTGATGCTTACTCCCATTGGTATTTTTGAAATGAAGATTTTCTTTAGTGCTTCGATTAATAGTGTACATGGCGGAGAATCCCATTCTGCGGCATCTGTAAGAGAATCGCTTAAAAACTTGATTTCAAATGAACCGCTAAATTCACCACTTAGTGACGAAATGATTGTTTCCAAATTACAAAGTCAAGGAATTAATTTGGCAAGGAGAACAGTGGCGAAATATAGAGAGCTTTTAAATATTCCTGCATCTTCAGTGAGAAGAAGGATGATGAAAATTCAAAATATAAATTTTTAGTTATAACTAATTTTTTTCAACCCTTTTGAAACATTATCTAAGAAATGAATAACTGGAAAAGTTTCTGTTTTAATAGTTTTTTCATTTTCATAATGTGTGATTTTAATCATAGGCGTATCAAATATTTTTCTATCTGATTTAATATTATTTTGATATTTATTTTTCATAGTTCGTCCTTTATGTATAATCTGCAATTTTCTTGCCAAAAAACTATAATATTTGGTAGTCTTTCCTTAATTGACTTTTAAAAAAATCTAATTTTTTTTTTGTTGTTTCTGGAGTACGGGTTTCTCTTAGTTTCTTCCAAAAATAATGAACCTTTGAAAGATAATTTTTTTTTCGCGAAGGAATTGAAGAATGATATCTTGATATGGCTTCATTCCAAGTTTTATGGGTATGAAAAAGTTTTCTTAAATATTTGGCAGCATACTTTACGTTATTCTCAGGATTAATTAATTCAGAAACATTATTAAATTTTTGTAAGTGATATTTTGTGCTAATTTGCATGCAACCAACATCAATATTTTTGAATTTTTTTAAATTAGATTCTAAAAAATTAACAGTTTCTTCTTTTGTTTTAAAATACTTTGCTTCTCCATCGACATTTAATGTCCAAGGCCAAGATATAAGTTTGTTTTCCTTTACAGTACCAGATTCAACTATAGATATGGAGGATAGAAGTTTATTAGGTATTTTGAATTGTCTGCCAAATTTTTCAGCTAAATTTTCACAAACTTTTGATTCGATTGAATATGAGTTAGAAGAAAAAACACAAATTATTATTATGGTTGCAAGTTTTAGTTTAGAAAAATTCATTAAAAGTAAATGAGCAAATTTGATGCCACATTTATTTCTTCATAATAGAACTGCTCAGTAACTCTCTGCCAATATTTATGAATTTATAAGGATTCACTGATTTTTTATTAACTTTTATCTCATAGTGGAGATGTGCACCAACAACTCTGCCAGTAGCACCCATCTTACCTACAATATCACCCTCTTTCACAAAATCTCCTTTTTTTACTGAAAGCTTATGCAAATGACCATAAAGAGTAGTAACACCGTGCTTATGAACTATTTCCACTACTTTGCCAAAGGAGCCATTTCTTCCTGAGAATTTAACAAAACCGTCAGCAGAGGCCCTCACCTCTTCTTGCCATGTACCTGCCATGTCAATACCATGATGCATTTGCTTTTTTTTAGTCCTTGGATGAATTCTAAATCCATATGGA
>PARR01000033.1 GCA_002711625.1 Rickettsiales bacterium | reverse complement strand
GATGAATGCCAGTTATCCCAAGATTCTGATTTATTAGCTTTATTGAATTTTAAATTAAAAAAATATAATCCGATGTCTAAAGAACTTGAAGGTCAACCACAATTGACACCTGAAGAAATTGAACAACAGTCAATTAGATTTCATGCTGAACAACTCGAAGATGCAAAACCAGTAAAAATTGAAGTACAAACTTTTACATCACTAGGAGGAAACACTCTTGCCTCATTAATTGACAGATCTTCTAAAGTATTTCTAAAACATCCAGAGAAATGTGAGTTTTTTTCGCTTTACGGTGACCAAATTATCGGTCAATTTGAAATATCGTATGATACAATTCTTCGTTTGTATGCAAGTGCTGTTAACAAATCCAACAAAATTGCTCAAGATTTTATTAGATCTCAAATTGTTCCGTCTCCCATGTCACTTGATACTGCAATAAACTCGCTTTATGACGATTATGGGTACCAGCAAAATGTTATTGAATCTCTTCTTCCTCAAGAAGTAAGGACATTATTCTTTGGAGAAAATTCAATGGTCAGTGTTGCTGATGTGGCAGAGTCCAAATTATTAGCATTTTCATTATTGGGTGGTAAAATTGATAATAAAAATCAAAATGAAATTTTTATATTTGTCCCTGATTCAAAAAAAGGACTCCTTGGTAGTAATGAGACCATTGTGATATCAAGCACAGGAAAGATATATGAAGTACCACTTTTAAACATACCATTAGCATTAAATGTAATGAGATCCCTTGGGTTTAATGCGAAGATTGTTATTTTGAAACACGTTTATATCGATGAACAATCATTTTGTAGAGTAGGTGAGGGCGGTTTATGGTATCATTACAAAGGAAATGATAAAAATGTTGGATGCGACTTTCTTTCTAATACTGTAAGATCTATTAAATCAAACACAATATCTCTAAGTTCGGATTATCCAACCTTTAAAGAAAGTATTGATCGAGTTTTTACCATATTAAATAATAACATGTAAATTTAAAATTAAATATTATATAATAGTTTATGTTTGAATATCTTCCTATTTTAATCTTTTTAATCATGGCATTGGTGATTTCCTGCGGGGCAATTTTTATGTCCCTTGTTCTTGGTAAACAATCCTCATATCCAGAAAAAATTTCACCATACGAATGTGGATTCGAACCTTTTGATGAATCAAGGGGGAGATTTGAAGTAAAATTTTATCTTGTAGCAATTTTATTTATAATTTTTGACTTGGAAATAATTTTTTTATTCCCGTGGGCTATGGCTTTTTATGACCTTGGAGAATATGGTTTTTGGTCTATGATGTTTTTTTTATTAGTTTTAACAGTAGGTTTCATTTATGAATGGATGAAAGGGGCTTTAGATTGGAACTAAGAAAAGTTGATGCTTCAAATTTTGACTCTGTTACAAAACAAATTAGCAGTAATGGATTCGTTTTAACTAAACTAAATGATTTGGTAAATTGGGCCAGAACAGGTTCCTTGTGGCCAATGAGCTTTGGTCTTGCATGTTGTGCTGTTGAAATGATGCAATCTGCTGCAAGTAGGTATGACTTCGACCGATTTGGAATTGTTTTTCGCCCGAGTCCTCGTCAATCTGATGTAATGATTGTGGCCGGAACATTGACCAACAAAATGGCACCTGCCTTGAGAAAGGTTTATGACCAAATGCCTGAGCCTAGATGGGTTATTTCGATGGGGAGTTGTGCAAATGGAGGTGGGTACTATCATTATTCCTACTCGGTTGTTAGAGGATGTGATAAAATTGTACCTGTAGATATTTATGTACCTGGTTGCCCTCCAACAGCTGAGGCACTTCTGTACGGAGTTTTGCAACTTCAAAAAAAAATTTTAAGAGACAAAAAAATCATTAGAAATGAAGTATACAGATAACAAATTTGTAAAAGAGATGTCTCAGCTGATAAAGAGCATTTTAACATTTTGCAAATATAAAATTAATTTACACGATGGTGAATTGAATATTATTTGCTCTCCTGAGGACGTCAGTAAAGTGATTCTTTTTTTTAAAGATAACCCCTCATTGGATATGTCGTGTTTGATCGACATAGCTGGTGTTGATTACCCTGAAAATGATAAAAGGTTTACAATAGTTTATAACTTATTAAGTATTACCAAGAACTTGAGAATCAGGGTCAAAACAAGTATTGGGGAAAACCAACCAATGTCGTCAATTACTGACATTTTTCCTTGTGCTGATTGGTATGAGAGAGAGATTTGGGATTTATTTGGTATCAGATTTTCTGGGCATAAAGATTTAAGAAGAATTTTAACCGACTACGATTTTGATGGTTTTCCACTAAGAAAAGATTTCCCACTTTCTGGGTTCGTCCAGTTTAAATATGATGATGAAACGAGTAGAATAATAAGTGAGCCTGTTAAACTTGAACAAGAATATAGAGATTTTGATAATTTGAGTCCTTGGGAAGGAATGACAAAGAATCTTCCAGGTGATGAAAAAAAAAATAACATAAAAAATGATTAAAACTGAAAACTATACAATGAATTTTGGACCACAGCATCCAGCAGCTCACGGTGTTTTAAGACTTGTTCTTGAACTCGATGGTGAAATTGTTGAAAGAGCAGACCCGCATATTGGTCTACTCCATCGGGGAACTGAAAAGCTTATTGAGTATAAAACATATATTCAAGCCTTACCTTATTTTGACAGATTAGATTATGTTTCTCCTATGTGTCAAGAGCACGCCTATTCTCTAGCAATTGAAAAACTCTTGAAGATAGAAGTTCCAATAAGAGGGCAGTTTATAAGAGTCCTTTTTTCAGAAATTACAAGGGTTTTGAACCATATTCTGAATTTAACCACGTTTGCCTTAGATGTTGGTGCAATGACACCTTTTTTATGGTTATTTGAAGAAAGAGAAGTTATGATGGAGTTTTATGAAAGAGTTTCTGGTTCAAGGCTTCATTCAGCTTATTTCCGTCCAGGAGGTGTTCATAGAGATCTTCCTGTTGGATTGCTTGAAGACATAACAGATTTTGTTGAAAGATTTCCGAAAAGAATCGATGATTTGGAAAATCTTTTAGAATCAAACAGGATTTTTCGTCAGAGAACCGTTGATATTGGTAAAATAAGTGCTCAAGATGCCATTGAAAGAGGTTTTTCTGGTCCTTGTTTAAGGGCATCAGGCGTTAATTGGGATCTCAGGAAAAACCAAACTTANGATTGTTATGATCAAGTTGACTTCAAAATACCGACAGGTTCTAATGGAGATTGTTATGAAAGGTTTATGGTTAGGGTTGAGGAAATGAGGCAATCAATTTGTATTATTAAACAATGTATAAATAATATTCCTGACGGAGACTGNATAGCTGACGACCCCAGAATTGTTCCACCTAAAAGGAGACTCATGAAGACATCTATGGAGTCTTTAATAAATCATTTTAAACTCTTTACTGAAGGGTTTCATGTTCCGGAGAACGAAACTTATTTTCCAGTAGAAGCTCCGAAGGGGGAGTTTGGTGTTTTTTTGATTTCTAATGGAACCAATAAACCATACAGATGTAAAATCAGAGCTCCTGGATTTTCTCTTCTGCAAGCAACAGAATTTCTTTCAAAAGGACATATGCTTTCTGATCTAGTTGCTATAATTGGAAGTCTGGATATAGTATTTGGTGAAATCGATAGGTAAGTGTATATGGGAAGTAATTTTAAAAACTTTGCAGATAAAAGTATTCAGCCCAAACAATTTTTTTTCAGTAAAGAGAATAAATTAAAGGCAGAGAAAATTAAGAAGATGTATCCAAAAAATTATCTAGAAAGTTCGATTATGCCACTTCTTTCTTTGGCTCAAGAGCAAAACAATGGTTGGCTCCCAAAAAAAGCTATTGAATACATTGCATTGTATTTAAATGTACCTGAAATAAAAGTACTTGAATTAGCCACCTTTTACTCTATGTATAATTTATCACCAGTTGGAGATTATCATATTGAAATATGCACTACATCACCATGCATGTTGAGAGGCTCTGACGAGTTGCTTCACCATTGTAAGAATAAGTTAAGAATTGGTTTGGGTGAAGTTTCAAGTGATAAGAAATTCTCTTTAAATAGAGTAGAATGTTTAGGAGCCTGTGTAAATGCTCCAGTGGTTAAAATAAATGAAAACTATTATGAGGACTTGGATAAAAATACTTTTGATAATTTGCTTGATAATATTAACGAAGATAAGAAAGTTAAAACTGGTCCCCAGTCTACAAGAAAAGGTACAGAACCTTTCAGTTTATAATATATGATAAAAAAAAGTGACATAATTTTTAAAAATCTCTACGGTAAAAAAAGCCCTTACCTATCAAGTGCTTTAAAAAGAGATGATTGGAAAAATACCTCCAAATATTTAAATATGTCATCTCAAGAAATTATTGACATAGTAAAACAATCTGGACTTAGAGGAAGGGGCGGTGCAGGATTTTCCACAGGTATGAAATGGGATTTTATGCCTAAAAATAATGACAAACAGCACTACTTAGTTATAAATGCTGATGAAGGAGAACCTGGTACTTGCAAAGATAGGGATATTATAAGAAATGAACCGCACAAACTTGTTGAAGGTTGTCTATTAGCAAGTTATGCGATAGGTGCTTCAAAATGCTATATATATATACGCGGAGAGTTTTTTAACGAGGCTAAAATTCTTCAAAATGCCATTGATGAATGTTACAAGAGCAATTTTGTGGGGAAAAATGCTTGTGGTTCAAACTTCGATTTTGATATTTTTATTCACTACGGTTCTGGTGCATATGTTTGTGGAGAGGAAACAGCTTTAATAGAAAGTCTTGAAGGAAAGAAAGGTCAGCCTAGGTTGAAACCACCTTTTCCTGCTAATGTAGGATTATATGGTATGCCAACTACTGTGAATAATGTCGAAACTATAGCTGTCGTTCCAACAATAATTAGAAAAGGTGCTAATTGGTTTTCAAATTTAGGTAAAGAAAATAACACCGGGTCAAAAATATTTTGTATTTCTGGTCACGTAAACAACCCTTGTAATGTTGAAGAGGAGATGGGTGTACCTTTAAAATATCTGATTCAGAAATATGCTGGTGATGTGATTGGTGGTTGGAGTAATCTGCAAGCAGTAATCCCTGGCGGTTCCTCTGTTCCACTTCTNCCAAAGCATCTTTGTGAAAAAGTTCTTATGGATTTTGATTCATTAAAGTCTGCTGGTTCAGGACTAGGAACTGCAGGAGTTATCGTTATNAATAAGCAGGCTGATATAGTTAAAGTAATTGCAAGGCTTTCTGAATTCTACAAACATGAATCATGTGGGCAATGTACTCCATGCAGAGAAGGAACTGGTTGGTTAATGAGAATGATGCATCGGTTAGTTGAAAACAAATGTTCTGTTGATGAAGTTGGACTTTTAGAGCAAGTCACCAAACAAATTGAAGGTCATACCATTTGTGCACTTGGTGATGCTGCCGCATGGCCAATACANGGTTTGTTAAAACATTTCAAACATGAAATCTTAAACAGAATACATGAAAATAATAAGTTTGTAGCTTAGCAAATGGTAAAACTATCTATCAATAATAAAATTGTTGAAGTAGACAATGGTATAACAATACTTCAGGCATGTGAGGAGGTTGGGGTTGAGATTCCACGATTTTGTTATCACGAAAAACTCTCCATTGCCGGTAACTGTAGAATGTGTCTAGTTGAAATGGAGAATTCGGCTAAGCCAGTTGCATCTTGTGCTATGCCTGTTGCTGATGGAATGAAAATATTTACAAATTCTAAAAAAGTTGAGAATGCTCGAAAAGGGGTAATGGAGTTTTTACTTATCAACCATCCTCTNGATTGTCCAATTTGTGATCAGGGTGGAGAATGCGATTTACAAGATCAAGCGATGGCTTATGGTCAGGGAATAAGTAGATTTGTTGAAAATAAAAGAGCTGTAAAGGACAAAAATCTTGGACCATTAATAAAGACCCATATGACAAGATGTATACATTGTACAAGATGCGTTAGGTTTTCTGAAGAAATAGCTGGAAATGAGCAATTTGGAGCAATTGGAAGAGGAGAAGANACAGAAATTACAAGTTTTTTAGAAAAATCCATTGATTCTGAACTTTCTGGAAACGTTATTGATTTATGTCCTGTTGGAGCATTGACTTCCAAACCTTACGAATTTGTTGCGAGGCCTTGGGAGTTAAAAAAAACTAATAGTATAGATGTTTTTGATGCTGTTGGGAGTAATATAAGAATAGATTCAAAAGGTGATAAAATAATGAGAGTTTTACCGCGTATTAATGAGGATATTAATGAAGAATGGATATCAGATAAAACTCGATTTGCCTATGATGGGCTCAATTATCAAAGAATAGACAGATATTATTCTAGAACAACTGAAAACAAGCTTGTTGAAGATTCTGAAGAAAGTGTACTTAGCCAAATTTTTTCTAAGATCAGCGGCACTAGTCGATCTAAAATTGCATCTTTGATTGGTAATTCTCTTGACTGTGAGTCAATTTACTCTTTTAAAAACTTTTTAGATTCTCTCGAAATTAGTAATTATGATTGCAGACAAGACAACTCTTTTTTTATTCCAAATCAGAGGTCTTCATATATTTTTAATTCGTCAATAGCGGGAATTGATGAGTCGGATTTATGCATTTTAGTTGGAACTGATATAAAAAAAGAGGCTCCAATTTTGAGCTCTAGAATAAGGCAGAGATATAACAGGCATGATAATATTTACCAGGTTTTAAGAGTGGGTGAGCCTTATAAAGTAAATTTTCCAGTTCATGAACTTGGCTCTAAACCAGAAAATTTAAGACTACTTTTAGATAAAAAAGACAGTTTTTTNAAGAAATTTAAAAAACCAATGATTATTATTGGTCAAGGAGCCTTGTGCAGAGAAGACAGCGAAAGTATATTTTCNTTATGCCAATCAATAATCGCAAAATTTTCACCATCTAGTGGTTGGAATGGGTTAAACGTTCTTCAGACATACTCAGGAAGAGTNGGAGCTTTAGACTTGAATTTTTATAATAAAAAAAATGTTACTAAAAATAATCTTGTTGAAAAAATATATTCTGGNTATTTTGAAGTCCTTTATTTACTTTGTGCAGANGAAATTGACATTAATAAAATACCCAATAAGACTTTTGTTATTTATCAAGGTCATCATGGTGATGAGTCTGTCAAGAGGGCCGACGTTGTTATACCTACTTCTTGCTTTACTGAAAANGAGGGTATTTATGTTAATTTAGAAGGAAGACCGCAAATTTCTAGACAAGTAAAGATGCCTCTTCCGGAGATTTTNCATAGTTACGAATTTTTTAATGTTCTTTTAAAAAAATTCAAAATTGAAACGAANTTGAATAACATAGANCAAGTCAGACAAGCAATGTTTAANAGTTACCCACATCTTTCAAAAATTAATCAAATTTANAAAGAAAAAAAGATAATTAATAAATGCTTAATGAATAAGTTGGACAATTCCNTGATAAAATCNAATATTGANAANTTTTATAAGACTGATTCTGTAAGTAGAGTTTCTCCAACTATGNCTTTGTGCTCACAAAGTTTTTATGGCCAGTCAAATGCTTCTTGATANTCTTTTTATTATTTTTAAAATTAGTCTNATNATTATACCNCTNATGATTTTCATTGCTTATTTGACTTTTTTTGAGAGAAAAGTAATTGGTGCTATCCAATTAAGAAAAGGTCCAAATGTTGTTGGACCTTTAGGATTATTCCAACCCTTTGCTGATGGTATTAAACTTCTTACTAAAGAAACAATTTTTCCAGAAAAATCAAATAAATTAATCTTTATTTTATCCCCAATAATAACGTTCACACTAGCACTACTTGCATGGGCGGTAATACCTATTGATTACAAACTAGTTTTGGCTGACATTAATGTTGGTATAATGTATATTTTTGCCATTTCATCCTTGGGNGTTTATGGAATAATAATGGCTGGCTGGTCTAGTAANTCTAGATATGCTTTTCTTGGTTCNTTACGTTCTGCNGCTCAAATGATATCTTATGAAGTTTCGATAGGATTGATTATNATATCAATCCTTTTGACAGCTAAAAGTTTAAATCTTACTGATATTGTAATGGCACAAAAGGATTTATGGTATATTATTCCCCATTTCCCAATGTTTGTTATCTTTTTTATTTCCACTTTAGCAGAAACTAATAGAGCACCATTTGATTTACCAGAAGCGGAATCAGAGTTAGTTGCTGGTTATAACGTTGAATATTCCTCGATGTCATTTGGTTTATTTTTTCTTGGCGAGTATGGTAATATGATTTTAATGAGTTCCATGACAACAATCTTGTTTCTTGGAGGTTGGTTGGTTCCATTTAATTTTGAATTTTTAACTATCGTACCTGGGTTCATTTGGTTTCTAATAAAAGTGAGCTTACTATTGTTTGTGTTTTTATGGGTCAGAGCAACATTGCCAAGATATCGATATGACCAACTTATGACTTTAGGTTGGAAGTTATTTCTTCCTTTATCTCTAATTTGGATTATAATTACATCGGGATATTTATTTTACACTAATTGATTTTAGATTATGAAAAAAATTATTTTCATATTGAAAGAACTTCTTCTAACTGAAATATTGTCTGGAATGTTTCTGACTTTGAAATATTTCTTTAAAAAAAAAGTTACAATAAATTATCCTTTTGAAAAAGGATATTTAAGTCCTAGATTTAGAGGTGAACATGCGCTTCGTCGTTATGAATCAGGCGAAGAAAGGTGTATAGCCTGTAAGCTTTGNGAAGCGGTATGCCCGGCACAAGCTATAACAATTGAAGCAGAGCCAAGGCCAGATGGTTCAAGAAAAACCACAAGATACGATATTGATATGACTAAATGTATCTATTGTGGTTTTTGTCAAGAGTCTTGTCCAGTGGATGCGATTGTAGAAGGACCAAACTTTGAATTTTCTACTGAAACAAGAGAAGAATTAATATATGATAAAAATAAGTTATTAGAAAATGGTGATAGATGGGAAATAGAAATTTCAAGAAANNTGGAAAAAGATTCTAGCTATCTCTGATGTTATTTTTATNTTATTTTTTTTCATTTGTTCTNGTTTCCTCTTGCTTATTAGTTGTATTTACCTCCAACCCTGTTCATTCAGTTCTTTTCTTAATATTTGCATTCTTTAATGCGGCNGTAATTTTTTTACTCTCAAATGCTGAGTTTTTGGCNATGACATTACTAATTGTCTATGTTGGTGCAGTTGCAGTTTTATTTTTATTTGTTGTAATGATGCTTAATATTAGGGAGTCAGTAGTAAAAGAAGGNTTTTTAAAATATTTCCCATTTGGTTTATTGCTTATTTCAGTTTTCTTGATAGAGCTAATTCTAATCTTCAAAAATACTTTAATAATTCCAAAACCTGAGCTTGGAATAAGTATTAGTGATTTACTTGCTGATGGTAATNAAAATACAAAATCCTTAGGTTTATTTCTATATACGGATTTTTTTATTATTTTTCAAATTTCTGGTTTCTTACTTTTAGTTGCAATGATTGGTGCTATTGTTTTAGCACACAATGAAAATGTCAGTGTTAGAAGACAAAGCCCAATCAAACAAAAAGTTTTAGAAAAAAAAAAAGTCATAAAGTTAAATTAAATTATGAGTTCAATTCATTACTTAACATTATCCTCTATAATTTTTTCAATCGGNTTTTTAGGCATTTTTATCAATAGAAAAAATATAATTGTAATTTTAATGTCTATAGAATTAATGTTGTTGGCTGCCAACATAAATTTTATTGGTTTTGCTTTCTTATTAGATGATCTTTATGGTCAAATATTTGCGTTATTTGTCCTAGTTGTTGCAGCTGCAGAAGCAGCAATAGGTCTCGCNATACTAACAATATTTTTCAAAAGAGCCGGTTCAATTAATATTGACGTGATTAGTAAAATGAAAGGATAACATTGTTCTTATTTTCAATATTTCTTCCATTATTNAGTTTTATACTTTGTTTATTTTTTAAAGATTTATTTAAAGATAAATATTTGAATTTAACATCATGTTTTCTTCTTAGTTTATCCACAATTTTCAGCTTAGTTTCAATTTTGTATTATGGAATGGATAACTCAAAAACTTTTCTTATTNGTAATTGGATAACCTCTGGATCTTTNGTTATTGATTGGTCTGTAAATTATACTTTACTGACTGGTTCGATGGTATTAATGGTGAATTTTATTTCGACACTAATTCATATTTATTCAATTGGATACATGTCAAATGATCCAAAGAAAATTTTATTCATGGGTTATCTTGGGTTATTTACTTTTTTTATGTTAATTCTNGTTACATCATCAAATTTGGTTCAGCTATTTTTAGGNTGGGAGGGAGTAGGATTAACGTCATATCTATTAATAGGTTTTTGGAATCATAAAACTATTGCTAATAAAGCAGCATTAAAAGCTTTTGTTGTAAATCGTATAGGTGACTTTGGAATTCTTATAGCACTTTTCACTACGTTTATTATTTTTGGAACACTTGATATCAACGAGATTTTGATATTAGTTAATTCTCATTTAGAAACATCATTTAGTTTTCTGGGCTTTGATATACATGTATTAACATTGATTTCTATGCTTTTTTTTATAGGGTGTATGGGAAAATCTGCACAATTTGGTCTTCATACCTGGTTACCTGACGCAATGGAGGGACCTACACCAGTATCAGCACTAATTCACGCCGCAACCATGGTTACTGCAGGAGTTTTTCTGTTAATAATTCTTTCACCATTAATTGAAACCTCAGATTTTGCTAAAGACTTTATATTAATTATAGGTTCCTTGACTTGTATATTTGCCGCCAGTGTTGGTTTCTTCCAAGATGATATAAAAAGAATAATCGCTTATTCAACATGTAGTCAGCTAGGATATATGTTTATGGCCATTGGAGCNTCTGCTTATTCTGCCGCATATTTTCATTTGTTATCACATGCTTTTTTTAAAGCACTATTATTTTTGGGTGCTGGTTCAGTTATACATTCTATGTCAGATGAGCAGAATATAAAAAAAATGGGTGGTCTTTATGACAAAATTCCAGTCACATATTTATGTATGTTAATTGGTTCCGTTGCATTAATAGGACTTCCTTTTTTTAGTGGATATTATTCAAAGGATCTAATTCTTGAGTTAATTTATTTGGGGAAAAATAATATTAACTTTTATGCAGCCATTTTAGGTGTAATAGCAGTTTTTTTTACAAGCTTATATTCATTAAGATTGATTATATATGTATTCCATGGTCAAAGTAGGTCTGATGAAAAGGTGCTAGCTCATGTTCATGAATCACCCTTTATAATGGTTGGCCCTTTGGTCTTACTTTCAATTTTTTCAATTTTCTTTGGAATGGCTACTCATGAGTATTTTTTTGGAGCTAAGTCAAGCATCTTGTGGAGTGGCCTTTTATATATAAACAATGAGCTAAACGATTATTCTTTAATTGAAGGCATTCCATTTTATATTAAAAAAATACCATTATTAATGATTTTAATTGCTTTAATAATCTCATTAATACTGTACTACCCTTTGAAAGGTATTCTTCCTGTTATGAAAGAAAAATTAATTTTAATTTTCAAGTTATTTTCAAATAAGTTTTATATTGATGAGATTTATGATTTTTTTATAGTTAGACCAATATTTTATCTCGGAAAAGGTTTTTGGAAGTCGATCGATAATGATTTAATAGATTCGCTTGGTCCAAATGGAATATCTAATTTTGTCAAAAAATTTGGATTAATTGTTTCTAGCTTTCAATCTGGTTTTCTATACCATTATGCTTTATCTGTAATCGTTGGTTTAACACTCTTTTTAAGTTTATACATTTATATTCTCTAACCATGTTAAATATACCAATTCTTCCTATTTTGATAATCATACCTCTAGTTGGTCTATTTTTTGTCTTACTATCTTCAGAAAACGACGAAAATGCTTTTCAATCAAAAAAATCAGCTTTGTGGACAACTGGTACAAACTTTTTCTTATCACTTTATCTTCCACTTAAATTTGACAGTGAAATACCTCATTTTCAATTTGTCAATTCTTTTGAATGGTTCAATAATGAAAATCTAAAATTTTCCCTTGGTGTTGATGGAATTTCAATGCCTTTCATAATTTTATCAACATTTCTTATTGCCATATCAATTCTATTTATTTTTCCTCAACAAAAAAAGAATATGAAAATGTACTTATCATCTTTTCTTCTTTTAGAATCGTTTTTAGTAGGAACATTTAGTGCAATGGATTTATTTTCGTTTTACATATTTTTTGAATCTATTTTAATTCCTATGTACTTAATAATTGGATTTTGGGGGGGTGAAAGACGAATTTACTCTGCGTACAAGTTTTTTTTATACACCTTACTAGGTTCAGTTTTTATGCTTATTGCTGTAATTTTCTTATACCAGGAGTTTGGAACTACTAGCATACCTATGCTTCTTGACTCAACACTTCCATTCTATATTCAGCAATGGTTGTGGCTGGCTTTTTTTTCTTCATTTGCAATAAAAATTCCAATGTGGCCTTTTCATACTTGGCTCCCAGATGCACATGTTGAGGCTCCAACTGAAGGGTCTGTTATTTTAGCTGGAATTCTTTTAAAACTTGGAGGATATGGATTTATAAGATTCAATCTTTCCATTTTACCAGATGCTTCAATTTTCTTTACACCATTTGTATATTTTTTATCTGTAATAGCAATTGTATATACCTCAATAATTGCAATTGTTCAGGAAGATATGAAAAAATTAATCGCGTACTCATCGGTGGCACACATGGGTTTTGTTACTATTGGAATTTTTTCTGCAAGTATTCAGGGAATTCAAGGAGCAATTATTCAAATGATATCGCATGGAATTATTTCTGCTGCATTATTTTTTTCCATAGGCTCGATTTATAATAGATGTAAAACAAAAGAGATAAATTTTTATGGAGGATTAAATAGATTTATGCCAAAATTGTCAGCTTTCTTTTTGGTATTTGTTTTAGGTGCAATTGGTTTTCCTGGAACATCTGGATTTGTAGGAGAGTACCTAACTCTCTTATCTGCATATGCAAAAAATACTACAATTGCAGTTTTAGCTGCAACTGGAGTTATTTTAGCTGCATCATATATGTTATATCTTTATAAAAATGTATTTCTTGGTCCTGCTAGTGATAATTTATCAAAAAAGGTTAGTGATTTAAACGTTTATGAAATCTCTGTTTACATTTTGTTGATGCTTTTAATTTTTATTATTGGAATTAAACCTAATTTTCTTCTAGATTATACTTCATCCTCAATTGAGAGAATTATTAAACTTTATCCAATTTCAATTTTATAGAAAGTGAGCTGACTTGTACTTTACATCAGAAATATTTCTAGCATTTGTTGCTCTTTTGTTATTAATTATTTCCCCATTTCTGAAAAAAAACAATTATTTTATAGTTGGTTATGCAACCTTAATTTCATTTTTAGTTACTCAATTCTTTATATTCAAAGACATTTTTCATTTTGAAGAAATATTTAATGGATTTTTTGTTTTAGATTCTTTTGGTTCATTTTTAAAATGTATAATTCTTACCGGTTCAGGGATTATAATTTATATTTATCTCAATGTAAAAAATGATAAATCTCTAGAAAGAACTGAATTTCCGTTAGTAATTTTAATTTCAGTAATTGGAATGATGTTTATGATCTCCTCTAATAGCTTACTATCTTTATTTGTTTCCATGGAATTACAAAGTCTAGCTTTATATATTCTAGTATCATTCTCAAGGGACGATTTTAGTTCCTCGGAGGCGGGTGTAAAATATTTTGTAATTGGAAGCTTATCAACTTGCATTTTTTTATTTGGAACCAGTCTTATATACGGAATAGTAGGCACTCTTAGTTTTCCAGAAATCTCTAAATTTATGTCTAATCAAGGGGAAATGCCAATAATTTTAATAGTTGGACTAATATTTATTCTTGTATCCATGTCACTAAAGATATCAGCTGCTCCTTTCCATATGTGGACTCCAGACGTATATCAGGGTGCTCCAACAGTTGTGACAGCTTTTTTATCAACAATCCCAAAAATATCAGCTTTTGCAATTTTAATTAGATTATTAGTTTTCCCTTTTGGAGAAATTATAATGGACTGGGATAAAATTATCACTATTTTGTCAATAGCTTCAATGTTAGTTGGATCTTTAGGAGCACTTAAGCAAACTGATTTAAAGAGACTTCTGGCGTATAGTACAATAAATCATGTTGGCTTCATATTAATGGGGTTGGTCCCTGGTTCTGAAGACGGTATTACCGCAATTTGTATTTATTTGATATTTTATGTAACTATGAACTTAGGTATGTTTGTATTTCTGCTTAATATGCGGAGAGATAATATTAATGTTACATCAATTAAAGACCTTTCTGGTTTGTACAGAAGTCAACCACTCATGTCAGCATGTTTAGTAATTTTTCTATTTTCTATGGCAGGAATTCCTCCACTGGCCGGTTTTATAGGTAAATTAATTATTTTAAATATTGTTATAGATAATAATTTGTTTTATTTAGCAATTATCGGGGTTGTAACTTCAGTTATTTCAGCTTTCTACTACATAAGGGTAATTAAATCAATAATCTTTGATAATCCTGGAGACGATCTTGACATAATGACTAGTACACAATCAAGAATGGTAATTTCACTATTAAGCTTTTTTAACTTAACAGTTGTTTTTTATCCACAGTTTTTTTTAAATCTATGTGCATCTATAACGCTTTCGTTGTTTGCTGTAAATTAATAATTAAATGAATTATCATATCTATAAATCTGTAAAAAATACTAATGAAAAGATAAAATTCATAAATTCGAATTATAATCAAAATCTGTCTAATCTGGCATTGTTTGCTCAGCATCAAACTCATGGTCGTGGAAGAGGTAATAACCTTTGGATTAGCAAAAAAGGCGACTTTACATCATCATTTTTATTTAACAAAAAATTAGAATTAAGTAAGTTAGGACAAATTAACATTTTAGTTGTAGACAGATTAATAAAATTATTAGAAGAAAAGATTGTGGATGTGAGTTTTGAATTTAAATGGCCAAATGATATTTATTTTAATGAAATGAAATTAGCAGGAATTTTAATTGAAACAACTATCCAAAAACAAGAAATCAATTCTTTGATTATTGGTGTTGGAATTAACTTTATATCATGCCCAAAATTTGAAGATAAAAATACGGTTAGATTGAGGGATTTTTCACAAAATATTTCTCCATTAAATTTATTTTTTTCATTGTCATTAATATTAGAAGAGTATTTTGATAATTTTCAAAATCATGATTTTTCGAAATTAAGTAAAGGACTCACCCTGAAAATTTTAAAAAAAGATAAAATTATAAAATTAAAACAAAATAATCAAATTACTAATGGAAAATTAATAAAAGTAGATGAGTTTGGTGCCTTAGTTCTACAAACAGCAAATGGATATGAATATTTTACTTATGGAGAGACACTTTGATTGTATTAACTGTTGATATTGGAAATACANGTATTACACTATGTTTTTTTAACAAAAAAACTATATTAAATTATAAAAAAATTTCTGTTTCAAAAATGAGTAAAAAATCATTATTATTANATATTAAAAAAAATGTAAAAGATTTTTCAAATTTGGCAGTTGTTATATCATCAGTCGTTCCAAAAATGACCTCAAAATTAGAAATGTTATTTAACAAATTATCAATTAAAACAGTTTTATTAAAGGATCTAAGGTCTAAAATTAAACTTAATACTCTTATTCAGAATAAAAATTCTATCGGTGAAGATAGGATTGTGAACGTTTTCTTTGCAAAGAAGTCTTTTGAAAAATCTACTATAATTGTAGATTTTGGNACGGCAACAACCTTCGATGTCTTGGATAAAGATGGAAACTACGCTGGGGGCATTATTACACCTGGTATTGATATCTCTCTTATGTCACTAAAAAAAAATACTGCNAAATTACCACTTGTTAGATTTAAAAAAGTAGACAATATAGTTGGAATTACTACAGAGCAAGCAATCCAGTCTGGTTTCTTTTGGGGATATATATGTATGATTAAAGGTTTAATTGAAAAAATTCAATTAGAAAAAAGAACTAAATTTAAGGTAATTTTGACCGGTGGAAATTCTAATTTTTTTAAAGGTATATTTGGTAAGGACGTCTTAATTGACGAATTTTTTACTTCAAAAGGTCTAAATTTAATTTTAACAGAATATTCTAGTTCTTATTAAAGGTTTCATCTATGAATTTTAAAAAAGGTGACTTAATTTTTTTACCACTTGGAGGTGCTGGTGAAATAGGTATGAACTGTTATCTTTATCACTATAACGATAGTTGGATCATGGTCGACTTGGGCGTCATGTTTAACGATAATCAAAATCTTGGATATGATATTATTATGCCTGATTTGAAGTTCATTATCGAAAGAAAAAAAAAATTATCTGGAATTATNATTACACACGCTCANGAAGATCATATTGGTGCACTGCCATATATGTATCCTGAAATAGGANNAGTTCCNATCTATACCACGCCATTTACGGCTTCTGTNATAAAAAGGAAATTTCAATCAAATAACNACGTACAGCACAANATTNATNTATTTGATTATAATAAAAANATAAATATCGGAAATTTTGAAGTTCAAGTTTTGTCATTAACACATTCTATTCCNGAACCGAANGGNGTAATTATAAAAACAAACAAAGGTAGTATTTTTCATACAGGAGATTGGAAAATTGATCCCAATCCTATGGTGGGTGAACCTATTGATGAGAATGTTCTTTCAAATATAAAAAAAGGTGGAATAGACACAATGGTGTGTGATTCAACAAATGTTTTCAATGAAAATCCGTCTGGAAGTGAAAAAGAGGTTAGGGAAAAGTTCAGGAATATTTTTGAGAATTTTCAAAGTGGTAAGATTGTTGTGACATGTTTTGCTTCAAATATTGCAAGGCTTGAAACAATATTAAAGATTGCTGGAGAATTTCAAAGAAGTTGTGTCTTATTGGGTAGATCTCTAATAAGAATTTACGAATCTGCAATAGAAAATAATCTTTTAATTAATGAGACNAACATAATTTCAGAAAAAGATGCTCGATATTTTCCTGACGAAAACNTAGTTTTAGTTTGTACAGGTAGTCAGGGNGAATCTNGNGCATCGCTGTCNAGAATAATNAATTGTAACCATAAGTTTTTTCATTTATCAGAGAAGGATCTTGTAATNTTTTCNTCAAGAGAAATACCAGGAAATGAAAAACCAATAAATGAATTGAAAGCTCAAATTAGNAAAGTTGGNTGTAAAATATTAGANCATACTACAAAAAATGTTCATGTTTCNGGTCATCCATCTAAAAAAGAACTAAAAAAAATGTATAATTGGATAGGAGCTAAAACAATCATTCCCATTCATGGAGAATACCGTCACCTTCAAGAGCATAAAAGATTTATTAATGAGTGTAAAATTTCAACCCCTCTTTTAGTTGAAAATGGTGATATAGTAAATTTAAGTAATTGTGAACCTAAAATTATAGACAGAACTAATTTAAATAAGAATGTTTTGCGTGGTTCTAAGATTATGCCAATTGATAATAATCTTTTTACTAAAATTAGTAATATTGGCAATTATGGAGAATTATGCATAGTGATAGTGCTGAATGAAGAGAATGAAATTCTAAATGAACCTGTTATTTTCTGTCATACAATAACTAATGATGGAGATATCAAGGATTTATTGAAAGAGAAACTTGAATTTGATTTTCCCACGATGGTTGAAAAATCTAACGACGAGGAATCACTTATTACAAATATAAAAATAACCGCAAGGTCATTTCTTAAAGAACGATTTGGTTTAAAACCTGTAACAAATATTGAGATCGTTAGAATTTAGAATATAATTATTATATGTTAACAAAGTTTAACCATGTGGCAATCGTAGTTCCAAATTTAGAAGAGGCTAGTAAAAAATACACAGAAGTATTAAATGCAAATGTTTCTAGGACTTTTGATTATCCAGAGCATGGGGTAAGCGTAGTGTTTATAGATTTGGGAAATTCAAAAATTGAATTAATGCATCCATATGGAAAAAATTCACCAATACAGAATTTTTTCAAAAAGAATCCCAATGGTTGCATACATCACATTTGTCTTGAAGTAAAAGACATAAATAAAACATGTAATATTTTAATAAAAAAAAAAATTTCTATTCTAGGTGATTCAAAACCTAAAATTGGTGCTCATAATAAACCAGTAATATTTCTTCATCCTAAAGATTTTTATGGCACCTTAATAGAACTTGAACAGGAATAATTTTTTGTTTACCTTTGATAATTTAGCAGTATTTTTAATTGTTTGGTGGATTGTTCTATTTATTTTTTTACCTATTGGCGTGTCAAAAGATGACAATGTTCTTTCAGGAAATGATCCTGGTGCACCGAGACAAACGAATTTAAAAAAAAAATTAATTTGGACTACGATATCATCTTTATTTTTTACTCTAATAATTATATTAATAAAAAATGAAATTTTCTAATTTTTTTATACCAACCTCAAGAGACAATCCATCTGACGCAAAACTAATTTCCCATAAACTTATGTTGAGATCGGGGATGATAAGACAGGAAACATCAGGAATTTATACATGGCTACCTTTAGGCTACAAGGTATTGAATAAAATAATTCGTATTGTTGAAAAGGCTCATGCCGAAGCAAATATCAATCAAATCTTAATGCCCACGATTCAAAATGCAGAGATATGGAAAATTAGTAATAGGTTTAATAGCTATGGCAAAGAAATGTTAAGAATAATTGATAGAAACTCAAAGGAATTGTTGTATGGGCCTACTAACGAAGAAATGATAACCTCAATAGGTAAGCAGTATATAAAAAGTTATAAAGATTTACCTTTATTTTTGTATCATATACAAAGCAAATTTAGAGATGAGATTCGTCCTCGGCACGGTGTAATGAGAGCAAGAGAGTTTCTAATGAAAGACGCTTATAGTTTTGATTTGGGAATTAATGAAGCTAAATTGACATATTTTAAATTTTATGAATTATACATGGAAATTTTTAAAAAAATTGGTTTATCTGTTTTTCCAGTAAGAGCACCAAGCGGAGAAATCGGAGGTGATTTGTCTCATGAATTCCATTTAATAGTTCCAGGTGGGGAGTCGTCTATATATGTCAATGAAACATTGTCTGATGAAAAAAAGAAACTTGATTTTGGACTTCTAGAAAATATTAATTCCTATACTGATGATTATTATGAGAAAGTTTCACCATTGCCAAATATGAAAAAAAAAACCAGTATAGAATTAGGTCATATTTTTTTATTTGGAACAAAATATTCTAAAACATTTAATTTTGATGTAGATACAAACAAAGGAAAAATTTATCCATTTATGGGTTCTTATGGAATTGGTATCTCAAGAATACCAGCTGCAATTATTGAAGCATTTAATGATGAAAAAGGAATTTTATGGCCAAGGGAGGTGGTTCCTTTTGATTTTTCTATTATTAATCTTATGACTGAAAATACGGAAACTACAGAACTATGTGACTCTATATATAATAAATACATTAAAGAATTTGATATTTTATATGACGAAAGAAATGAGCGACCGGGAATAAAATTTACCGATCATGATTTAATGGGTATACCAATTCATTTAATAGTTGGTAAAAATTTAGTTAATAGTAAAGAGGTGAGTATTAAAGAAAGACAAACCGGAAAAGAAATTAATTTAAATATTGAAAGTCTGCATAAATATCTCAAGGGTTATAAAAATGATAAAATTTTTTGAACTTTGGATATGTTTTAAATACATGTTTTCTAAAACTAAAGATAGATTTCTTTCAATAATAACTATTTTTTCCTTTTTTGGAATAGCAATAGGTGTTGCCACACTTATTATTGTTATGTCTGTTATGAACGGATTTAGAGAAGAATTAACATCAAAAATTCTTGGTATCAATGGACACATGAAAATTGAAAAAATTGGTTTAATGAAGAATGATGAAATTAAAGATATTAAAGCTAAAATTATTAAAGGGAATTTTAATTTAAATGTTAGTGAAGTATTAATTACGCAATCATTGATGTCGTTTAGAAATTATTCGTCTGGAGTGATAATAAAAGGAGTTAACCCAGAAATTTTTAAAAAAAGAAAAATATTTAATAATAAAATACTTAGTTCAGAACTCGATAACTTCAATAAAAATGAAGGTATTTTAATCGGACAAAGATTGAAGGAAAAACTATCTATTAACAAAGGAGATTTTATAAGTTTTATTTTGCCAAACGGTTATGAAACATTGCTAGGAAATATTCCAAGAGCTGCATCTTTTAGGGTTGTCGGTTTCTTTGATATCGGAATGTACGAATATGATATGTCGTTGATTTATTTTCCGCTAAAATTATTACAGGATTTAACTGAAANCAATAGAATTGATTATTTAGAAGTAGAATTAAATGATTTTAGGGATTTTGATAAATCAAAAAAAGAAATTGTAGGAAGCTTACCCAATATCTACACTGTTAAAGATTGGAGAACTTTAAATCCTACACTCTTTAATGCAATTGAGGTAGAAAAAAATGTCATGTTTTTGATTCTTCTATTAATTATTCTTGTTGCTGCATTTAATTTAATTTCATCCATGTTTATCCTGGTATCAAATAAAACTAGGGATATTGGAATACTTAGAGTTCTTGGAACATCAAAGCTAAGTATATTAAAAATTTTTATTTTTAATGGTTTTATTATAGGCCTTTGTGGAACCTTTTTGGGACTCGCTTTAGGGATTCTATTTTGTTTAAATATAAATAAAATAAAGGATTTATTAGAGTTTTTTTCACAAGATAGTCTTTTTGCCGCAGAGATATATTTTTTTTCTGAATTACCTGTTATCATTCAACACAGTCAGGTTTTATTAATTACAGTTATTTCTTTAGTTTTATCACTTATTGCAACTATATATCCCTCTTGGAGAGCAACTAGAATTCAACCAATCAACTTAATTAAATGGGATTAATATGCTAGAGCTTAGTAATATTTCTCAAGAGTATAAACAAGGAAATACGATAATCAAAGTTTTGGATAATCTAAATTTTAAGTCTTCGATGGGTAATAAAATTGGAATAATTGGTCCTTCAGGTTCAGGGAAATCTACTTTGCTAAATATTATTGGATTACTTGAATCCCCAAAAAAAGGGGAGATACTTATTAGCAATATTGAGTGCACCAAATTAAAACCTGAACAACAATCTCTTTTTAGGAAAGAAAATATTGGTTTTATTTTTCAAAATAATCAATTATTGGAAGACTTTAATGTTGAGGAAAATGTTGCATTACCGTTGATTCTAAATGGCAAAAAGTTTAATGAATCGATCGAAGAAGCAAATAAACTTTTACAAATTTTNGGTATTTCTAATAGAAATAAATTTAAACCCAACCTATTGTCAGGTGGTGAACAACAAAGGGTAGCTGTTGCAAGAGCTTTAATAAAAAAACCTTTGTTAATTCTTGCNGATGAGCCAACCGGAAGTCTTGATGATGAAAATTCTTCTGATGTTTTGGAACTTATTCTTAAAATGTCNAAGATNAATAACTCGCTATGTATTGTCGCTACTCATAATCTTAAANTNATAAATAACTTAGACTTTTGTATGAGAATTGAGGAAGGGAAATTAGTTGAAAACAGAAAATAAAGTATTCATTCATTTAAGAAATTATACGCAATATTCACTTTCAAGAGGTGCTTTGCGGATTAATGATATAGTAGATTTNTGTAAACAAAATAACCAACCAGCAGTTGCTATATCTGATTTTAACAATATTTTTGGTGCAATGGAATTTTCTATAAGTTGTAAGAATTCTGGAATTCAACCAATAATTGGTTGTAATATTAACTTTGTCAGTCAGGAATTCGTTCAAGGTAATTTACTACTTATTGTGATGANCGAAGAAGGGTATCTAAATCTTTCAAAAATTTTGTCCAAGTCATATTTGAAAAACTCCAATGGACTATTACCTTTTATTAATTTTGACGATCTAAAAAAAAATCAAAATGGTCTCATATGCTTGGCAGGTGGAAGTTCAGGGCTTGTAACAAAAAATTTTAGTATTACTGATTTAAATAGAACTGAAAACTTAATATCAAAATTACATGATATTTTTGGTGATAATTTTTTTCATGAGCTTCAAAGAATAGATGAAATTAATGATGATTATAAGATTTATGAAAATTTTATTTTAAATAATGCTTACAAAACAAAGATACCTTTAGTAGCCACNAACGAAAATTATTTTTTAAAAAAATCTTTTAGATACACGCATGATATTCTCTTATGTATTTCGCAACAAAAATATTTTGATGACGAAGATAGGGAGATAAGTAATGAAAATTTTTTCTTAAAAGAAAAAGACTCCATGATAAAATTNTATCGTGATATTCCCGAAGCTTGTTCAAACACANNTCTTTTNGCAAAAAAATGCAGTTTTATTCTTGAGGAAAGAGAGCCCATCCTCCCTAAGTTTAATTTTAGAGGAACTAGTGTTAATCAGGTCATTAAAGACAAATCACTCCAAGGTCTAGAGGAAAGAATTTCCTTAAATCCAGAAATTTCACCAATGAAAGAACATTATCTGAATAGATTGAATTATGAGTTAGATGTTATTATTGGTATGGGATATTCTAGTTATTTTTTAATAGTATCAGATTTTATTTTATGGGCAAAAAAAAATCATATTCCTGTTGGCCCAGGTAGAGGTTCAGGAGCTGGCTCACTTGTGGCTTGGTGTTTATATATTACTAATCTTGATCCAATAAAATTTGGTTTGTTATTTGAAAGATTTCTAAATCCTGAAAGGGTTTCATTACCTGATTTTGATATTGATTTCTGTATGGATAGAAGAGATGATGTTATTAATTATGTTCAAGATAAATATGGTGTTTCTAATGTAGCACAAATAATCACTTTCGGTTCTTTCCAGGCTCGTGCTGCCATAAGAGATGTTGGAAGAGTTACACAATTTCCTCTGAAGCAAACTGATGAAATTTGTAAAATGATTCCTTTTAATCCAGCGCAACCCAAAACATTAAGTGAGTATATTCAAGAAAATGATAAACTTGAATCATTAATAAATAATGATCCTGGTGTTAAAAAGTTATTTAATACATCTATAAATCTTGAGGGTTTATTAAGACATACATCAACGCACGCAGCTGGTATTGTTATTTCTGATAAACCAATCGAAAAAATTTTACCTTTATATAAAGATTCCAAATCTGATTTACCAATTACTCAATTTTCTATGAAATATGTTGAAAAAATTGGATTAATAAAATTTGATTTTCTAGGCCTTAAAACTTTAACAGTTATAGAAGAAACAATTAGTTGCTTAAAATTAAGAGAAATTCAAATTAATTTAGAAGAAATTCCTATAAATGATCCCAAAACATTTAAATTATTAAAAGAGGGTCTGACAACTGGAATATTCCAATTAGAGGGCCTAGGTATGAAAGAAACTATTACAAAAATCAAGCCAGATAAATTCGAGGAATTGATAGCCATAGTCTCATTGTATAGACCAGGCCCAATGGACAATATACCTCTCTACATAAGCCGAAAACAAAGTAAGCAAAATTATAATTACATTCATGAGGATTTAAGAGAAATATTAGATGAAACATACGGGATAATGGTATACCAAGAGCAAGTAATGTTAATTGCACAAAGATTGGCTGGTTTCAGTTTATCTAAGGCAGATTTACTAAGACGTGCAATGGGGAAAAAAATAAGATCAGAGATGATTGCACAAAAAGTAAATTTTGTTAATGGTTGTGTTGAAAATAACATTGACAAAAATAAAGCCGAAATATTGTTTAATGAAATTGAAAAGTTTGCTGGATATGGTTTTAACAAAAGTCACGCTGCAGCCTACGCAATGATTGCCTATCAAACTGCGTATCTTAAATCAAATTTTCCTTTAGAATTTTTATGCTCATTAATGAACTGTGAAATAGGTAATTTTGAAAAGTTAGCTACTTATTGTAACGAAGTAAGACAAATGGGATTTTCCATATTCAATCCTGATGTAAATATTTCTACATCTAGATTCGAAGTGGTTTATGAAAAAAACCGTGCAGTTGGCATAAATTTTGGTTTGGGTGCAATTAAAAATATTGGCGAAANATCTATTCAAAAACTTGTATCAGAGAGAAAAGTTGGTGGTAAATTTAAAAGTCTGGTTGACTTACTTCAGAGGGTAGACAACTCTGTTTTAAATAAACGAGTTTTTGAAGCTCTTATAAACTCTGGAGCTTTAGATTCCTTAGAGAAAAATCAGAGGTATTTAGAAGAAAAAATTGATTTAATATTAAATTACAATGTAAATTATCATAAAAATTTTAGTCAAAATCAGAGTGGCTTATTTGAAAAATTCGATAAAAAAAATATAAAATTTAATTCTTTAGACTATAAAAATTTAGAATTGAGTAAAAAACTTCAAAAAGAGTTTGATGCTTTTGGATTTTATTTAACAGATCATCCAACAAAATATTATTATAATCTATTGAATCAAAACTTAGTAAAAATAAATTCCAGAACTACTGGTAAAACTTTTCACACAGAAGGTAAAATTTATTCATGCTTAGGATTAATTGAAAGTTTTAATCAAAGACTCTCAAAAAAAGGTAAGAAGTTTGCATTCCTAAATTTTTCAGACTTTACAGGTCATACCGATGCAATATGTTTCTCAGAGACTCTAGAAAATCTAGAAGTGTATCCAAAACAGGGTGAAATTTATCTTGTAAAATTTTCGGTTCAATCATTCAAAGATAAAAGTCGAGTTGTAATACAAGACTTAAAAAAACTTGATTATGAAAANGAAAATAATATACAGTTCGAAATTGATATTAGCCTTGAAAATCTTGATTATCAAAAATTATCGTTTCTTTTAAATCAAAATTCTAATGGACAAAATAAATTTTCTTTTTTGATTAAACATCAAAACTATATTATTAAAGTCAAGTGTGATAAATTTATAAAAGCTGACCTTAATTTTTTGTTAAAACTAAAAGAGATTAACGGTATCAATAAAATAAATTCTATTTTATAATAAATAGTCTTGTCTTTGAGCTATTTTTTTTGTAACTTGCANTAATTATTTCAAACCTNCAATATCTCTGGTGTTTGTATTGTNGGAAAGTAAAACCGGAGAATAAATATGAAAAATATTTCTATTAAAGACCTGCTAGATGCAGGAATACATTTTGGGCACAGAACCAACAGATGGAACCCAAAAATGTCAGATTATATCTATGGNCACAGAAATGGTATACATATAATAGATCTTCAAAAAACTGTGACANTATTAAAGCAGGCCCTNGANGTAATCAATAAATACGCTTCTGAACACAAAAATATTTTATTTATAGGAACAAAAAGGCAAGCATCTGATCTAATTCAAAAATACGCCATAGATTGTAAACAGTATTTTATTAACAAGCGTTGGTTGGGTGGTATGTTGACTAACTGGGACACTATTCAAAATTCAATAAAAAGATTAAAAAGTTTAGAAGATATAGTTTCTAATAAGTCCAATAGTTACACAAAAAAAGAACTCGTTACATTTGACAAATCAATTGATAGACTAAATCAAAATATTGGTGGAATAAAGGAAATGAATGGCAAACCCGATCTGCTATTTATAATTGACACCAATAAGGAAATTCTCGCAGTTAAAGAAGCCAANAAAATTGGAATTCCGATTGTAGCTGTTGTTGATTCTAATTCAAATCCGGAGGATATTGATTATCCTATTCCAGGAAATGACGACGCAATTAGGTCAATTGAATTTTATTGTAGTTGTATCAGTGAAACCATAAATAATTCTAGTTTNAATGAAAAAACATAGACAATTAACTAANATAAATAAANATGAGTAACAATCCAGATAAAATAAGAAATCTCAGAGAAAAAACTGGTGCAGGTATGATGGANTGTAAAAATGCTTTAGAGGAAAGTAATGGAGACATNGAGGTAGCTATTCAATGGCTAAGAAANAAGGGAATCAATACTGCTGAAAAAAAATCAAGTAGAGATGCATCGGATGGTTTAGTCACAGTAATGACCAGAGATAATTCTGGTGTAATTATTGAAATAAATTCTGAAACTGATTTTGTAGCCAGAAATGAAAACTTTCAAGAATTTTGTTCTCAATTATCAAATTTATGTCTTGATAAAAATATATCTTCAATTGAAGAACTCATGAATTCAAAGATAAATGANGAAACAAGAGTAGAAGAATTACTAACTAACATGATTTCGAAGTTAGGTGAAAATATTGTTATAAACAGGTTAAGTTTTTTATCTGAAACAAANAGTAAATATACTAGCTATATTCATAATCAGGTAAATTCTTCATCTGGAAAAATCGGTGTTTTGTTAGTATACAAATGTAGTCAGGTTAATGATATTGTTACNAAGCTTGCAAAAAATTTATCAATGCATATTGCTGCTTCGAACCCGATGTCGCTAGATGTTAACGACTTAGATACAAATTTAGTTCATCGGGAAAAAGAAATCTATNTTGAACAACTAAAAGAATCTGGTAAACCAAACAATATTATTGAAAAAATAATTGAAGGAAAAGTTAATAAGTTTTATGAAGAAGTTTGCTTACTTCAGCAATATTTTGTAATGGAAAATAAACTAAAGGTTGGGAATTATATAGAAAACTTTAACAAAACAAATAATTTAGACTTCAAAGTAGATAAGTTTTTAATATTTAAGCTAGGTCAATAAGAAAAATTGAAAAGCTTTAGATATANACACATAATGTTAAAGCTTTCAGGTGAAGCTTTGATGGGAAAAAAAGAATTTGGAATTGATATTCCAACAATTGACGCTGTTACTAGCCAGATAGCTGATGTACACTCAAACGGTATAAAGGTCTCAGTGGTAGTAGGTGGAGGAAATATTTTTAGAGGCGTTTCAGGAGCCTCGTTTGGTATGGATCCATCTTCTGCTGATTATACTGGGATGATGGCAACTGTAATAAATTCTCTTATTTTGCAAAATTCCATTGAGAAAAAAGGAATTCAAACTAGAGTAATGTCTGCAATAAAAATGGATACAGTTTGTGAACCCTACATAAGAAGAAGGGCTATTAGACATGTAAATAAAAATAGGATTGTAATCTTTGCAGCNGGGACTGGGAACCCTTTTTTTACCACTGATACTGCAGCTGCTCTTCGTGCATCNGAAATCAAGTGNGATATTTTATTCAAGGCAACAAAGGTAAATGGAATTTACGATTCTGATCCAAAAAAAAATAAAAAAGCAAAAAAATTTGAAAAAATAAGTTATTATGACGTTATAAAGAATAGTTTGCAAATTATGGATACATCATCAATTTCACTCTGTAAAGATAATAANATACCAGTTTTNGTTTTTTCAATTTTAGAAAAGAATTCTTTATTAAANATTATTAAAGGTGAAGGTAATTTTACCATCATAGAATAAATGGAATTTGATTTTAGTATTTACGAAGATAAAATGAAAAAGGCCGTAGAAGTCTTAAAAAAAGAATTTTCTGGTTTAAGAACAGGTAGGGCATCAGTAAGTTTGCTTGATTCAATAAATGTTGAGGCCTATGGTTCAAAAGTACCAATCAATCAAATTTCAAATGTNAGTGTTCCTGAGGCTAGACTAATTACTGTTCAGGTATGGGATGAATCACTTGTAAACTCTGTGGAAAGTACTATTAGATGTTCTGAGCTAGGCTTAAACCCAATGATTGAAGGTAATTTAATAAGAATTCCAGTTCCAGAACTTTCAGAAGAAAGACGTAAGGAACTAGTCAAAATTGCTTCTAAATATTCTGAGGATAGTAAGGTTGCAATTCGAAATATACGAAGAGATATTATGGATAAAATTAAAGTTGCGGAAAAAAATAAAGAATTTTCAAAAGATGAATCATTTCAATATTCTGAAAATGCACAAAGAATTACGAATAATTTTATTAAAGACATTGATCTATTGTTAGAAGAGAAAGAAAAAGATATTTTAACAATCTAATGTCTTTTTTTCTTGAAAAAAAATCAAAATATCTTCCTAAACATGTTGCTTTTATTATGGANGGAAATAGAAGATGGGCAAAAAGGNACGGTTTATCNNCAATTGAAGGNCATAAAAAAGGNTCAAATGTTGTAAAAAATATTGTTAAAACTTCAATANGTTTAAAAATTAAATACNTAACTTTTTTNAGTTTCTCAACTGAAAACTGGAATAGAGNTAATTTTGAGGTAAANGAATTNNTATTACTTCTAGAATTTTACTTNGATACNGAACTTNCTAGTTTAAAAAAAAATAAAATAAACTTTACAGTAATTGGAGATAGAAATAANTTTTCATTANAACTNAAGAANAANATNANAANTTTAGANACNGAAACTTTAGGTTTTANNAACNTNTATCTAGTTTTAGCCTTAAATTATGGTTCAAGAAANGAGATTCTTAATGCAGTNAAAAAAATTAAAAANNCTGANNTANAAANNNTAACAGTNNATGANATTTCTACTNATCTTATGACAANTAGATTTCCTGATCCTGATTTTGTAATTAGAACATCTGGGGAAAGAAGACTTTCCAACTTTTTACTATGGCAGTTAGCGTACTCAGAATTATATTTTACAAAAACTTTATGGCCAGATTTTAATTCATATAAATATAAAGAAGCCCTAAATAATTTTATTAGTAGAAACAGAAGATTTGGTGGGAATTAAATACGAAAATTTTCGAAAAAGATTAAATTCGTCATTTTTTCTTTTATTAATTCTATTATTAATGCTTGCAAGCAACTTTTTTTTCTATTTTATTATACAAATAATTTTTTTTCTCTCAATCTGGGAGCTTTTACGGTTAAATAGATTTAGCCAGAATAGAGCTACATATACGATAACTGATAGTAATTTTATCCTTACGAGAACAAAAATTAAAATTATAGATTATTTCTTGCTAATTAGTTTTGGGTTAATTTTTCTACTTTTTAGTTTAACACAAAGTATTCTTTTAATATGGTTTTTTTTAGGTATTAACTTGATTTCATTTCTGTTGAGATTGTATTCGTCAAAAATTATTCTATGTCTTTTTTATTTTTCTATTCCATTCTTCTTACTAGCATATTACAGAAATACAAATTATTTTGATCTTTTTTTTCTTTTCATGATTTCTTTTACAATAGTCACTGATGTCGGAGCGTATATATTTGGAACTTATTTTGGAGGAAAAAAAATGTTAATGTCTATCAGTCCAAATAAAACATATTCGGGGTTAATTGGGGGTACTATAATGCCGATGGTATTTGCATTTTTGTTTTACAATCAACATCCCTATTTAATGTTCATTTTTACATGTATAATTCTTTCACTCTCAGTTCAATTAGGTGATCTGTTGGTATCTTTTTTAAAAAGAAAATTTGGTGTGAAAGATAGTAGCAATTTAATTCCAGGTCATGGTGGAGTTCTTGACAGATTAGATGGTTTGTTTTTACTTATTATTGTGGTATCAATTTTAAATGTTCTGGGTTTTAATTTTTTCTTTATGATATAATATCTTAAAAAGTGAAAAAAAGAATTACAATTTTCGGTTCCTCTGGTTCCATAGGTGAGTCGACTTTAGATATAATTTCCAATCATGCTGACAAATATGAGATAGTTGGTTTAGTAGTTAATCGTAATTACCACAAACTTTACGAACAGGTTGAAATATTTAAACCAAAGATTGTATCTATATTTAACAAAGAAGCATATAATAATTTTCAACAATTGAATAATAATAAAAATTTAATCGTACTTTATGGTGAGAATTCTTTATTAGATATATTGGATCATGATACAGATATTGTCGTGGCGGCTATAACAGGTGCAATTGGTCTTTTGCCTGTGGTAAAAGCTGCTGAAATGGGAAGGATTATTGCTCTAGCTAATAAAGAGAGTTTGGTTTGTTCAGGTTCATTAATAAGTAAAATTGCAAAAAAAAGCGGTTCTTTAATTTTACCAATTGATTCCGAACATAACGCAATTCATCAGGTATTAGATATTCACAATCGTGAAAATATATCAAAATTAATATTAACGGCATCAGGAGGACCCTTTTTAAATAAAAAAAAGGAGGAACTTTTTGAAATAACTCCTGATGATGCAATTAAGCATCCAAATTGGTCAATGGGAAAAAAAATTTCAGTTGATTCTGCAACAATGATGAATAAAGGATTAGAACTAATTGAGGCCCATTTTTTGTTTGATTTTCCTCAATCAAAAATTGAAATTGTTGTTCACCCAGAATCTATAATTCACTCCTGTGTAGAATATAATGATGGTTCAATTTTATGCCAAATGAGTAATCCCGATATGAGAACACCTATTTCTTATGTATTAGCTTATCCTAAAAGAATTGATACTAAAGTGGAAAAATTAAAGTTATCTGAACTAAAAAAATTAACTTTTTTTGAGCCAGATTTAGAAAAATTTCCATGTTTAGAGTTGGCATACGAGTCATTAAAAATGAAAAAAAGTGCTCCAACAATTCTTAATGCAGCAAATGAGGTTGCCGTAGATTCATTTCTTCAAAAAAAAATAAACTTTTTATCAATACCTAACATAATTGAAAAAACATTAAATAAATCTTCAATTTGTTCCATTAATAGTATAAAAGAAGTAATAGAAATTGATGAAATATCAAGACTGATAGCATCAGATTTAATTAAGTTTGGTAGTTACTAGAAATTACTAAGAAAAAATGTTTGAAACAGTTCTCAATAATATTTTACCTTTCCTCATAATATTGACCATACTAGTTTTTGTTCATGAACTTGGTCATTATTTAATAGCTAGATTAAATAAAGTTAAAGTTGAAGTATTTTCAATTGGTTTTGGCCATGAGTTATTTGGATTTAATGATAAACAGGGTACGAGATGGAAGTTTTCTCTTATTCCTCTTGGGGGATACGTAAAAATGCATGGTGATCTTGATGCTGCAAGCACAAAAACTAAAACAAAAGGTGTAAATCCAGAAGTTTCTTTTTATAACAAGAAAGTTTCACAAAGGTCTTGGATATTATTTGCTGGTCCAGCAGCTAATTTTATTTTTTCTTTCTTTCTTCTAGTGTTTATGAATATTTTTTACGGATATTCCCAAAATAAGCCGATAATAAGTCAAGTTGAGGAAAATCAACCAGCAGACCTTGCTGGTCTCCAAAAAGGAGATATTATAATTGAGGTTAATGGTAATACAATTAATGACTTAATTGCACTGAAAAGTGAGCTTTCCAAGTTCAATAACGCAGAAGTAATTGTTACCTACAGTCGTGATAATGTAATAAATGATACGAAATTGATTGTGTCTAATAATAGAATAGGAATCAGAGGCACAGTTGAAATTCAGAAATTAAATTTTATAGACTCAACTATTAAATCAGCCAATCAAATTTATGATTTTGTTAGATTAACACTTGTAGGAATTTTTGAGATTTTTACCGGTTCGAGAGGTACTGAAGACCTCGGAGGACCAATAAGAATAGCAGAACTTTCTGCTGATTTTTGGAGCAAAGGATTAGAAAGTACTTTATGGTTTATGATGATTATTTCTCTTAATCTAGGACTTATCAATCTTTTTCCAATTCCAATGTTAGACGGTGGGCATTTAGTTCTTAATTTTATAGAATTTATAAAAGGCAAACCACTTAACAAGAAATCACTTGAAGTTATTCATTCAATCGGATTCATAATTTTAATATCATTAATGTTATTTGCAACCTACAATGATGTTTCTCGATTTTTCAGGTGATTAGTAAATGCTTGGATGTTTACTCAGAATAAATTTTTTCTTACTGATATGTTTATTTCTTACCTTAGTGAAAGCAAACGAAAGTTACGTGCCAGGAACCCCATCATCAAGTTATAATTTTAATTATAACATAAAAATTAACGAAAAAAAAAAATTTAACACCAAAATAAATAAAATAATTAACGACGAAAAAGTTAATAAAAGAAAAATAATTGTACAAGGTAATAATCGACTGGAGGATGATGTAATTATTCGAGATTCAAATATCAATAAAATGAATATAAATAATAAAGCTCTAAGTATTGCAATAAAAAATTTGTATAAAACAGGATACTTTGAAGATGTACAGATTTTTGACTCCGAAAATACAATAGTTATAAATGTAATAGAAAATCCAATCATTGATATTATTTCGATTGAAGGAAATAACGAGATCAAAGACGAGATTTTATTTCAAGAAATAGAACTAAAAAGTAGAAGTGTGTTCTCTTCAGACAAAATAAAATCTGATGTAAAGAAAATTCAAAATATATACAGAAGACAGGGTTTTTTTTCAACGTTTGTTGAACCAAAATATATAAAACTTGATCAAAATCGAGTTAATTTAGTCTATGAAATTACTGAAGGAAAAGAAGCTAAAATTAGAAGAATTAATTTTATAAACAACGTGGTGTTCTCTGATTCGACACTTGAAGATGTAATATCATCTAAAGAAAGTAGATGGTATGAGTTTTGGGGTTCAACTGATAAATTTGATCAAGACAGGATAAATTATGATAAAGATTTACTAAGAAAATACTACCTAGATAATGGTTATGTTGACTTTGAAGTTCTTTCTGTAAACTCAAGTTTAGTAAATAACAGAAAAGAATTCGTTATTAACTTTTATTTAAAAGAAGGAGAAAGATTCAAAGTAGATGATGTTAAATTTAAATCTTCCATAAGAAATCTTAGAAATGAGAATTTAGTTGACCTTCTTGAGATTGAAAAAGGTGACTGGTTTAATTCTGAAAAGATTGAAAAAACAGTTTCAAAAATTACTGATAAAGCTTCTGAATACGGTTTTGCGTTTGTAGAAGTTTTACCAAAGATTANAAAAGAAAAAAAAAAAATATCGATAACTTTTGAAATCCAAGAAGGGAAAAAAATATATATAAATAAAATCAATATCAAAGGTAATTTAAAAACAGAGGATGAAATTATTAGAAGAGAAATTGAATTAGTGGAAGGAGATGCTTTTAATCTTTCAAAGATTCGTGATAGTGAACAAAATTTGAGGACTTTGGGTTTATTCGAAAATGCCCAGATAAATTTCAATGAGGGAACTGCTGAAAACAAATCGAATTTAGAAGTTGAAGTAACAGAAGCCTCAACTGGCGAATTTTCTGTGGGAGCCGGTTTTTCTTCCATTGATGGTGTTTTAGGTAATATAGGCATAAAAGAATCTAATCTTTTAGGTCAGGCCAAAGAACTTGGTNTAAATTTAGGTCTTTCAACAAGAAGGTCGACTGTTGATTTATCATATACAGATCCTTTTTTTTTGGGAAATGATTTTGCAGCAGGATTTGATTTATTTGATATTAGACAAAATAACAAAATTTATAGTGGTTATCGTAAGAAAAGTTTGGGTTTCAAATTAAGGGCAGGTTATGAAATTTATGACGATTTGAGACATTTTACGAGTTACGAATTGAGAAAGGATAGAATTCACGATGTCAGTGATAATTCTTCAATATATGTTAAGGATCAAGAAGGTAAAAGAGTTACATCTGTGATTGGCCAAGCAATACAGTATGATAAACTTAATGATAGATTAAACCCTACAGACGGATANAGAGTGAGATTTGATNTAGATTATTATGGTCTTGGTGGTAATGCNAACCACATTAAGACAGAATTCAGGGCAGCAAANTTTTATAGAATATCNGATCAATGGATATTAGGAAACTTTATAGAGGCAGGTTTNATTTATGGNATGAAAGAAATTAAAATTAACGATAGATTTTTCTTAAATGGTGATAGAATGAGAGGATTNAAAAATCTTGGTATAGGACCTAGAGATATTTCAACTTCTGATGCACTAGGAGGCGAAACATACTATGTAAGTAGGAACGAACTAAATTTTCCGTTAGGTCTCCCTGACGATTTAGGGTTAAAAGGACTAATTTTTGGAGACATAGGAACCGTTTATAATACAGCGGCTTCTAGTTCAGATGTAAAAGATGAAAGTTCATTGAGAGCTGCAGCTGGCGTGGGATTAAGCTGGTTATCTCCATTTGGACCAGTCAAATTTTATTTATCTAAAGCTATTTTAAAAGAAAAATATGATAAAAAAGAGATTTTTAGATTTAGTTTTGGTACAACATATTAAACCAATTTCGAGGAATGTTATGAAATATGTATATTTTTATTTTATTTTAATCATTTTGTCTATTTTTTCTGAAAAAGAGTTATTTTCTCAAGAAAATGTAATCAAAAAACAGTTATCCGAATCCTTTAAAGGTAGGATTGGAGTAGTTGATATGAAAAAAATTCTTAATGAATCAAAAGCATATCAAAGTCTAGTTGACCAGTTTGAGGAAAAAAGAAGANCTCAAAGAAATGTTATAACTAAACAAGAAGATCAAATTAGAGATGAAGAAAGTGATTTAGTGAAAAAAAAGAATATTTTGTCCAAAGAGGTTTACGCAGAAAAGGTAAAAGAGCTTAATAAAAAGGTGAACAATATNAAACAAANAAATATGAATGAAGCGAAAAAATTTGAAGAATTATTTGATAGGTCCACTAATAGAATTCAAGGTGCTTTAGTGGATGTGCTTTCAGTCATAGCTAATGATCAAAATTTAAATGTGGTGCTTTCTAAAAGTCAGGTTATTCTTGTTGGAAAAGATATAGACTTAACGGACAAAGCAGTCTTGGAACTTAATAAAGTTTTGCCAAAAGTAACGTTGGGTGAGTAATATATAAGTTGATTGATAAAGAGTTTTATAAAAATGAGGGACCTTTTAAGCTAGGCCAGTTAGCTGATATTTTTAATTGTCAACTTTACGGCGATTCTAATTTTCAGATTGAAGATATTGCAACACTTGAACTAGCCAAATCAAATCAAATAAGTTTTTTATCCAATCCAAAATACTGCAAATTTTTAGCTGGAACTAAAGCTGGAGCAGTAATAACTTTCAAAAAATATGTATCTGATAAAAATAAAAACTATTTAGTTTCAGAAAACCCATATTTTACCATGGCAGAAGTAGCAGCTAAATTTTATCCTGATTCCATTTATCCAGATTTTTTTATTGAAAAAAAGCAATTAAAGAATGACTTTGATTTATCCACAAACATATCAGAATCTGTTCTAATTCACAAAAATGCAAGTATCGGTAAAAATTGTTCTTTTGGTCCAAATACAGTCATAGGTAAAGGGGTACAAATCGGCAATAATTGCAAAATAGGTGAGGGTGTTTCAATTTATTTTTCAAAAATATCTGATAATGTAAAAATTTATCAAGGAGTAAAAATTGGTGGGGAAGGTTTTGGATTTGCAATTGATGAAAAAAATTTCAAAAAAATTCCACAATTAGGCAGGGTAATTATAGAAGATAATGTTGAAATTGGATGTAATTCTACAATTGATAGAGGATCAATTGGAGANACTGTAATTGGTAAAAGTTGTATGATTGATAATATGGTACACGTTGGTCATAATGTTANAATAGGNAGTAATTGTGTAATTGCAGCCATGACTGGGATCTCAGGTAGTACAGTAATTGGCAATAATGTTATGATTGGGGGTCAAGTTGGAATAAGCGGACATGTAAAGGTTGGTAATAATGTAAAGATTGCTGCTAAAAGTGGAGTAATGAAAAATATCTCTGATAATGAATCAGTTGGTGGATACCCCGCTGAAAATATTATAAAGTGGCACAGGAAAACTATTAAAATGAAAAATTCATAAAAGTATGACAGATGACAAACAATTAAATATCGAAGAAATTAAAAAATTAATTCCTCACAGATATCCTTTTCTTCTTGTAGATAAATTGAANGACATTGTTCCATTTGAAAGTGCCACTGGAATAAAAAATGTTACGTTTAACGAAAATTTTTTTCAGGGACATTTTGAATCAATGTCAGTGATGCCAGGAGCTCTTATAATTGAATCAATGGCACAAACAGCTGGTACTTTAGTTATGTACAGCTTGAATAAAAAACAAAATAATTCATCTGTATANTTATTAACAGTTGACAAAGCAAAATTTCGAAAACCTGTTTGTCCAGGAGATACAATTAACATTAAAGTTACAAAAAAAAGAAATTTAAAAAACATTTGGAAATTTAATTGTTATTCTTATGTTGAGGAAAGTCTTGTTGCTGAAGCTGAGATTTCAGCAATTCTTAATACTTAAAATTTTGAAACAATTTGAAATTAAATATCATTTTGTTTTCTTTTTCTAATAAGTTAATAATTTTATATGATACACAATACAGCAGTTATTTGTGATGGTGCAGAAATTTCTGAGGATGTTGATATAGGTCCTTACTGTTATATTGGAAAGCAAACAAAAATTGGTAAAAATTGTAAAATCCATTCTCATGTCGTAGTAAACGGTGATACAGAAATTGCCAATTCTACCGAAATTTTTCCATTTTCCTCGATTGGAACCATACCCCAAGACCTAAAGTATGTCGGAGAGGATACAAAGGTTAGGATTGGTTCAAATTGTAAAATAAGGGAATATGTAACTATTAATTTAGGTACTTCGGGTGGAGGCGGTATAACTAAAGTTGGGAATAATTGTTTATTAATGATCGGTACTCATATCGCACATGATTGCACAGTTGCTGATAACGTAATTTTTGCTAATCACTCAACATTGGCTGGACATGTGGTTGTAGAAAATAATGTAGTCATAGGGGCATTAAGTGCTGTACATCAGTTTACACGTATTGGCGAGGGAGCAATGATTGGTGGTATGTCAGGAGTAACAGCAGACGTAATCCCTTTTGGGACTGTAGTTGGAAATAGAGCAAAATTATCAGGGTTAAATATAATTGGCCTCAAAAGAAATAATTTTGATAAAACAGAAATTTCAGAATTAAGAAAAGTTTTTAGATTCATTTTCTTTGAGAAGAAAATGACACTAAATGATAGGCTAAATATCAGTGTTAAAAAAAAATATACATTTTATACAATTAGAAAATTATTAAAATTCTTATCCGATAGTTCAGACAGATCTTTTTGTTTACCATAATATCATGAAAGTAATTCTTTTAGCAGGTGGCGGAACCTTACCAAAAATTGTAGTAAATTATTTTCAGAATAAAAAAATACCATTTTACTGTTTAGGTTTTTCTAATAACCATTTTAATAACAATCTTAAAAAGTATGATTTTAAAATCATAAATTTTGGTAGAATTATTACNGAGATTAAAAAATTAAAATCCAAAGGGTTTAGTTATATATTAATGGTTGGAAGCCTAAGTAGACCCAATTTGCTTGACATAAGACCTGACTTTAATGCCATTAAAATTTTTCCAAAATTTGCAAAAAAAATTATTCAAGGAGGAGACAATCATTTGCTATCCTTTGCTATTTCTTATTTAGAAAAAATTGGATTTAATGTTTTGAGTATAAAAGAACTTATTCCTAACTTACTTTTTCCTAAAGGAAATTTAACGAAGGATATAATATCTGAAGAAACTTTAGAAGATGTTAATAAAGCAAAAAAAGTTTTGGATAGCAATTCAAAATTTGATATTGGNCAATCAATGATAATCCAACAAGGAACAATAATAGGAATTGAGGCAATTGAAGGAACAGATAAATTAATAAAAAGATCAAGNCAATTTATTAAAACAAATATCACTACTCCAGCAATTTTAGTAAAATTAGCAAAGAGAAAACAGGAGCTAAGAGTCGATTTGCCGACTATTGGATTAAAAACTGTTAAAAATTGTTTAAAAAATAATATTTATGGCATAGCTTTTTCAGCAAAATCAACAATTTTTCTAGACAAAAAAAAGATTCTTGAATTCTGTATTAAAAATAAACTTATATTGTATGGGATTTAGATGAAAATAGTAATAATTACAACAGAGCCTTCAGGTGATTATTTAGGATTTCATCTATTAAAGTCACTGAAAAATATCAAATTAANTAATATAAAAGTCTATGGTGTNGGTGGAGATTTAATGGAAAGTATAGGTTTTGAATCATGGATAAAGATTGAAAAATTCAACACAATAGGAATTATTGAAGTAGCTTTTAGAATATTTAAGTTTTTAAAATTGATGAGAATAATTAAGCAAAAAATTAATCATGTTCGCCCAGATTTTCTTATTACAATAGATTCCCCAAGTTTGAGTTATAGATTGGCAAGGAGTCTTCAAAATTTAAGAAAAAAAAAAAACACAAAATTTATACATTATGTAGCTCCTAAAGTTTGGGCGTGGAAAGAATATAGGGCAAAAATATTTGCTAAATATTATGACAAGATGGCAACTCTTTTTAATTTTGAAACAATTTATTTTAAAAAATATGGTTTGGAAACAAAATTTATTGGGCATTCGATTTTTTTTGAAAATGAAAATAATCGTTCTAAAAAAAAAATNATTAGTTTTTTGCCAGGTTCTCGTGAAATAGAAATAAAAAACAATTTAAAAACTCTAAAAGAAATTATCNGTGAAATAAATTTCAAGTTNCCACAATTTGAAATATATATTTTAACCTTCAATAGATTTGTAAATTCTCTNAAAAACCAACTAANTGACTGNAATGTTAGTATAATTTCAGATAATGAAACAAAAANAAGNGTAATGATGGAGTCATTTTTAGCAGTTGCTGCTTCAGGNACTGTTACATTAGAGTTGGCAAAATTCCTTACCCCGACAATAGTTGTTTATAAAGCGAACTTTTTTACTCAAATAATTATAAAGAATCTTGTCAAAGTAAAGTATGCGTCTTTAATTAACATTTATTTCAAAAAAGAAGTAATTCCAGAATTCATTTTTGAATCATTTACATGTAAAAATGTATTTCAAGAAATCATAAGNCTTATCAAAAATAAAAAGAAGAGAGAGATGCAAATTAAGTATATGAGACTGTTTTCCAAAGAAATGTTGTATAAAAAGAAAAATCCATCTGAACTTTTTATAAAAGAGGTTATGGATATTTAAATTACCCCTGGAAACATTTGTGCTTTGTTTTTTCTATCTGAAATGTTTATGAATTTTCTCTTTTTTTTCCCGGTATAAAGTTGTCTTGGTCTACTAATTTTCTTTTGTTCCAGTTCAGTCATTTCCTTCCACTGAGCAATCCATCCTACNGTCCTTGCAACNGCAAAAATAACGGTAAACATTGATTCNGGNAGTCCAAGAGCTTTTAGTATNATTCCTGAATAAAAGTCTACATTAGGATATAGCTTCTTTTTTATAAAATAATCGTCATTTAATGCTATTTCTTCTAATTTATTTGCCAATCTAAATAATGGAACATTAAAGTTATCAACTTCATTTAATAGGTTGTGACAATATTTTCTTAATACATTAGCTCTAGGGTCATAATTTTTGTAAACTCTGTGCCCAAAGCCCATCAATCTAAAAGAGTCATTCTTGTCTTTCGCTTTGTCAATAAATTTTTTAATATTTTTCTCATGTCCAATTTGATTTAACATTCTTATAACTGATTCATTTGCTCCACCATGTGCAGGTCCCCATAAGGAAGCAACACCAGCNGCTACACAAGCAAATGGATTGGCACCTGAAGAACCTGCAATTTTAACNGTTGAGGTAGATGCATTTTGTTCGTGGTCTGCATGTAAAATTAAAAGTTTATCNANTGCCTCTATTCTNGCCTTTGAAGGTTTATANTCTCCACANGGAGTNGAGAAAAGCATATGTAAAAAATTTTCACTATAGCTCAAACTATTTTTTGGGTATATAAAAGGTTGTCCTAATGAATATTTATATGCCATTGCAGCAATTGTTGGTAGTTTTGCAAGTAATCTACTTACAGCGACCCATTTTCCCTCAGTTGATGAAAAATCATGTGTTTTNTCTGAATAAAATGACGACAATCCACCCACAATTCCGACCATTACTGCCATGGTGTGAGAATCTCTTCTAAAACCACTATAAAATCTTAGTATTTGTTCATGGAGCATTGTGTGGTTAGTTAATATTTCTACAAATTTTTTTTTATTGAACAAGTCTGGCAGTTCACCATTTAAAAGCAAGTAACAGACCTCATTGTAATCAGATTTTTTTGCTAAGTCCTCGATAGAATATCCTCTGTGTAAAAGAATTCCTCTATCGCCGTCTATGTATGTAATTTCAGATGAACAACTTGCAGTAGAAGTAAAACCAGGATCGTATACAAACATGCCAGTTTTTTCATAGAACAGTTCAAGATCTACAACTTGAGGACCACATGAACCGTCTTTNATGGGAAAAGTAAATTTTTCTCCAGTATTATTGTTAATAATTGTTATATTTTTATTTTTCATAAAAAACCTTTTCTAATCTTTTTAAAACCTCGCGTTTTCCTAAAATAGAAAAAATACTGGANATTGACGGACCATTTACTTTGCCGATAACAGCCATTCTNAACGGTTGTCCTAATTTCTTAAAATTAATATCTAATTCTGCAACCAAATTTTTAATCTTCAAACTTAAACTTGATTCACTCCAGTCATCTAAATTAAAAAATGAATCATAGATTCTTTCATTATGTTTTTCTAAATCATTGAAAACTTTTTGATTATCTTCATTTTTTGAATATTGAAAATTAAAAAGAATTTTTAATNTTTCTTTTAATTCTTCTAGGTTATAACACCGATCTTTAAATAGGCCTATGAAATCTGAAGACTTTTGTAAATAATTANTTATTTTATATTTTTCTTGTAACTCATCTAAACAATTTAGTCTTTTAACTAATTCATCATTTTCTAAATTTTTTATATAGTGGTTATTTAAAAAATTTAGCTTAGTATCATCTATTTTTGCAGGAGATTTTCCAATATTTTCTAAATTAAACAAACTTATAGCTTCTCTCAGNGAAAAAAATTCTTTATCACCATAAGACCANCCCATTCTTAGAATATAATTAATTATTGATTCTTTTAAATAACCTTTATTTTTATAATCATTAATNGNNAATANACTGTCTCGTTTTGAGAGTTTTTTATTATCATAATTATGAATAAGTGAAATATGTGCAAAATTGGGTTGATAGTTGAGGTAGTCAAATAAAACCTTTTGTCTTAAAGTATTTGTTAAATGATCATCGCCCCGTAATATGTCAGTTACCTTCATATTGAAGTCATCAATTACAGATGATAGAAGAAAGGTTGGTGTTTGATTAGTTCTAAGAATAATAAAATCGTCCAATTCACTGTTATCGATTTCAATTTTGCCTTGAATTTTGTCAACAACACTAGTCTTACCAGAATTTGGTGACTTTATTCTTATGCAAAATTTTTTCTTAGAAGGATGATTTGATTGAACATCTCTCCAAATACTTTTTTTATTCTTTTTTAAAAAACTCTCTGATTTAAAATCAGTTTCTTCAAAACATTTATAAGCTAAACCTTTATTGAGTAGGGAATTTGCAAATTCTTTATGGGCACTCATATTTTGACTTTGCATTTCAACTTTGTCATTAGTAATTATTCCAAGCCATTTAAGATCCTCAATGATTTTAGATGACATTTGATTGATGTTTCTTGATAGGTCTGTATCTTCAATTCTAATTTTAAAAACTCCATTTTTGTTCTTTGCATAAAGAAAGTTAAAAAGAGCTGTTCTTGCACCCCCGAGATGAAGATAACCGGTGGGAGACGGAGCAAATCTAGTTACAACTGTCATGAATTATTTTTAAAATTTTCTCAGTAACCCTACTAATTTTCCTTGAATTGTAACCCTATCTTCTCCAAAAATTCTAGCTTTATACTTTTTGTTGGCTGGTTCTAGTGCCACNGAGTTTTTATATGACCTAAATTTTTTTAGAGTAACCTCAGTATCATCTATGAGTGCAACCACAATCTCTCCACTTATTGCAACATCGCTTTTTTTTATTACAACTATGTCTCCATCAAATATTCCTTCGTCAATCATTGAGTCACCAGTAACTTCTAAGGTAAAATGCTCACTTTTATTATCTAAAAGAAAGTTAGGCACTGAAATCTGTTCAAAACTTCCACTTATTGCTTCAATTGGGTTACCTGCAGCGATTTTACCAAGAAATGGTATTAATCTATCATTTTTTTTTTCCTTAAAAGTTATAACATTATTTAGTTTGAGAGCTCTGGCCTTGTGAGGTAATCTTTTAATATAACCTTTTTCTTCTAGAGAAGATAGTAACTTATGTATTCCAGATTTTGATTTTACATTAAGATTAAGCTTCATTTCCTCAAATGTAGGGTAAATTTGATACTTTGAATGATAAGAGTTTAGGAAGTCAAAGAGTTTTTTTTGTTTAATTGTTAACATAGAAATGTTCTACATAAGTTCTATCAATATGTCAAGTTTATATCCAGAAATTAAAAATATCTTTAAATAGAATCACTTCATATTTTTCNCCACTNATTATTGTNCTTAANTTGGGTCTGNCCACNAGAATACCATCAGATTCACTTAAAACTNNCAATAGAGAGCTATCTTGATCCTTAAAAATGTAAAACTTNTTTTCAGAATTGCTAAGCTTTATTCTTAGGAAATTCGTGAATTTATTAGAAATTTTAAAAGACGAGCTCGAAATTAAAGTTCTGTAATTAAAAATCTGTTTTGTTTGACCATAAAATGAGTTTAACATTCTTGTGAAAAAAAATATTATTGTAATGAAACAAGAGACTGGGTTTCCTGGAGCACCTAAAAAAAATTTATTTTTATTTAAAACTCCAAAAGTTACTGGCTTACCTGGTTTTACTTTTACACTGTCAAAAATAATTTGAAGATTAAAGTTTTCTAGGGTGCTTTTAATAATATCATATCTTCCTTTTGAAATACCGCCAGAAGTAATTAAAAAATCAAAATTATTCAATGAATTTAATACTCTTTGCAGTTCAGTTTTGTTGTCCATAACTTCATAAACACCTAAGGTATTACAACCTAATTTATTCAATAAATTAACAATTAAAACTTTGTTAGAGGATTCTATCAAACCCTTTGGGTTTGTCTTGCTTTTAATCTCGTCACCTGAAATAATAACCACAACATTGGGGCGCTTTAGGACTAAAAGTTCTTTTTTTTTTAATGCCTTTGCCAATGCTAANTTTCTTATATTTAAAATATCTCCTTTTTTTATACATAAATCATTAATTTTAAAATCCTGTCCTTTTTTTCTAATAAAACTTGTTTTTGATTCCAAAACTATTTCCAACATCTTTTCATTGNGATGCACTTTAAAGTTCTCTTTAGGTATGACAATTTTATTCTTTCCTGGAACTGGACCTCCTGTGTAAACAAATTTTGTTTCATTTTTCTTTATGTCAGCTGTAGAAAAATCTCCTGCTTTTGATTCACCAACTATTTTAAATNTATTTCTATTATTATGTAAATCTATCTTTCTNACAATTGCACCATCCATTGAAGATACATTTGAAATTGGTGAGTAATGNTTNGCATAAATATTTTCAGCTAGAATTCTATNAATTGCTAAAGACAAATTGACAAATTCTTTTTTGTTTGACTGCTTGATATTTTTTTTTATTTCNGTAATTGCTTTAGTATAACTAATCATTGGTATAGGGGCCAGATTTACCNCCAGTTTTTTTTACTAATTTTAAATTTTTGATCTCAATTGATTTATCAATTGATTTACACATATCAAATATTGTAAGNGCTGCGACCGAGCAACCTGTAAGGGCTTCAATTTCTACTCCAGTCCTGTTATCAGTTTTAACTATAGAATTTATTACAATAAGATTTTCTTTTTTATTAATTATAATATCAATTCCAATAAATGTTAGGTTAATATTATGACAAAGTGGTATTAATTCAGATGTTTTTTTTGTCGCAATTATTCCAGCACATTTTGCGGTATTAAATATCTCTCCTTTTGGAGAACCATTCTTAAGAAGCTTATTTAAGCTACTTTTTGAGAAAATNATATTACATTGTGCTATTGCTTCTCTTTTACTGACTNTCTTTTGACTAACATCTACCATNTTTAATTTNTTATNNTTTATATGAGAAAAGTTCATTTNTTTATCATTTCAAACGTAGTCTTGTAAATATTTTCAGATTTNATAAGNTTTTCACCTATAAGAAATGCATCGGCTCCNAATTTTGAAAGTGTAAAAAGTTGGGTGTTATGNGTTATNCCACTCTCACAAATCTTGAAAATACCTTCTGGTATTTTCTTGGACATGTTTGTAAAATTTTCTATATTTACCTCCAGTGTTTTTAAATTTCTATTATTAATTCCGATACATTCAACATCAAGTTCAATTGCTCTTTTTAATTCCGTTTCATTATGGATCTCACATATAACATCCATCCCCAATGATTTTGCTAGATGATAAAACTTTAAAATTTGTGCATTCGTTAAAATGGAAAAAATAAGTAATATACAATCAGCTTCATAATAATGGCTTTCATATACTTGAAATTCGTCAATGATAAAATCTTTTCTTAATATAGGCAGATCGACTTCTTTTTTTATCATTTTAATGTAATTAATATCGCCACCAAAGTATATTTTATCCGTTAATACTGATAAACAATCTGCTCCAGCTTTCTGATATATTTTTGATATTTTAACGGGATCAAAATTTTTCCGAAGTAGACCTTTGCTAGGTGATTTTTGTTTTACCTCAGTAATTACATTGAATCGTGATTTTTTTTTTTTTTTTAATTTTTCTAAGAAAAAACTTTTAATTGGTTTTGTTGAACTATCAAAAGACTTTTCTTTTTTTAATTTCTTTATTTCTTCAACTTTAGTTTCACAAATTTTATCTAAGATATTCATTTTTTTGTAATTTCTTCTAATTTTTTAGATGCTTTTCCATTATCAATGTTTTTTTTTGCTAACTCTATTCCATTTTTTAAACTAGTAACTTTTTCACTTATTAAAAGAGCAGCTCCAGCATTTAAAAGAACATTATCTCTTATAGCTCCAGTTTCACCATCAAAAAGTCTCTTCATTAAAAACGCATTTTCATGAGAACTTCCTCCATTGAGTTCATTTTGATTTCTAGTTTCAAAACCTAATTCATTAGGGTTAATAATAATCTCTTTAGAGACTTTGTTCTTTGATATTTCTATAATTGAATTTGATGATGTTGTAGTCATTTCATCGTAACCATCATGATTATGAACTACCCATGCTTTTTTTATATTGATTTCTCTGAGACACTTTGCATGTGTAAAAAGATTTTTTTTATTACTAACTCCCAATATTTGATATGTTAACTTACAAGGATTTAATAATGGTCCTAAAAGATTGAAGATTGTTTTAAAGGGTAAATTTTTTCTTATTGGAGCAACTTCCTTCAATGTTGAGTGAAAATTTGGTGCAAATAAGAAGCAAATACCGTGTTTTTGAAAAAACTTTTCAATTTTTTCTGGTTTTAGGTTTATATCAACTCCCAATGATTCTAGTACATCAAAACTTCCTGATTTAGATGTAATTGACCTATTTCCATGCTTTACTATTTTAACATCACATGCGCTTAAAAGTATTGCAACAGCAGTTGAAAAATTAAAGCTTTGTTTATTGTCACCACCAGTTCCACAAGTATCCATTATTTGATTTCCAAAGTTAAACTTTTTACATTTTTTTTTTAGATAATTTTGAAATGAAAATATTTCTTCAAATGACTCACTTTTTANNTTTAAAAAAGTCANGATACTNCCAATANCNGAATCTTCNATTTTNTTTTTAAAAATTGANTCAACTAAAAAGTCTGATTCACTACTATTTAAATTTTCNAATTTCTCAAGTTTTTTAAATAAGTCTTTTNTTTCAATCATTTTATTTACTCAAAGATTTTCAATCATNTTTTAATTGCCAGAAAATTTTTTAAAATCTGNTGACCTGATTCAGTNGATATGCTCTCTGGGTGAAATTGTACACCAAAAATCTTTTTTGATTGATGTTCAATGGCCATTATAACATTATCATCGGTTTNTGCAGTTACTTTTAGACATTTAGGGACATCTTTGTCCTCTATTATTAATGAATGATATCTTGTTGCATTAAATGGATTTGAAATATTTAAAAACAGACCAGAGTTTTTATGAAAAATTTTACTTACTTTACCGTGTATTGGCTTGCCACTTTGGATTACATTTGCTCCAAAACTTTCTGCAATAACCTGATGCCCAAGGCATACACCTAAAACAGGAATTTCTAGATTTTTATATGATANTTGTTTGACTAAATTTATACAAATNCCAGCATTANNTGGTGTGCTTGGACCCGGTGAAATGACAAGAAAGGANGGGGACAACTTGAGAATTTCATCAACACTTTTTTCATCATTTCTAAATACAATAACTTTTTGTCCAATCTCCTCAAAATAATGGACTAAATTATATGTAAAACTATCGTAATTATCAATTAGAACTAGCATAGACTACTCAAAGTTATATGCATATGCACAAGCCGTTAACAATGCAAGAGCTTTATTTTCAGTTTCAGCATACTCGTTTTTAGGCTTACTATCAGCAACAATTCCAGCCCCAGATTGTATATATATTTGATTATTTTTTATTAATGCAGTTCTCAGAGCAATACAGGTATCGATGTCACCATTAAATGAAATATATCCCACAGAACCAGCATAAATATTTCTTCTACTTTTTTCTAACTCCTCTATAATTTCAATTGCCCTAATCTTGGGTGCTCCAGTAACTGTTCCGGCCGGAAAACCACTAAAAAGAACATCGGTTGTTCCTTTGTTTTTATCTAATTCTCCATCAATATTCGAAACAATATGCATCACGTGAGAAAAATATTCAATATACATTTTATCAGTTACTTTCACTGTTCCTGGCTTTGTAACTCGGCTGATGTCATTTCTTCCTAAATCTAATAGCATTAAGTGTTCTGAAATTTCTTTTGGGTCGCTTAATAAATCATTTTCATTTTTTTTATCTTCTTTAGTATTTGAACCTCTTCTTCTTGTTCCAGCTATTGGTCTAATTGTTACTTTTTTGTCCTGTAACTTAATTAAAATCTCTGGACTAGCTCCAACAATTTTAAATTCATTGAAATTTATAAAGAAGAGATAAGGAGATGGGTTTAGATTTCTGAGTGCCCTATAAATTGATAGCGGTTCTACATCAATATTTTTTTGAAATATTCGCGAGATAACCACTTGAAATATTTCACCTTCATAAATATAGTTTTTTGCTTTATTTACCATTTGCTCAAACTCTTTATATGAAGTGTTTGATTTGACATCTTTTAAAATATTTAATTTAGCTGTATTTTTTTTTTTGGAAGGTTTAGCTATCAAAGGTTTTCGTACTTTATTAATCAATTTATGTATTTCTTCTAAACCATTTTCATATGAAACTAAGGCCTTCTCAATTGAAGGAACAATTAATTTAGTGATAAATAATTTGTCACTCACGTTGTCAAAAACCAAAGTAAGTGATGGTCTTATAAAGACTGATTCTGGCAAATTTAAATTATCAACTTTATTTAGTTCTAAGCTTTCAAAGTACTGAATCATTTCGTAACCTAAAAAGCCGTATAATCCAGATGAAATTGATGGCAAAACTTTTGGTATTATTGCCTTATTTTCTTTAATCAATTTTTTTAAACTTCTGAGAGGATTTTTTTCAAAGGTACAACTTTTTTTATTTTTTGTAAGATTTAAAGTGGTGCATTTTTTGTCTTTGCACTTCCAAATAAGATCAGGTTTTAACCCAATAATTGAATATCTACCTTTTTGACTTCCTTTTTCAACCGATTCATAAAGAAAAGAATACTTTTCATCTTTAAGTTTCATCATAATTGAGACTGGGGTATGAATATCAGCAGATAGAGTATGATATATGATTTGTTTTTTACCTAGATTATAATTTTTTTTGAAATTTGTTATATTAAACTTATTGATATCCATATTAGTTTAGTTGATCAATTACAGAATCGTTAATTGTAATTTTATACTTTTTTCTTAATGCTTCTGAAAATTGTGCTAATAAATCTAGTGACAAATCCTCTCTAATCTTGTCTGAAAACTCTTTGAGTTCATTCTCGGTATTTTCAATGGTATTTATTATTTGAGCAGTTTGAGCTACTACAAATTCGCTACCACCTCTTTGCTCATAATTAACATCGCCCAACTTGGAATCGAATATTTTTGAAATCAAAGGTATTGGTAATTCACTATTATCCGGCAAAATTCTTTTAAATGGTTTGTTGCCCTTGAGTTCTAACGAATATTGACTTGCTACTTTATTAAATTTTTTTCCATCACTGACCATCTTAACTATTTTTTCAGCCTTTTGTTTGGCTGATTCAATTTTCTTTTCAAGAATTAATTTTTCTCTTGCTAAGTCCATTGCCTCTTCAAAAGTCATTTTTCTTGGTTCTATAATCTCATTTACTATACTTATTGCAAGACCCTCATCTTTATCGATATCAATGATGTTTCCTTCTTCATTAAGTTTTTGATTAAATATAGAGCGAAGTATTCTTTCATCCTGAAAGTTGTCATTTTTTTTCATTTTATCATCTATACCTTGCCTATTTATTGATTTAGCAGTAATTAATTGTACATCAAGAATATCACTGATTTCAGAAAAGGTATTTCCAGAGGCTAAAAGATCCTCTAAATCATCTTGAAGGTCAAATACGGCATCTTTACCTTTTTCAAAAAGAAGTTCGTTTTGGAACCTTTCTTTTATTTCAGAATATGATGTTTCTTTCTTTTTTTTGATATCATCGACAACTATTACATGCCAGCCAAAACTACTTTTAATTGGAGAGGTAACTTTATCTTTACTTAATTTAAATACCGCATCTACAATCTCTTCTGGAAGTTCATTTTTAGTATTCCACCCAAGATCTGTATCCTCTCTAGAGAGGTTTGCTGAATTTTCTGCAATTTTGTCAAAATTATTAACTTTTTTATTTAGTTTTTTATAAATATCTCTCGCTATTTTTTCCTCGTCAACCAGAATTTGTCTTAAATATCTTTGTTCTGGCTCTATCAATAATTCTTTTCTTTCTTCGTACAAAAGTTTGACTTCATCTTCAGTAACTGTAAGTTTTTCTGCATATTCTTTTGCATCTAAAAGAAGGGTTTCAACGCTCCTGTACTCATCCGTCATAAATTTATCTTGGTTTTTGTTATAAAACTCTTTAATTTCAATTTCATTTACTTTAGGTATAATTTCTTTTTTTGCGTCTATAACAAGAAAATCAACGCTTCTTTCCTGAAGGTTGTATTCAGCTAAATTTTTTTTCATTATATTTGGAATTTTTAAACTTGTTCTTATAGTTTCCACCATTTGTTCTCTTGCAAGATCTTGCCTGGTTCCCTCTACATAAGAATCCTCTGTATATCCTGATTCTGATATTAATTGTCTAAAAACTAGCTCACTAAATTGACCTAAATCATCTTTGAACGAATCATCTTTTAATATTCTATCTCTAACATTTGTATCACTAACTGACAAACCAAGCTCCAATGCTTCATTATTAAATAAAGCCCTGTTAATTAATGAACTCAGCGCTCTATCAACATATCCAAACTCTCTTGATTTTTCTATACTCAGTGATGAACCAAGCAATTTCCTTATTTCTTCAGTTTGTCTTGAATACAATGAATAAAATTCTCTAGAAGAAACATCAAGGTTGCCTACTGATGCAACTGTGGTTTGTTTTTTTGTAACTCCGACAAGGTCTTCAGTACCCCACATTGCAAAACTAATAATCAATACAGTAAGTAAACTTCCCAAAATAATTTTTAGTATTGAGTTTTTTGAGCTATTTCTTAAAGTAGTAAGCATATATAATAATTCATTTATTTTTCTATTATAATTATGTCACAATATATATTAATTGTATCGAATTGGAAGATGAATTTAAATATTGATACTGCCACCAAGCTAGTAAATAGTTTAAAACATAAAACACAACTAAAATCAAAGTTAGTCAAAAGTATTATTTGTCCACAATTTCTTTTAATTCCAGAAATTTGTAAGTATATAAAAGATTTAGAGAATACTTATTTAGGTGCACAAGACTGTCATCATGAAAGTAGTGGTGCTTATACAGGTTGCACAAGTATTGAACTATTAAAATATTACAAATGTAAATATTCAATAATAGGACATTCAGAAAGAAGAACATTTCAAAATGAAAGTAATTTAGAAATTTTTAAAAAAGCTGAATTACTTAAGAATAATAACATAATTCCTATAATATGTATTGGAGAACCAAAAAATATTAGGGATGATAATCAAGTTAATGATTTTTTGGCAAAACAAATTTTAGGATCTATTCCAAAAAAACTCGATGAAGTAATCATTGCCTATGAACCTATATGGGCTATAGGAACAGGCATCACCCCAAAAAATGAAGAAATATTAGCTGTAAGAAATTTTATTGAAAATTTTCTAAAAAACAATGGTTACAGTGATAATATTTCTATTTTATATGGTGGGTCGGTAAGCTCATCTAATTTTAGTTATATTCTTCAAGAATCCAAGGTTAACGGAATGTTGATAGGCGGTGCCAGCATAAATCAAAAGGAAATCCAAGAAATATTGAATTATGGTAATATTAATTGATTTTTTTTAAATTTTCTCTATTGTACAATCATGTTTGCAATTGTGTTATCAATTCATATTATTGTATGTGTTTTTTTAGTTGTAATAGTTTTATTGCAAAAATCAGAAGGCGGTGGGCTAGGAATTGGTCAATCTAATTCTGGTGGATTAGGCGATTATCTTACATCACGTGGCACTTCAAATCTTTTAACTAAAACTACTACTTTTTTAGCTGTCTGTTTTTTTTTAACAAGTTTATCACTAGTAATTGTTTCCAATAAAAAGTATAATAAAGAATCAATAATTGATTCTACTGATGATTCTATTATTGATAGATTAGATTTAATTCCTGAAGAATTTGATGTTGAAAATAATGATGGAGAAATTTCAGTCCCTACCGAATAATTTA
>PARR01000032.1 GCA_002711625.1 Rickettsiales bacterium | reverse complement strand
AATGTAAAGAAAATTAACGTTATAGATATTACATTTCTCATCTTAAGGTCATAAAACAAGTGTTAAGTATAATTGAATGAAGGGAGTTTAAAAGTTAAAATTCTAATATTCAGCGAGTGTAGCACAGTTGGTAGTGCGCAACCTTGCCAAGGTTGAGGTCACGGGTTCGAACCCCGTCACTCGCTCCATTTATTTCAATTTTTACACAAATTTCCCTTTTATTTATGTAAAATTTATTTAGGAGTTGCTATGAAATTTTTGTCTTATATTTTAATTTTACTGACATTTATTGCTTTTCCTCATAAAGCGGCTAAAGGTGATTTAGAGGGAGCATGGGTATTAGTTGAGACTTCTTGGAATGGCGAATTTTTAGAAGTAGAGTCCCCGTTACCAGTAAAACTTTACGCTGATGGTAATGTAATTTATACATACTATGAAGATGGAAAGTTAGGTGTTGGTCATGGCGAATACATTATGGATAAAGGGTTGGTTAGTGAAACAATTACCAATCATTCAAATTTAGATTTAATTGGCCAATCTTTTAGTTACGAGCCAAATTTTATGGGTGATAAGAAATCTTTTATTCAAACTATTGATTTTAATGGTAACGAGCTTTTTGAAAGATGGAAGAAAACATCTTGTAACGTTGAAAACTGTTACCTTTTATCAAGCAAACCTGATTAATGACGCCAATTTATTCGATTTTTACGATTTGTCTGCTTTTTATTTGCTCTAAGATTAAAGAGCATGTAAGTAGCAGGCACTAGCAGTAACAATATAATTATAAGAAATATTTCCATTATCTAGATCTTAGTTTTGCCAAGAGCCTCAAAATTTCGAGATACAACCAAATTAAAGTCACCATTAATGAAAATGCACCATACCACTCCAAGTACTTAGGTGCCCCTTTCTCTGCACCTTGTTCAATGTAATCAAAATCTAAGACAAGATTTAGAGCAGCAATACATACTACCAATANGGAAAAACCTATCCCAAACAAACCATTATCATGAATAAAGCCTATGGATGTACCAAAGAACATCATTATAAAATTGATCAAATAAAGTGCAAAAATTGCAAAAGTACCAGCAAATACCATTAACATAAAGTTACGGTCTGGTTTGATTAACCCAGTTTTATATGCAAATAGCAGTCCAAAAAGCGTCGCAAAAGTTAAGGTAACTGCTTGTATGGTTATCCCACTAAATTGCGATTCATAAAGAGCCGATATACCTCCCAACGCAAATCCNTTTGCTAAAGCATACAGTGGTGCTGTATATGCTGCCCATGTCCTCTTAAAAATTGTAACTAATGCGAATATCAGGCCTACTACACTGCCACCAATCATATAAGGTGTTATGTTTTGTCCATTAAAATACTGTATCCATGTAAATACNGCAGTAGACATTAGCAACAACATNCTTATTCCAACTTTATTGACTGTGCCTTGCAATGTCATTTTTGGCATAGATACATCAATAATTTTTTCTGAAAATGTTTTTTCTGAAAACATTGGATTGCCAGAACGGCCGAACGTACTTAATGCTTGTCTTGAATTCATAACTTAATTATATGGTTATCTAAAATATATTAAACTTTTATTGTGGTCACAATTAGCGATATAAAAAANTCTTATGAGAGAATTTCAGGCTTTATTGTAAATACTCCAATTATTACATCTAAAAGGTTAAACGAATTGTTTAGTGCAAACTTATTTTTCAAAGATGAAACAAAACAACTTACCGGTTCATTCAAAATACGTGGGGCACTATCTGCAATCTCAAAATTAGCTGATAAAAATATTGAAGGGGTAATAGCATATTCTTCTGGTAATCANGCTCAAGGCGTATCAAAAGCTGCACAATTATTCAANATGAAATCTATCATTGTTATGCCTGATGATGCTCCTAAAACAAAATTAGAAAATACAAAAAATAATGGCGGAGAAATAGTATTGTATAAAAGACATATTCAAAGCAGAGAAGAAATTGCGCAAAAGATATCAATTGATACTGGCCTTCCCNTAATCAAACCATTTGATAACAAAGATGTTATAGCGGGGCAGGGTACTTTTGGTTTAGANGTTTGTAACTATTTTTTAGATAATAATATAAATCTTGATGTGGTTCTTTCATGTACCTCTGGAGGAGGTTTAGTTGCAGGCACTAGCATAGTTGTAAAACATTTTTATAAGTCCGCAAATATCTTTCCCGTTGAACCTGAAAACTGTAACGATACTCAAATTTCTCTAGAAAAAAGAACACGCACCAGAAAAAAAATACAAAAAAGAACAATCTGTGATGCTCTTGAAGTTGAGATTCCGGGTGAAATAACATTTCCTATCAATCTAATGAATTGTAAAGAAGGCTTAATAGTGAATGATTCAGAGGTAATAAAAGCTATGAGGATCCTATATGAGGAATTTAACATTATTGCTGAGCCCAGTGGTTGTGTTGCATTTGCAAGCATTNTAAATGGTTCTNTTAAAACTAATGGAAAGAATATTTTAGTGACAATTTCAGGCGGTAATATAGATTCTGAAAAATTTAACTTTTATATTAATCAATAGCTATAAACACTAATCTTATAAATAATATTATGCAAATAACTATGACTATTATTACACCAAGTGAATAGGTGATTTGCATTACCTTGTCCTCAGGTTTTTTCATTGAAAGATTGATAATTGAATAGTTTTTTCTGCTTGTTTAAATTTATTATAGTTGGTAACAGTAATACCTTTTTCATTAAGATATTTTCTAAGTAATGGGCCACTACCATGAATAATAACAACTTCTTTGGCTTCAGTTTCCTCAATAGTTTTAATTAAATCATTCCAGTCCGCATGGTCAGATAGAACAAAACCTGTATCGCAATCACGATAATTATTAAGTGCCCAGCCACTACACATAGCTGTTTTATTAGGAATTAAATGTTTTATGTGCTTAGACTTTCTTGCACCTGGGGGGATAACAATAAGACCAGGNAAGAATGATTTATTCTTTGAAATAGTTTTAGTTTCTAAGTTACTAATNCCATGATTCATATATATTTTATTTATAGTTCTGATAGCTTGATGCGCGTATACAGGGATGTTATACGCTTCTTTAATTGTTTTTATGAGTCGTTGGGACTTTCCAAGGGAATAACAATAGATAATCGAGTTAATTTTATTTTTATAATTGTGCTCATACCATTTATAAATCTTTTCTATCTCATCATCAAAAGGAGGCCATATATATTTAGGATTAGCAAATGTGGCTTCACTCACAAAAATATCGCACTTTTGAAGGTCAAAGCTGGGACANGTAGGATCAAAAGCCCTCTTATAATCTCCAGTAATCACAGCTGTTTTTTTATTAAACTGAATTTTAATTTGTGCCGAACCTAAAACATGTCCAGCTGAATGAAAGCTAACAGTAGTTTTGCCCAAACGCAATGACTGATTATATTTAGTTTCTCTAATAGACAAATTTTGATCAATTCTTGATCTCATTATTGATGCAGTTTCTGGAGTGCAAATATAATTGCTCATACCTGCTCTTGCATGATCTGCGTGTGCATGTGTTATAACAGCTGTATCACAAGGATTTAGTGGGTCAATGTAGAAATTTCCAGGTTCACAAAAGAGACCTATATCAGTCATTTTAAGCATTTGTTTTTGATTCAATAAAATATTCAGCTTTACTAAAAATCGCCTCTTTTCGATCAACATCCATTTTGTTAAGCGCTCTGATCATTAATGATAATCTTGGATTACTTTCAAAAAATTTTCTGTTCCTTTCAATAAAACTCCAATAGAGACCATCAACGATTTCGCACCAAGGCCCTTTTTTAAAATCTGACATTCTTAGTATATAGCTTGAGCCACAAATGTAGGGCTTGGTTGCAAATATTCCACCATCTGCAAAAGTACCCATACCATAAACATTTGGTACCATTACCCATTCTGATGAATCAACAAACATTTCCATAAACCAGCGGTAAATTTCCTGAGGATTTATGCGGGACATATTCATTATGTTAGATAAGACCATTAAGCGATTTATATGGTGGGTGTAACCATATTTATGCGCACCTTTTATAGCATCATCCAAAGGGTCAATTCCTGTGGTGCCCTCGTACCAATCTATAGTTAGTTTTCTATCATGATTCCAATAATTTTCTGTTTCCATACGCTCACTAAAGTTCTGATATATGCCTCTAATGAATTCGCGCCAGCCAATAATTTGTCTTATTATTCCTTCTAAACTATTGATAGGTACTGAATTATTTTCAGCATAATTAATTAACTTTTCTATAACTATGTCAGGTGTGAGTATTCCAAGATTTAATACCATGCTTAAGACTGAGTGATTAATAAAGTGTTCTCCATTCTTGATTGCATCTTCGTAAGGACCAAAATCATTAAATCTCACTTCCATAAAAGTATTAAGCCATAATATTGCTTCATCATAATTAGTAGGATAAATAAAATTTATTTCACCAGGATGGTCAGAAAAATATTCATCAATAATATTGGTTATATCAGTGTTATTTTTTTTATCATTTAAAGGAAGTTCAGGAATTTTATATCCTTTGGGTAATTTTTTTCTATTATCTTCATCAAAACTCCATTTCCCACCAACTGGCTTCTCATTATTGATTAATATCTCAAACTTTTTTCGATTTTTTTTATAATAATTTGCTTGAAGTATAAATTTCTTTTCTCCAATAAAATCCTTAAATGAGACTCTATCATCCAAAAACATTGGTGATTTAATTACTTCAACAGTTAAACCCTGATTATTCAGTAGGGTCTTAAATTTGGCTTCAAATGGTTTATCTTCAATTTCAAAGATTTTAATCTTATCTATGTTAAATTTTTGAATATTTTGAGAGAGTTTAACTAAATAATCTTCTTTAAAATTGGTTCTTGCGTCTAGGTATATTACATCAAAACCCTCTTTAATAAGACTATCTCTATAATCACGCATTGCAGAGAAAAAAAGAGCAATCTTAGATTTATGGTGTTTCTCATAGGTGCACAAACCATAGTCTTCACACATAAATATTTTATCTGCTTTGTTGAGATTTGCTTTTGTCATAGGAAATAGCTGATTTCCTAAAATTACGTGAAGTGTAGTCAATTATTCTTTATAAACTTTGCCATCTTTCATGACAAAGACAACATTTTTCATTACTTTTGAATCGATTAAAGGATTTCCATTTACTGCAATTATATCGGCTATTTTGCCTTCTTCTAATGAGCCAAGGTCATCATCTATTCTCAACAACTTTGCTGCTTCCATGGTAGCTGACTGAATTGCTTCCATCATAGGCATACCGTATTCTTCCATATATACAAACTCTTTCCAGTTAGTGCCATGAGCCTGTACACCGACATCAGTTCCAAAAGCAATTTTTACTCCTCTCTTATACGCTTTTCCAAAAGTTCCACCGATTTGAGGTCCAACAGCAGCTGCTTTTGGTCTAATTATATCTGGAAAAAAACCGTCTATAAGTGATTTATCAGCAACAAATTCTCCAGCAGAAATGGTAGGAACTAAGTAAGTTCCATTTTCAATCATTAAAGACATAGCTTCATCATCCATGTATGTTCCATGTTCAATTGAATCAACACCTGCACGTATTGCTCTTTTCATACCTTCGGCTCCATGTGCGTGCACAGCAACCCAAAAACCATAATCATTCGCCGCTTGCACAACAGCATTAGCTTCTTCTTGAGTAAATTGTGGGTTATCACCAGATTTTGCCAGACTTAATACACCGCCTGTAACTGTAATTTTTATTCCATCCGCACCATCTTTGTATCTTTGTCTTACAGCAGCAAATACTTCGTAAGGACCATTAACAACACCGCTTTCAGGATCTGGATATACATAATCACCAAATGCTTTACCGTTTGTATGATCTGCATGTCCTCCTGTTGTTGCAAGACTTTTTCCAGATGTAAATATCCTTGGACCCACTGCATGGCCGTCTCTTATAGCATCTCTAAGCGAAATAGCTATAAATCCACTATCACCTACCTGTCGTACAGTAGTAAAACCACCATCTAATGTTAATTTTGCATGTTGTACAGCTCTAATAGCACTATATTCTTTTTCTTCTTTTACAGGTGCATCAGCCTTGGAAACATATTCTTGACCAAAATGAACATGCATATCCATTAACCCAGGCATAACAGTATAATTCCTAAGGTCGTAGTAAATATAACCTTGTTGAGGAATAAATCCTTTTTGAATTGACTCTATTCTGCCATCTTCGTTAACAATGATAGAGGCATTTTCTAACATTTTGTCATTAACACCATCAATATATTTTGAGGTATGAATGAGGATATTTGCTTTTGTTACAAAAGATACCAAAAGAATGACTGTTAATAGTGTTCTCATAAAGACTGCTTATTATTTATAATTAAAGCATGTATAGAAAATTTAGTCAGTTTTTATTATTAATTTTTTTGTTTGGTTGTGGAGATGACAATATAAAAAGTACGGAAGTAATTTCTATTAACGATGCTTTTTTCTTTCAAAAAGATACTTATTTATTTACCTTAGTAAGCTGTGATTCTGAAGAAAATATTTTGGATTTTAGAAAAAGCGATGATGGAAAAACCTTTTTACATATTGGTAAAGAAGATAAATCAAGAATCCTTCAACAGAATTGTTCTACTACAAGTTATTCCATCAATCAGATAACGAAAAATGACCTTTTGGATAAATCAGATATTTATTTAGATATTTCAACATGCACGAAAAATATGGATGCAGATGATGAAGAGGATTTTAAAATTTATTTGAATTTTATAGATTTAAACAATATTTCAGTTTTTAGCGCAATTTCTGATTTACAGGATGATAAATATATATGGGTTAATATTTGGCCCTCTAAATCAGAACGGTTAAATTCTTTGGATAAGTTAATAAAGAGTCCAAACGCTCGAGCAGTATCTGATTCACTAAAAAAATATGGTATTTGCAATTCTCCTGATTTAATAAATTTTACATCTGAAACTGCACAACTATAATTATGTTTTGTGCGACTGTGGTGTTAATGGCTAGCACAAAAGCCTTCCAAGCTTTTGGTATGGGTTCGAATCCCATCAGTCGCTCCATTTAATGTATAATAGATCTATGTACAACTTTCAAAAACAAAATTCTATTCAGACCCTACAAGAAGGGTTAGAAGAGTTTTATTCAATAAATACAGAGTTTAGGGAATTATCAGAAAAAACAGATAATCCTAACGCAAAAATTTTTAAAGAGCATGATTACACGCATGTTCTATTTGGGTCAGGTACTTCTATTGAGGAAGAATCATTATTGGATTCGTATGTAATTTGGGGGACTAAATTTAATGTAAAACAAGTTTTTAATTTTTATAAAGATCCAGAATACAGTGCCGTGATATCGAATATCATATCTAAATATGGTGGTTGGTGGAGCATTGCAAAGATATATTTATCTTTATTGCCCCTTAAATTTAAGATTTTTTTAAGATGCATGAAAATGAAAAAACGATGGAATTATCACGATATACCTCAAGATGTACTCAATACTTCATTAAAAGACTTAAGGTCTGAATACAATATTGATATCTTGCATTATACAGAAGTACCTGTAGGGCGCTATCTAGCTAAAAATAACTAAAAAAGGGCATATTTCTATGCCCTATATCGAGTGAGGATGTCGATTATGTTTTAGACATAGATGGTTTAGAAAAGTTCAATCTTTTTCAAGATGAATTGTGCGTGTTGGAAAAGCAAAATCGGATCCATTTTTCTGCACAATTTTCATTATTTCAAGAATAAGCTCTTCACGAGCTACACAGAAATCTTGCCATTTTGTAGATTTGGTAAAACAATTTATAAGCATATCTATGCTTGAATCATTAAAATTTGTAACTCTTATAGTCGAACGAATTTCATTTGAATTCACAAGATTTTTATTTTTTTCTATATATGATTCTATATCTTCTCTGATCTTCATAATCGTATCCGGAGATGTGCTGTAAAGAAGACCAACATGAAATCTTACCCTTCTAAAGGGCATTGCTGAAAAATTAATTATTTCTGAGTCGCTCAATACAGAGTTAGGCACATAGACTGGTGCTTTATCAAAACGTCTTATGAGGGTTGATCTAAAGTCAATTTTTTCAACTTCTCCCTCAGCAACTCCCTCAATGTTAATCCAATCGCCTTGTTTAAATCTTTTTTCACCAATAATCAAAAGTCCACCGATGAGGTTTTTAAAGAAATTTTGTGCTCCAAGAGCAAGAGCGACGGAAAAAAGGCCTAGTCCTGCTATTATTGAGGCTGCATCTACTCCCCAGAGCTCAAGTACACTTACTATACCTATTAAGTACGCTATAAATTTAAATGCTCTAAATATCCATGTTCTTAAAGTGGGTGAAAGAAAATTGTATCTGTCTCCAATAAAATCTCTAAACGGGTCCGCTGCCCCCGCTACAGACCAAAAAATTGCTATGTAAAAGTAACTTTTAATCAATAGATCGGCATAATTTGAGTAAGTTGAAGATAGTGGCAGGCTTAGGATACTTGCGTATAAACCAATTCCTAAAGGGATTAGGGTTAGTGGTTTTTTAAGTGCTTTTACAACTTCATCATCATATTTTGATTCACTTGTTGAGGCAAACCTCATTAATGAATTAAAAATCAAGGTTCTTGTAATAATTATTGCAATAACTGTACCAACGAGAATAATTGAGATATCAAGCAAATAGGTTTTTTCAAATATACTCATTACTTACTTATTCCTGCAGCCATATAATCTTTAGATCTAGGATCGCTTACACCAATGATAATATCATCTTCAATCATTATAGATGATGTAATTCCGTTACTATAGTCATAATTTGCAGGCCTTAAATACATAATAAAACCCAATTTTTCTAATTCAGCTATTAATTTATCATCCATATATTCATACATTAGAACTGGTGGATTCCACTGATGATGATATCTGTTTGCATAAACTGCGTCTTTAGCCGACATAGCAAACTCATAATAATTTAATATTATGTGTAAGACTGCAGTTATTATTCTTGATCCTCCCTGAGCACCAGTGATAATAAATGGTCTTTCGTCTTTAAGAACTATTGTGGGAGTCATAGAACTTAATGGCCTTTTCAAGGGTTCAATCTTATTGGCTTGATTACCTAATAGTTGGAAATAGTTTTCAACTCCTGGTGACGATGAGAAATCATCCATCTCGTTATTCATGAGTATTCCAGTTCCATCGATAACTACACCTGAGCCAAATGCTGTATTTAAGGTTGTAGTGTTACTTACTGCGTTTCCATATTGATCTATTACAGAAAAATGAGTTGTATTTTCTTTAAATTTAAAACTTTCTGGAATAAAGGATTCTTTTGCAGATGTTTTATTAAAATTAACTCTAGCTAATAGATCCCTAGCCTTTTGTTTGCTTAAAAAATCCTCGAATGGAACTTCATAAAAATCAGAATCACCAATATATATTGACCTTAGAGAATAAGCTATCTGCATAATTTCACTAATTTTGAGTATATTTAATGAGCTTTGTGGATCTTTATCTAATTCAATTTCCTCGAGCATATTTAGCATTAACGCCAACATTAATCCTCCAGATGAGGCTGGCGCCATAGTAATAATATCAAGTTCTTTGTATTTGAATCTTATGGGTTCACGAATTTTTGCTTCATACAGACTAAGATCATTTTTAGTAATTAACCCATCGTTTCTTTTCATGTCTAACTCGATTAGCTCAGCAACTGCACCCTTATAAAAACCGTCTTTTCCGAATTCTGCAATTTGTTCAAGCGTTTTGGCTAGATCACTCTGTATCAGTCTGTCTCCTGCACGGAGCGTCATACCATGCTTAAAAAATATGTTTCTCGCCGCCTTATTTTTAGACAATTTTTCAATATTATTTTCTAAGGCATGTTCCAAAGTTTCAGTAACTAAGAAACCATTTTTTGCAAGATCTAATGCTGGTTGTATTAACTCCTGCCATTTAATACTGCCAAATTTTTGATGTGCCAAAAAAAGTCCAGCCACTGAACCTGGTGTGCCAGAACTTAAATATGATTCAAGAGATAAATCTTGATTATATTTTCCATCTGTAATAAACATATCCTCTGTTGCACCTAGAGGAGCCTGCTCACGATAATCAACAGTGTAATTATTATCATTGCTATGTATAACCATAAATCCACCACCTCCTAGATTTCCAGCTTGTGGCAGTACAACTGCAAGTGCAAATGATATTGCAACAGAAGCATCAATAGCATTCCCACCTTCTTTAAGAATATTGTTTCCAACTTCTGTTGCTAGAAAATGCCTTGTCACAATCATTGTGTCTTTAGCCTCAACAACTTTCCCCCTTTGAATTGTTTCACTGTATACAGAAGCGAACAGTAAAGCGTATAAAAATATAATTCTAATAATCATAAAATGCTAAATTTTTCTGAACTATGTGACCATTTAACCTCATTAAGCCTATTAAACTTAAATACATTCTCGGGTTCTAATACTTTCATTTTTTCGATATCTAACCCTGAGAATTTAGCATAATCATTTAAGGTCTTGACTTTTCCTAAGCCGAAAGGAGATGGCAGTCTTCTATCTACAATCTTTTTCAACCTCTCTCTACCTTTGGTCCTTAAATCAATCCAGTTTGTTTGCCTATCAATATTTTCTGACTCATCCCAATGAAACGGCCTTTTGATAACATTATTTGGATTAATATAATAGTGAAATAAAGGGGTATTAGGAGTATGGAATATTGAATAACCATTAGTATACAATCTCCATGCAATTGAATCTTCCTCACCATCAAAATATAAATATGGATCATAAGGGACCTCATTTACAATTTCACCGGATGAAAATAAGCACCCAGCAGAAATTAGAAACCCCTTTTTAATTTGGTTATCACCAGAAGGAATGCCTTTTTTCATTGAAAAACACCCATCTTTGAAAACATTATTCTCATCAATTACCATTACGTGGGTGCTTGTATCGTCATATTGATATTTTTTAAATGCGTTGTTCTCTAGATCATCAATTTCAAAATTCCTTGGATAGCTACTAATAATGGGTTTGTAAAATTTTTTTGATAATTTTTCGTAATATTTAATAAAATATTCGTCCCATCCTGGTTCAAAAATAGTATGCGAATCAACTTGGAAAAAATATTTTTCTCCCATGTAAAGCGATTGTGCAAGAGATCGAGCCCACGAAGGTCCTCTTGCATAAGTATAATCTAAAAATAAATATCTAATCTGTTGAGCAAAATTAAATTGATTAGTATTTAGCTTCTCATTGTTCTGATCAACTACTGCGAAAATTAAATTCTCTTTGTTAGCAGCATTTTCGTATGCAGATATAAGTGTATTCGTTAAAAGTGGGTCTTTGTAGGAGGATATTGACAAAAAAATTGACATTAATGTTTAGTGATAGTTCCAGTATTTAGTATTTTATCAATTTCAAAGCCACTTTTTATAGATAATTCTTTGACATAATTTTCAGGACTTGTTTGAAAAATAAATTCTGGATTTTCCTTTACAAGTACCCAATTATTATTTTTTATTTCATTATCAAGTTGGCCAGCATCCCATCCACAATAACCAAGTGCAAATTTATAGTAACCTCCAAATTGACCTTTGGCGATTTGTGTTATCAAGTCAAGGCTTGAAGATAAATTCAGTCCATCTTTGTTTATAAGTGATTCTTGAAGATTATTGTCATTATGAATTACAAATAATTTATTAATATCAACAGGACCACCATTAAGAACCATCTTCTCATTTGGCCTTGTTTCAATCTTCATTGATTCAAATATTTTTGTTTCTTTTATATTTATCTCCTTATTCAATACTATACCCAAAGCACCATCTTGGTTGTGTTCAAAAAGATATATTAGCGAATTGTAAAAAAAATCCTGAGAATTTTTTTCTTGAAAGTATAAGAAATAGTTTGCAAAGAAGTTTTGTTCTTGCATAAAGATAGTTTAAAGTTTTCTTAAACTTTTGGAACCATCAACAATGGAAAATAAAACTACAAATTTAAATGACCTTATCACTGTATTTGATGAGCTTAAAGAGATTAACCCTCTTTTAGCAATTAATGAAAGAGAAATAAATGGAAACACTTTCAATGTGTTTACTAATGCACCCAAAACATTTAGAGATCTATATGACACTGTTGCTTTGCTTATGGGGGACTTCCCCTTTGTTAACGAAAATGAAAATCAGCTTAATTTCTTAGAGATTGTCCAAAAATCAAAGAATCTTGCTAATTACTTGAGCAGTAAAGGCATCACAAAAGATGATTCTGTAGGTATATGTATGCAAAATTGTACGGAATGGATAATAGCTTATATAGGTATTACCGCACATGGAGCAAAATGTGTTCCATTTAATTCTTGGTGGACAAAGGATGAACTTTCATATGGCATACCTCACAGTGAAGTGAAGCTGGTTTTTACCGATCAAAAAAGATTTGAATTAATTAAAGATTTTCAGGTTGATATTATTCTTAATGGTAAATCTTTCAATGAGACAACAGAAAAGTGTTATGATTCTTGGCCCGTAGAAAATGCTTCTGATGAAGACTATGCTGTNCTTTTATATACATCTGGTAGCACTGGTATGCCTAAAGGAGTNATGCTCNCNCANCTTTCACTTATTAACGCTCTTCTAGGTTTTGTGAGCTANGGNGAAATATTTAAAAAAATCACAGGTGATAATTTATTGGAAGTTGAAAATGCAAGTGTTATTGTAAATGTTCCATTATTTCATGTTACTGGTTTAGTAACGCAGTTCTTACTCTCTATGCTTGCTAAAAGGAACCTCATCTTAATTCATAAATGGGATCCATTAGAAGCGTTAAAACTTATTGATAAATTTAAAGTTACAAATATTTCTGGTGTTCCTACACAATCATGGGAATTATTAAATCATCCAGAAGTTGATAATTATGATTTATCTTCACTTATTGATATTGGTGCTGGAGGTGCGGCTAGACCAAAGGGGCAGGTTGAGGGCTTAATGAAAAAATTTAATACACCTCTTACTTTTGCATGGGGCATGACTGAAACCTGTGCTTTAGGAGCTATACACAGAGGCGATGATTATTTAAAAAGACCAACAAGTTGTGGACTACCTTTGCCATATATAACAGAGTTGGGAGTAATCGACGACAACTGGAATTTTCTAGAACCTTCAGAAATAGGAGAAATAGTCTATAAATCGCCAACCAATTTTATTGGTTATTTAAAAAATTCGGAGGAAACGAATAACACTCTAAAAAATGGTTGGCTTAGAACAGGAGATTTAGGATATATCGATAATGATGGCTACTTATTCATTTCAGACAGAAAAAAAGCTCTAATCATTAGAGGTGGTGAAAATATATCTACATTAGAAGTCGAGAATGCTCTTGATAACATCCAAGGTGTATTGGAATCTTGTGTGTGTGGGGTTAGTGATGAACGACTTGGTGAGATCGTTGGAGCAATGATATTTACAAAAATTAATCTTTCTGAGGATTCCATTAAAGAGTCCCTTAAAGAGCAACTTGCACGGTATAAAATTCCAGAAATAATCAAATTTACTAATGTTCCGTTACCGAGAATTGCCTCAGAAAAAATTGATAGAGTAGGAATCAAGAAGAGTCTTTCATCATGAATGATTTTGGTATAAATTAAAATCGTGGATGCAAAGATATTAATTGTAGAAGACGAACCTGATATTAGAGATACATTAAACTATAACTTTGATAAAGAGGGCTTTAAAGTTTTATCATCTCCTAATGGTAAATCTGCTCTTAAACTTCTAGAAAAACATGATCCTGATATTGTGATACTTGATTTAATGCTTCCTGATATATCAGGACTAGATCTTTGTAGACAGATAAAAAATGATAAAAAGCTTTCAAATACTTCAATAATTATGTTGACTGCTAAGTCTGAAGAGGTTGATAGAATTGTAGGATTTGAGTTGGGTGCTGATGACTATGTAACAAAGCCCTTTAGTGTGAGAGAGTTGATTTTAAGAGTAAAGGTACTAATGAAAAAACACACCTCTTCTGAAGACACAGATAAATCTATAACACTGGGATCCATATATATGAATCTTGATGCACATGAGGTTCAAATAAACAAAGAGGATATTACTTTAACTGCGTTAGAATTTAAACTTCTTAAACATTTACTTTTGAGAAAAGGAAGAGTCCAAACTAGAGACCAACTTTTAGGTGATGTATGGGGGTATAGCAGTGAGGTTACAACAAGAACAGTTGACACTCACATCAAAAGATTAAGAGAAAAATTAGGAGTTGTTGCAGATTACATACAAACTATACGTGGCGTTGGTTATAAGTTCACTAATGCCGACTAATGGCAAACTTAATGCCAAGACTTAGAGTCTCAAGGGTATTTCTACTTTCTTTGACATTCATAATCTTTATCCTCGTAGTAGTTAGTACAGTTTTCTCCACATTTATTTACAATAATTCTAGAGATCAGCTAACTGAATTACTTTTTCTACAAGCAAAATCAATAAATAAATTACTTCCAAATTTGTCTTCAACTGACATTAATTTTGATGATTTTGCAGATATGCTTGCCGTATCAGGATCAGATAACGAAACAATGCGTGTAACAATTATTGATCATGAATGGAATGTTGTAGGAGATTCACAAGTTAATATAAACGAACTGTTAAATATAGAGAAACATTCACCTATAACTAGGCCTGAAATAAAAGGTGCATTGGAAAGCAATTATGGAACTGATACCAGAACCAGTGATACAACAGGCGAGGATTTAATTTATGTGGCAATTATGAGAAATAAAAATGATTTAAATAGTGGATTGATAAGGGTAGCGTTACCTTTCAATGTTTCAACATCAGTATTTAATTTTTTTATTTATCCATTTTTCATTATTTTTATTTTAGTGTTAGCGTCTTCAACTTTTTTGAGCTTAAATGTCGAAAATAACTTTCGAAATCAATTATCTAAGCTACTAAAAAATACTCAAAGAGCATTAAAAGGTAAATCACTTAAATTAAATAAATCCGAAGATAATCAAATGGAATCTCTCTCAAAAGCAGTTGAAGAAATATCAGACAGATTAAACCTTGAAATTAATCAGGTAATTGACCAAAGGGTACAATTCGGAAACGTATTAGATAGCATTAATCAAGGGGTAATAATATTTGGCAAAAATTTGAAGGTGAGATTTGCTAATGATATTGCTTTTGAATTATTTGGTAAACATCAATTTTTTTTAAATGAAAAAATTAGCTCAAAAAAATTATTACCGATAAATAAGATGCTAAAAAATGCTAAAAAGCATAATTCAGCAGAGCTAGATTTTTCTATAAAAGTTAATGGTTCAAAAAAATATTTATTGCTTTCTGCAACACAAATGAACTCTACTGATGAATATATATTAGTTATAAATGATATTACATCTATCAAAGAATTAGAGGAACGTCGAAAAAACTTAGTTACTGATATTTCTCATGAAATTAAAACTCCTATATCAGTAATTAAAGCAGGATCTGAAACCCTACAAGATGGGGCAATAAACGATCCAAAGATAGCTTCAAAATTTTTAGACTCAATGATATCTAATTCTGAAAGAATGTCAGAGATGTTAGACGATTTGCTTGAATTAGAAAAAATTGAATTCGGTCAAATAACGTTAAAAAAAGACAAGCTAAATGTTTATGATCAGCTAAATTTAGTAATAAGTTCCTTAAGTTCAATTTCAACACAAAAAAAATTAACAATTAAGAACAATGTCGATCAAGAAGTTAAGATTTATTGTGATAAACAATCATTTATAGGCATATTTGTTAATCTTCTTGAAAATGCGATTAAATACTCAAAATTTGAGGGTGAAATTAATCTTTCTAATACAATTAAATCAAATATTATAATTATCAGAATTAAAGATGATGGATATGGTATAGAAAAAACAAACATAAAAAGGGTATTTGATAGATTTTTTCGTACTGGTAGAGCACGTGCGCATACTAAAGGAACGGGCCTTGGATTGTCACTTGTGAAACAACTCGTTAGGTCAATTGGTGGTGATATCGAAGTTGAGTCTAAAATTAATCAAGGTAGCAGCTTCTTTGTAAGCATTCCTTTTAAAAGTTAAAATCTATTAATGCTTAAACCGGATTTAATAAGGCTAATAATTTTTTCCTTACTACTAATCTTTGTAATCTTGCTATATACGAATATAGGACTATTTAATTTTTCAAGTGTAAATACGGATAATAAACTCCCAGAACCTAGAGAAAATATTATTTCTAGTAATGTGTCAGAACTTTCTATCGGTAGTGTTGAGGACGCGAAAAAATCAAATTTAACTTTTGAACTAGTTGGGATAAGAGGAAATAATCCAGAAAGCACAATAATTATTTACTCAGATTCTAAATACAAGCTTATTGAACAAGGTTACAATGTAACTCCCCAAATAGTTTTTTCTCATATTGAAGGTTCAAGAGCTTATTTTTTTGACGGGTCAGATTATACGTATTTGGATATTATTGGAACAGACAGAGCATTTAATTCAGAGGACATAAAAAAATGAAAAACTTGCGATTGATGGTAATTTTATTAATATTTGATCTGCAATCTCAAGAGCAAAATATCTTTTATAAGGATGCAGATGTTAAGGTTTTTGCTGAAGACATAGCTCTGCTAGTTGACAAAACAATTATTTTAGATCCGCGGGTGAAAGGTACCATATCTGTTTATTCTGAAGATAGCCTTAATTCTGAATCGATCTGGGAGGTATTTATATCGACTATGGAAGTTCAGGGTTATAGTGTTTTGAAAGATGGAAATATATTTAAAGTTATTCCATCGCAAGAGGGTATTAAAAACTTTACTGATTCTGAAGGTTTAAAAAGTTCTATTCAAACCGAAGTGATCAGAGTTAGATTCTCTAGTGCACAATCAATAGTAAATTCTATAAAGCCTCTTGTTGGTGTTCGATCTTATATAGTTGCTTTGAATAATGATCTTGAAATTTTAATTGCTGACGACGCAGAAAATATTATTAGAATAAAAAATATAATCAAAAATCTTGATTCAAATTTTGACACTTCAATATCGGATTTGAAGTTGAATAATCTATCATCAATTGAGGCCCTTAGATTAATTAATTCATTGAAATCTGATTCAAGTACACGTTTTGACAAACTTGGCATTGCAACTTTTGGAGGATCCAATAAATTAATTTTCAGTGGTCCTAAAGAAGTTGTAGTGAAGGCGAAGCTTCTGATTAATCGTTTAGATCAAGATAATGAGTCCAATGAAAATATAAAAGTTATCTATCTAAATTACTCGAAAGCTGAAGACATCTTGAAAATATTAACTGATATATCTGGGTCATTTAATCAAGAGCAAAATGTTGACTATAAAACTGTTATAACTGCACATGAAGAAACAAATTCAATTATCCTTCGCTCAAATCCTCAAACACTTAAAACTTTATCCTCCGTTGTTACTCAGCTTGATATAAGGAGACCACAAGTATACGTTGAGGCAATTATAGTTGAAATATCTGAGTCAACTGCTAAATCATTAGGCGTGGATACTGTATATGCTGGTAGTGCAGATGACACAAAACCAATTGCTCTTACTAGATTTCCATCATCATCATCTCCTGATCTTTTATCTATAATTGGGTCACAAGATGAGGGGTCAGATTTATCAGTTTCAGCGGGAGCAGCCTCTTCAATAATTAATTCAAGAGGTTTTATTGCTGGTGCTGGTAATTTTATAAGTGGTGAAGATAATTTTGCCGTTTTACTTGCTCTTTTAAGAGAGGACCAGGACTCTAATATACTATCAACACCTTCTGCTGTTATTTTAGATAACGAAGAAGCTGAATTACTAGTAGGACAAGAAATACCAATTACTACGGGTGAATCACTTGGGGCGAATAATCTTACACCGTTCAGAACAACTGCTAGAGAGGAAATAGGTGTGAAACTTGAAGTAAAACCACAAATTAATGAGTCTGATTCTGTAGCTTTGTTTATTAGACAGGAAGTTTCAAGTATCGCTGGTTCTCAATTAACTAATACAACAGATTTAATTACCAACAAAAGTATTATTGAAACAACTGTGTTAGCAGATGATGGGCAAATTATGGTTCTTGGAGGACTTATAAATGAGGATGTTCAAGAGTCTGTTAATAAAGTTCCATTTCTTGGAGATATTCCGATATTAGGAAGATTATTTAGATCCACTGCTACATCAATAGATAAAAAAAACCTTATGATTTTTTTACGCCCAACGATTTTAAGAGATGCTTTGACCACAAAAGATCTATCAGAAGAAAAGTTTAATTTAATTAGAGCAAAACAAATTCTTAATGAAGAATTTAAAAACTCTCAGAGTGAGTAATAATGGAATTACCGCTTAACTATAGTTTTTGTAAACACAATAAACTGATTCTTACAAATATGGAAACTACAAGCACCCTTCATCATTGTGGGGACGCAAATCTAAGAGTTCTTGCTAATTTACATCCATTTCTTAAATCAAAAGTAATTAAAAAAAATTATTCTCAAGACGAATTTGAAAATCTGTTGACAGAACTTTATACCGACAATAAAGAAGAATATGATATGTCTGAATTTGATGATCTGGACTTAGAGGATATTGCAGATGCAATATCACCATCTGATGATTTGTTGGATGACGAAAATAAAGGTCCAATTATTAAATTGATTAACGCTACGATAACTAAAGCAATAAAGGCTCGTGCATCTGATATTCATTTAGAGCCATTTGAACATAGACTTAGTATACGTTTTCGTGTTGATGGTGTTCTAAGAGAAGTGCTTCATTACCAAAATACAATTACCCAAATGCTTATCTCCAGAATTAAGATTATGTCAAGATTAGATATATCAGAGAGAAGAATACCCCAAGATGGTCGTATTACAATTTCTATTGGAAAAAGAAGTGTGGATTTGAGAGTATCAACATTACCGTCGTCATTTGGTGAGCGGGTCGTATTAAGAATCTTAGAAAAAGATAAATCGCAAATCACACTGAATGAGCTTGGTTTTTCAGAAGATATCCAATCAAATTTGAAAGCTTCATTAGCAAAAAATGAGGGAATTATACTTGTTACTGGTCCAACAGGCTCTGGTAAAACAACTACATTGTATGCAGGATTACAAGAGATATCTGATAGAACACAAAATATACTAACAATTGAGGATCCTGTTGAATATGCACTTGAAGGAGTTGGTCAAACACAAGTTAATAATAAGACTGGATTGACATTTGCTAGAGGTTTGCGTGCAATTCTTAGACAAGATCCTGATATTGTAATGGTCGGAGAAATAAGAGATAAAGAAACGGCAGAAATTGCAATTCAATCAAGTCTAACTGGACACTTAGTTTTATCTACAGTTCATACAAATAGCGCTGTAAACGCTATTACAAGACTTCGTGATATGGGAATTGAACCTTATTTACTTTCCTCAAGTATTATCTTTGTTTTATCTCAAAGATTAGTTCGAAAACTATGCTCACACTGCAAGGCTGTAGATACTGAGGCAAATATATTCGCAAAAAAACATCGAATTAAACAAAACATATATAAACCCATTGGATGTGATAAGTGTGAGGGTACGGGATATAAAGGAAGATTGAGTATTGGTGAATGTATTAAATTTGATTCAAAGCTTTCTGAATTGATATATAACTCTGCTTCTGAAGCGGAATTATCAAATTATGTACATCAAACATCAAAAAAACTTTTCGAAGATGGACTTAGGGTAATTAATGACGGAGAAACTTCTGTTGCTGAACTTTTACGTGTTAGTCAAGATTAATGGCCACCTTTAGATATCAAGCTTATGATGCAAATGAAAAGAAGATTTCTGGATTCATAAATGCTGAAAATAAATTGGATGTCATTGAAAATTTAAAAAATCTTAATCTCATACCAATAAAAATTATTGAGACAAAAGCTAAAATTTCACAATTAAAAATTTCCCAAGCTAGTTTGTCTATTTTTACTAAACAACTAGCTGCACTATTAACAGCTGGGACAACATTAGAAAAATCATTAGAACTATTAATAAATCAAACTAAGAATAATAAACTTTCAACACTTTTAAATCTTATTAAAGACGATGTTACTAATGGAGTGCTTCTTAGTGAAAGTATGAAAAAATTTCCTAAGACTTTTGATAAGATATATACATCAACAGTATTTGCTGGAGAAACCTCAGCTTCATTGCCCGAGGTTTTTAATGATATTTCAAACTACATAGATAAAGAAATTAAGATAAAAAATCAGGTTACTGGTGCCTTAGTTTATCCTTTAATATTGTTCGGAGTGTCAATAATTGTAATTTACGCTTTACTTAGCCTTGTATTGCCACAAGTTGCTGAAGAATTTATTTCATCAAATGTATCTTTACCTATGATTTCCTCGGTACTTCTCTCTCTATCACAAATCTTTCCATATATATTGATCGCTACTTTTTTCATATTGGGTTCAATATTTATCTTAGTAAAACTAAATCTTCTAAGTCATACTTTGAAGATTAAATTTTCTGTAGCTCTTTTAAAATTTCCTATATTTGGACAGATCATTTTATTTAACCAGACTGCAAGGTTTTGTTCTTCAATGTACTTGATGACAAAAGCAGGCCTTAATACTATTGATAGTTTAAGTACATCGAAAGATAATTTTAAGAATATTTATCTTAAACAAGAATTAACAACTATCTTAGCTCGTGTAAATTCAGGTACATCTCTAAGTAATGCATTTCAGCAATCTACAATTTTTCCTTATGTTTTTATCCAATTACTGAGTTCTGGTGATAGTGGTAGCAATATAAGTGAGATGTTTGGAAAAATAAAAGAATATTTAGACGAAGAAGTTGATACAAAAAGAAATTTTTTATTAACATTATTGCAACCACTTGTTATTTTAACTATGGGAGTTTTTGTTATGTTAATAGTTATGGCTATTATGCTTCCCTTACTACAGATGAACAATTTAGTATTTAATATATGAGAACACTGAAGAAAGGATTTACTCTTTTAGAATTATTGATAGTAATTGTAATTATTGGATTGCTCGTTTCTCTTGTTTCAATAAATGTTTTACCCAGCTTAAACCAAGCTTATTTGGAGAAAACTAAAGCAGATATTTCTAGAATTGAACAAGCTCTTGTTATGTTTAAAATTAATGAGGGTACTTATCCATCGCAAGTACAGGGTTTAGAAAGCCTTGTTATTGATCCAGGTGACTTAAAAAGACCCTTGATGTATCCACAAGGAGGCTATATCAATCGACTGCCTAAAGATCCATGGGGAAATGATTATCTGTATGTATATCCCGGGACATTCAATACTTACGACGTATTGTCTCTAGGTGCAGATGGTCAACCAGGAGGAGAGGGTGAGAATAAAGATATTGGAAATTTTCCCGAGTAAAGGTTTTACATTATTGGAACTTCTAATTGTAATAAGCATTATTGCAGTTTCAGCATCCTCTTTTTTCATTTTTTCCAATACTGTAAATGCCAATGATAATATTAGAGAAAAAATCCATTACTACAGAGAGTTGAGCCTCCATACTGGGAATGTATATTCATTTACGAATGATGGTATTTATTTAGCAATAGATAATGGGTTTGTAAAACTTGAAGATTTCGATGCATTAGAAGTTTTATCAGTTAATACAAAAGATGAACAAACCAAATCTATTAATGAAGAGCCATTCCTATCTATATATTCAGGAATGGAAGTTAACATAAAATCTTTGAAACTATTAGATGGCACAACGATTAACTTTTAAAAATTTCATAAATGGATTTACCTTACTGGAGGTAATAATTTCGCTATTAATTATAACAATAACTTTTACTGCCTTCTCAGATATAATTAATCAAAATCTAAAATTTCAGGAAAATAAAACGCAAAGTAACGGTTTACTAAATAATCAAATCAATGCTTTAACACTTGTTGTCTCAGAGCCAAATATCAATGACTTGGATTTAATAAGAATACTCAACTCTCAAAATCTGCAAAAACAAATTATTTCACAATATGGCACATTTCAAGAAATTGAAATAGAGGTATTTTTGAATGAAGGCTCTTATAAAATTAAATACATAAAATGAAAGTAAAAAGTGGGTTTAGCTTAATTGAAATTCTAATTGCGCTTTTAGCTGGAGCTATTGTTTCTTTGATGTCTTACGAATATTTTAAAGACACCTCAAGCATAAAAAATAAAATTACAGCTAAGATTGATCTAGATGCGTCACAAATGATTGCTATCAATACTCTACGCCTTGATTTGATGCAGTCAGTTTCTTATCAAATGAAAGATTTGAACGGAAGAATGACAAATTCAGTTTTTATGGGAAATATTGGTGAAAATATTATGAAATTTGTTGCTATGACAACAAATGATCACTCGAATAATTTTTCAAATTTAAGGCGGGTAATATATCAATTAGAAAATAATAGTCTCGTCAGAACAACTACATTGGCAAACAATGAGAATTTTATAATAAATAAAAGCATATTATTGAACGATCTATCAAATGTTGATATTACCTTCGGTAATACTTTAAACCAAAATCTCTCACAATGGCCTTCATCGAATTCTACTCTATCTACCTACCCAAAATTTATCTTTATTAAGTTTGAATATAACGATCAAGAATCTACTCTTATTCTTAGTAACTACAGAGGATGAAAGGATACATATTAATTTCAACTCTATCGATTATTACCATTCTTAGCTTAATAGTAATTTTTATAAGCAGGAGTATTTTCCAAGATACTATAAAAACTTCAATATTTAATAATTCTATTTATTACAGAATCCAATTGATTAATTATGAAAAATTCTTGGTTCAATCCCTTCAAAATAATTCTAATTTTTTACGAAATCTTGATTTAGCTACATATCAGCTTGAGGAAATGATTAATGAAAAATATGAAAATATATCTGTAAATTTTATTGATATGAACACATGTTTTAATCTAAATTCAATAACTAAAGAACAGGGCACTAGGTTAATAAAGAATGAGAATGGTATTGAAAAATTTAAGGCTTTATTAAAAAATATTTCCTTTGATAAAAATAGAGAAAATGAATTCATAGATAGATTAGTTGATCTAATTGATACCGATAATCTTCCTGAAACCTTTGGTGCTGAGGATCTTTATTATGTATCTAACGATCAATTAAACTTAACAACGGATTCTCTTTTAATTACAAAGTCTCAGCTTAAAGAACTGAACTTTTTAACTTCATCTGAAATAGATAACATATATAAAGTAACCTGTGCTCTTCCTGACACAAATATTAAATTTAATATTAACAGTCTATCTTCAGCTAATATGATCACTTTTTTGTCAATATTTCCAAACTTAACTCTTAGTGATGGTGCAAAAATAATTTCTAATAGACCAGAATTTGGGTATCTTAATTTAGCAAACTTTATGGATGTGAATAACCTAGATATAGGTGATTTTCAATCTGATATGATAATTTTTAAACCAGAATATCTAAAAATTATCTATAATTTCAACCTTAATAATTATTCTTTCCGATTATTAAGTTTTATAGATCTAAAAAGAAGAGAGGATTACTTAATATTTAGAACAATTTCAGAATGAATATCATCTATTTCAAAGATCAAAAATTAGAGGACGTAATATTAATTTCTAAAGCAGGAATTAAAGATACAAAGTTTAAATTTATTAAAGATAAAGCAAATACATGTTTTGTATTTCCTAATGAAATTATTACCCATCAATACTTTCAACCAGATACTACGAATAAAGAATTAATAAAAGCAAATTTAAAAAATAATTTTGCATCTATAGATCCAAATCTTTCTACAGAAATTGATGTCTATGAGACAAATTTAAAAAATGAATATTTATTAATTTCAAACGACAACCTTAACTTGATTAAAAGTAAGCTCAAACATACAAGAGAAAAAATATCCGTTACATCAGAATGTTTACTTTTTAAATATCTATTTGAAAATAATATTGAATTCAATCAAAGTTTTTTCGTTGAAGACAATGGAACATTTGTAAAGTTGCCAAATAAATTGTCAATCTTTCTTAAAAAGAGGAAGATAAAAAAATTAACTGTTTCTGATATGAGTATAACTAAAGATATTAATGATATATTCTATGAAATAAATTTAATTAATATTCAAAATATTTTTGGTGGTCTTTTAAAAAAGAAATTCATTGTAGCGTTTGTAACCATTTTTTTAATAATCAATATTATTGGATTAACGAATCTTTTACATAAATCTTTTCAAATAAAAAGCTTAAATACATCCGCTCAAAATCTATATTCAAATTTTTTTCCTAATGAAAACTTTATTTCTATGCAAGCATCTATAATTGATAAAGATATTGATTTGTTACTATACAAACAACCTTCTGAAATAATTTTTAAAATCTTTGCTAATGTTAATGACAACATCATAATAAATTCATTGAAAGTAGATTCAACTTCAAAACTCATAAACTTGAATTGCTCATTTATTAATGAGATTGAAAGAACAAACTTTATCAATGCTTTAACAAGGGCTGGCATTAACCTATACCAGGTTGATAGTTCAATTTTAAACGATCTAGAACAATTTAAATATGAATATAAATATGAATAATAAATTCATTTTCTTTGGTGTAATCTTATTTTTACTTTTTCTGGTATCGCAATATTTTCTTTTTACTGAGATTTCTAAAAAAGATATCTCCCTTAAAAGAACACTTACAGATTTCCAGCTAACAAAGCAGAAATTGTCTGATTTTGAATTTCAAATTAGACAGGCTGAAGAAAGACTTACTAATGATGAAATTGTATCCTATTTAAAAATCAATAATTTGACCTATGAAATTGATAGACAAATATTAATTTCGTTTAATAATGAAAACGAACTGAATAGTTTTTTAAATTTCATAAAATTAAAACCCATACAAATTAAATATTTAGAATTAACTGTTGAAGATACGTTAAAATTAAAAATTGAAATTTATTAAATATCTTAGTTTATTTTTTTGTTTCATCTTAGTTGGCATATTCACAATTTTTTTTGTTTATCCAAACTCCTTTTTCATAAATTCACTGGCAAAATCAACTGACATTTCATATGGATACAGTGAGGGCACATTGCATAAAGGATCACTTAATGATTTTAAATTTAAAAACATAGGGTTTGATAGAGTTGAATATAAAAATACAATTTACTTTAAGAGCTTAACTAGTGTTATAAGTACATTTGGATCTCACAAAGCAACTATCAAATTAAATCACATATTAAATACTAATATGCTAGATATAAATATCAACACACTAAGTTCAAAAATAGAATTAAACGAATTCTTAAACTTGATAAGTTTAGATATTGAGAAGGGATCAATATTATATGATTTTAATAATTCAAGATGTGAATCAGCAAATGGCGATGGATATCTTTCTAACGACTTATTGGGAAGAATTAATCTCACTATTGAATGCAGGAATGGTAAATTAATTGCAATTCTAAAACAAAATAAGATAAATGTAGGCCAAATGAGATTATATGATAATTATGTAGAAACAGAAATTAGCAAATCCGTACTGCCATCAAGAATGCGTAAGTTTATAAAAGACGAGTTTTTGTTCATTAGATCAAATTATTGATTTCTTTATTGCCATCCCGTTGGATATGCTCCAAAAGGAACTATGAATAATATCTACACGAAGTTTTTCAGCCACACAAAGATAAATTTCCGCAGCTATTGGAATAATATCAATTCTGTCAGGGGGAATTCTGAACTTTTCTATAAGTTTTTTTTTAGATAGATTATTATAGTTTTTGACTAGCCTTTTAAAATCTTTATATTTTGTGGTCTTCGATATAGCATTCACTTCAAAAATTGTTCTCAAATTTCCTCCCAATCCATACATAGCTTCAATGCTATTAAATTGATTGAGCCATGATAATTTATCATTTATTAATCTTTTTCGTTCAACTTTCGACATATTTAATAACCTTACTCCACCAAGCTTGAATGATTTAGAAAATTTATGTCCATCTTTAGAAATTAAGATCTCAACACTGCCACCGCCAATATCTACGACTGCATAACAACGTTCATGGCTAGAGAAATTATGTAATAAATAAGCCTCGTCTCTCGCTGATATTATTTCAAGTTCAATACCATTTTCATTTAATAAATTAACTATTTCTTTATTATTTTTTGTATCTCTCATAGCTGAAGTGGCCATGTAGAAAACCTTAGAAATTTTTTTTTGTTTAAATCTTTCTTTAA
>PARR01000031.1 GCA_002711625.1 Rickettsiales bacterium | reverse complement strand
TACATTTCCATTATTAATTACAGCTATTTCATCACAAAGAATTTCTGCCTCTTTTAAATAGTGGGTAGTAAGAATTATTGTAACACCTTTTGAATTTAGTGTTTTTATTTTTTCCCACAAACTTTGTCTTAGCTCAACATCTACTCCTGCTGTTGGTTCGTCGAGTATCAAAATTGCTGGGCTATGAACCATTGCCTTAGCAACCATAAGTCTTCTTTTCATACCTCCTGACAAGCTTCTGGAGTAAGCATCCTGTTTTTCACTTAAGCCAAGTTCACATAATATTTCTTCATTTTTGGAAAACTTTTTTCTAACACCGTATAAACCAGCCTGAATTTCCATAATCTGTCGTGGTGTAAAAAAAGGATCAATATTTATTTCTTGAGGAACCACTCCCATATTTCCCCTGACGGTTTTAGCATCCTCATCAATATTTATTCCACCTACATTAACAACTCCAGATGTTTTATTTGTAAGCCCTGATAAAATATTTATAAAAGTACTTTTTCCAGCACCATTAGGTCCTAAAAGACCAAATATTGAACCCTCGGGAATAGAGAGATCAATAAAATTTAAAGCTAAATTATTCTTTTCCCTGTACCTTTTTGATAGACCTTTGACTTCAATTATACTTTTTGGCATAAAATTCAGTTTGTATTTATTATTAAAAAATCTAAAATAAGACTATCCAAACGTAAACATATGACATCAAATTTTCAAATAGATTTAAAAATAGTTGATTCGAATACTGTAAGCTGTAAAGGACAAGGTTGGTCAAATATGCACCCGTTGATTTATCTTGATTTATCTTCAGGCGAAGTTGTATATTGTCCATACTGTAACCAGAGTTTCAAAAAAAAATGAATAACGTATCAGATGAATTAGTCCTCATTGATGGCTCAGGCTATATATTCAGAGCCTACTACGCTTTGCCTCCAATGTTCAAATCTGACGGGACACCTGTAAATGCAGTATTTGGATTCAGTAATATGCTTTTGAAACTTGTTGAAGATATTCAAGAAGAAAAAGGAGGATTTGTTTCAATTGCGGTTATTTTTGATGCCTCAAGAGAAACTTTCAGAAATAAAATTTATCCACAATACAAAGCCAATAGGAGTGACCCGCCTGAGGATTTAATTCCTCAATTTCAACTTATTAAAAAAGTGCCTGAATCATTCAATCTTCAATCAATAGAATTGCAAGGTTATGAAGCTGATGACTTAATTGCATCATATTGCGTCCAAGCTATTAGTCAAAAGAAAAAAGTGACAATAATTTCTGCAGATAAAGACTTGATGCAGCTTATTAGGCCCAATGTTACTATGATAGATCCAATGAAAAAAAGTCAAGTAACTGAAAAAACTGTTCTCGAAAAATTTGGGGTTTTGCCAAATAAGGTGATTGACGTTCAAGCTTTAGCTGGAGACTCGTCTGACAATGTCCCTGGAATTCCTGGTATAGGACCAAAAATAGCTGCGCAATTAATAAATGAATATCAATCCTTAGAAAAATTGTTGGAAAATGCAGAAAAAATCAAACAAGAAAAAAGGCGAGATTCTATAATTCAGAATAGGGAAATGGCAATAATTTCAAAAAAATTAGTAACTTTGAGAGAAGATATAAATTTACCCAAGTCAATAGATGAATTAAAATTTCAACCACTTAATGTAGAAAAGCTGATTAAATTTTGTGAATCTATGGAATTTAACAGAATCAAAACAACTGTTATTTCCAGGTATGGTTTAAAATCTATAATTAAGTCGGATGATGTAAATGAAAAGAAAAAAAATGGACTCTACATACCTTTAAGAAAAAAAATTGACAGAGATAACTATGTTCTCATTAGTGACAAAGATAATTTGTCTAATTGGGTGAAAATTGCCAGGGAAAAGGGTTCGTTTTCTATTGATTGTGAAACAAATTCATTACATGTAATAGATTCAAGTATTGTTGGATTTTCAATGTCATTTGAGGATAGTAAGTCTTGTTATATCCCCATTAGTCACAGTCAGGGCAATCAAATTAATATCAAAGATTTCGTTTTGATTATGGAACCTATTTTAAAGGATAGCACAATTCTAAAAATAGGACAGAATATTAAATTTGATATTTTAATTTTAAAAAAAATAGGTTTAGAGGTTAATAACTTTGATGACACAATGCTTATGTCTTATGTACTAAGAACAGGTGAAAGGGGCCATAGTTTGAATGAACTTTCAAAAGATTTTTTATTACATGAGCCACTTAAGTTTGAAGACATCACAACAGTAAATAAAAAAAAACTAACTTTCGACCAAGTTGATATCGATTCTGCTCTAACCTACGCGGCCGAAGATGCAGATTTGACATTTAGATTATGGGAAATATTAAGAATTAAATTAATAGAAAATAAACTTTATGATTTTTATTTCTATTTTGAGAGACCATTAATTAAAACTATATGTGAAATGGAATTTAATGGTTGCAGAATTGATAACATAGAGCTGTTAAAATTATCTCAAAAGTTTTCAGGTCAAATGAAGGTTTTAGAAAATGAAATTCATAAAGAAGCAGGTGAAAAATTTAATGTTGGTTCTCCTAAGCAATTGGGTGAAGTTCTTTTTTCAAAATTAAATTTGCCTCATTCAAAAAAAGGAAAAAGTGGAAACTACCAAACCGATGTTAAGATATTAGAAAAATTAAAATCTGAAAAATTCTTGATTGCGGAAAAAATCCTTGAATGGAGACAATTCTCAAAATTGAAGAATACATACTGTGAAGGTCTTTTAGCTAGACAGAGTAACAAGACTGGAAGAATCCATACTTCATTTGGTATGGCTAGTACTTTAACAGGACGGCTTTCTTCAAATGATCCTAATCTTCAAAATATTCCTATCAAGTCTAATGCTGGAAGACAAATAAGAAAGGCATTTATATCAGATAATGACTCAAAAATAGTCTCGATTGACTATTCTCAGATAGAGTTAAGAATTCTTGCACATGTAGCAAAAATTGACGCATTGATAAATGCATTCGTTAAGGAAGAAGACATTCATACAGTAACAGCTAAAGAGGTCTTTCAGGTAACTGAAGAAGAAGTTTCAACAGAATTAAGAAGGAGAGCTAAGATCATAAATTTTGGTATTATTTATGGAATATCACCTTATGGTCTTGCAGTTCAATTGGATATTTCAAACTCTGAAGCTAAAGAATTTATTGTTAATTATTTTAAAAGGTATCCAGGTATTAAAGATTACATGGAAAGCACTATTCAAAACTGTAAAATTAATGGGTTCGTTAGCACCCCATTTGGACGGCGAATATTTATTCCTTTTATTAATGATAAGTTAGCTCTGAGGAGAAATTTTGCTGAGAGATCTGCAATAAATGCACCCATTCAAGGTGGGTCAGCAGATTTAATAAAACTAGCAATGCCAAAGGTTTTAAATTTTGTAAAAGAAAATAAACTCAAATCAAAAATTTTGTTGCAAGTTCATGATGAGCTCATTTTTGAAGTTCCGAATTGTGAAGTTGATATAATAAAAAATGAAATTCCTAAAATAATGACAACATGTCATGAACCCTACATTAAAACAGACGTTCCTTTAAAAGCTGAATTTGGAATTGGAGAGAATTGGGACGATGCCCATTAAGATTTCAATGACAGTTTGTGCAAATGCACAAATATTCCACGCAATTTTTTTGCGTCATTAATTGATTTTTCAAAATAAAATCTAATAAGTTTATCTCTTTTTCTTAAATCAAAACCGTCAGGATCGATGCCAATGATTTTCCAACCTTTAGATGAACCGGAAAAATTTGGTGTAAGTTTTTCAAGATATAAAGCTATAGATTCTTGGTGTTCCAGATTCATGTGTTTAATTATGCTAACTTCTGAATCCTCAAAATTAAGATAGTTCGGACAAATGATTTCTTTTTTTTTAAACCATTTAACATGAGCAAATCCACCAATAAGATGAGCACTTTTAATATCCATTTTATAAAAATTCATATCTGAAAAGTTTGAGTAGAATCGAGAATTTGGGTGCCTCGTCAAGAACCTTCTTTTGTGAACATCATTTTTTGTAACTTTCAACTCACCAATTAGAGTAATTCTGGGGCGTGACATTGGATCCTCATATTCAAAACCAAGACCTGACTTATATTTGAATTTTGGAAAAAAAGAGTACATTTTTTGTTCTTCACATAACATTAAAGAACATAATTTTTTAAATTTAAGATTTCTGGTGTGCTCTGACAGGTCAGATAAAAGAAGAATTGGTGATAGGTCATAGTCATATGCCATTAAAGAAAACGAAGAGTATGGGAATACTTTATTTGATGTCAGGTTCTTTATACTGAAGTTATTAGGATCAAATTCTGTTGAAAGATGTCCTCTGATACAAGACCTTATTAATTGTCTTGATGCAAAATTAATATCCATTGTTATAATGAGCTGTAACTGGAGTAAAATTATGATTCGTCATTTATTTATAATTCTTTTTATATCAATTTATATAATCGGTTTAAATAAACATGCAAGCTCTCAGCCAAAGAATTTAGTTGCCCATGGAGGTTATTCTTTTGAAACTTCCGGTCAGCAGTCAGCCACGGCAGTTTATATTTCATTTTTTAATAATTCTGATAAAAATTATGAAATCCAATCTGTGAATACTGATATTGCAGACAAAGCAGAAATCCACGATATTCAAATCGATAACGATATAGTTAAGATGAAATTAATTGAAAAATTAAAAATCGGTCCAAGAGAACAAATTTTTTTACAACCAGGGGGTAAACACATTATGTTATTTGGACTTAAAAAAAAATTAGATGAGGGAGATAAATTTTTCATTTCATTTCAGGTAAATAAAGACACTATTTTGCAAGCTGAAGTATTTGTAGTAGATAGTGCATTAAAAGAAAAATATATTAATTAAAGTATGAATGTTATTGAATACCATGCGACTTCAGTTGTTTTAGAAGATGCTGGTTTGATGATAGCAGGACCCTCTGGGATTGGTAAATCTGATTTAGCTTTGCGTTTAATAGATAGTGGTGCAACCTTGATATCCGATGATATCACCATATGCAAAAAAATAGGCAACGAATTAAAACTATTTGCTCCCAAAAAAACGAGAGGGCTCCTTGAAGTCAGAGAGATTGGTATAATAAATGTGCCTTATGTTGAAAATGTTAGATTATTGTCGATAGTTATTCTGAACATGAATAATCTTGAAAGAATGCCAAATGAAAGATTTAAAACAATAAAAGGTATAAAAGTTCCCATATTTGGTCTACATGGAAATCATCCTTCGGCGGTAATAAAAATAAAAGTCAAATTAAATGAATTTAAAAAAATCATATAATAAAATAATTATTATTACTGGTTTGTCTGGTGCTGGAAGATCCTCTGCATTAAAAAATTTAGAGGATTTAGGTTTTGAAGCTGTAGATAATTTACCTTTTTTTTTACTTTCCAAAATTCTTGAAACAAAGATTAACAAAAATCTTGCTCTAGGAGTTGATGTTCGAAGTCGAGATTTTGATTCTAAAAAAATTTGTTCTTTAATAAAATCAAGAAAAGACAAACTCGAATTGAACACTTTGTTTTTAGATTGTGAGGATGACATTATATTAAATAGATTTAAAGAAAGCAGACGACCACATCCTCTCAAACTTGACTTACCAATGCAACACATAATACAAGAGGAAAGGACACGGTTAGAGCCATTAAAAAAAATATCCGATTACTATATCAATACATCGAGTTTGTCTTTGGCTCTACTAAAACAAAAAATCGAAAGATATTTTAACATCAATACAAAACTTAATGTTAGAATAAGAATTATTTCTTTTGGGTTTAAATATGGACTCCCAAGAGAGGCAGATTTCGTTTTCGATATGAGGTTTATAAAAAATCCGTTTTATGATAAAAATCTCAAATATCTAAATGGAAAAAACAAAAAAGTGATTAACTTTGTAAAAAAACAAAAATTATTTAAATTATTTTCAAAAAATTTAGAAATATCAATTTTAAAGCTATTATTAGGTTTTAGTAACGAAGGAAAAGCTTTTGTTACAATTGCCTTTGGGTGTACTGGAGGCATTCATCGATCTGTTGTTTCTTCAGAATATTTTTATAAATTCTTGAATACACAAAAACAATTTGATGTTTCAATAGAGCACCGAGATTTAAAAAAATGATTGGTATAGTAATTGTAAGTCATGAAAGAATTTCGAAAGAGCTACTTGTAGCACTTGAACATATTGTTGGAAAACAAGAAAATATCGAAGCAATATCAATTTTCCCCGGTGATAATGTTGAGAAACGGAGAAAAGAAATTTTAAATGCTACCAAAAGAGTAAATTCTGGAAAAGGTGTTGTAATACTCACAGATATGTTTGGCGGCACACCTTCTAACCTAGCTATATCTCTGATGGAGGATAAATACATAGAGGTTATAGCAGGTGTAAATTTACCATTACTTATCAAGATGGCATCATTGAGAAAAGATTGTGAATTGAAAGAGCTTGTTAAAATTTCACAAGAATCTGGAAGAAAGTATATAAATGTTGCATCAGCTTTTTTTGGAGAAAGCAAAAAATGAGTTTGAAAAAGGTTGAGAAAAAAATTTTAATAACAAACAAGTTAGGCTTACATGCTAGGGCGGCAGCAAAATTTGTAAATTTAACCTCAAAATGTTCATCAAGTTTTGTTGTTAAAAAAGGTAAAACTTCAGTAAATGGTTGTTCAATTCTTGGTCTTATGACATTGGCAGCCTCTAAAGGTACTGAGATTTCAATCCAATGTATAGGAAAAAACGCCGATATTGACTTAATTAAACTTATTAATCTTATAAAAAATAACTTTGGTGAAGAAAAGCCATTACCTGAGAACGTCAATAAAGAAATGAGGCATAAAGGTATAGGAGTTTCTCATGGTTTTGCCATTGCCCCAATTGAGATAAAACATTCTTCAACGTATAGTCATTCCAAATATAACATAGCTTTGTCTGAAGTAAAAAAAGAAATTTTAAGATTTGATTTGGCAGTTAATAAATCAATATTAGATTTAAAAAAAATCATAAAAAAAATTAAAGGTACAAAAAAACAAATTCACGAAGAAATGAGGTTTATGTTNGAAGCGAATGTTTCAATCTTAACNTCCTCNTCTCTTATTAAAGATACAAAAANNAGAATTAGTAAAGAATTAATTAATGCAGAGTTTGCAATAAACGAAGAATTAAATAAGCATTCGATTCAATTTAAAAAAATTAGCGATAATTATTTAAGAGATAGATTTGANGACGTTAGGCACGTATGTGGAAGAATNTTGGAGAATCTTCAAAAAAAAAAAANGACAATTAAAGAAAAAGGTGCAAAAATCTTNGTTTCTTCTGAATTTAGTCCTGCNGACTTNTTAGTNNATAATAGAGATTATATTTCAGGTTTGGTNAGTTTGTATGGTGGACCNGAAGGCCATTTCGCAATAGTTGCTAGGTCTCTTTCTATTCCAACTGTTGTAGGAATAAAAAACTTACTTAAGAAATTAAAAAATGGAGAAACAATTATCATTGATGGTGAAGAGGGATTAATAATTCAAAATCCTTCAAATGTTACTTTAGAAAATTATAAAAATAAGATAGAAGAACAAAAAAATTTAAATAAGAAATTAAATTTATTTAGAAAAATCACACCAATGACAAAGGATAAAATTNGAATTATGATAGAAGCTAATGTTGACAATCCTGAAGAAGTAAAAGATTCAGTAAAAAAAGGAATTGATGGAATAGGTCTTTTTAGAAGTGAATATCTTTTTATGAATAAAAAGACTTTACCTTCAGAAGAACAGCAATTTCAACTTATTAAAAAATCTCTTAATTATCTTAAAGGAAAAACTTTAACCATAAGAACACTCGATATTGGTAACGATAAACAGGTACCATCGATTGAAAAAATATTATCAAAATCTCCAAATCCAGCACTTGGCTTGCGGGCAATTAGGTTNGCGCTTGCTTTTCCTAAGATTTTNAAAAAACAAATTTCAGCAATTTTACGAGCGAGCAATTATGGAAAAATTAGGATTATGCTTCCAATGGTATCTAACATCAATGAGATTGATGAATCAAAAGTTCTAATTGAAGAAGTTAAATCTGAATTANTAAATAGGGGAATTAAAATACCAAAAAAAATTCCTGAAGTAGGGATATTAATAGAAACCCCAGCTGCAGCTCTAATTTCTGAACAGTTAGCAAAAAAAAGTGATTTTTTTGCCATTGGTTCCAATGACCTCACAATGTACACACTTGCAATCGACAGGGGTGATGAAGAGGTTGCAAAAATATATGATCCAGCTCATTTGTCGGTTTTACGGTTAATTAAATTAACGTGTGAATCAGCAAAAAAATCAAAAATACCCATTTGCCTCTGTGGAGAAATGGCTGGTGATACTATTTTTACAGCTCTTTTAGTGGGTATGGGTATTAAAACACTTTCAATGAGTAGTTCAAGAATACTTAAAGTAAAACAGTTTTTGAGTCTAATTACTGAGAGTCAGGCCAAAAAAATTTCAGAAGATATTTTAAATGATTCAAATAATATGTTAATCAAAAAGAAACTAAAAGACTTTAACCAGCATATAAAAAAAATGCTAATTACAATTTAAAATGGGAGAACTTGTGTCAGATTANAAAGTAAAAGATTTATCACTGTGGGAGTGGGGTAGAAAAGAAATTAATATTGCAGAAACCGAGATGCCTGGGTTAATGAGTTTAAGAGACGAATTTGAGTTTAAAAAACCCCTTAAGGGTGCAAAAATAGCCGGTTGTCTTCACATGACGATTCAAACAGCCGTTCTTATAGAAACATTAATCAGTTTAGGAGCTTCTGTGAGATGGAGTTCATGTAATATTTATTCAACTCAGGATCAGGCTGCCGCTGCTATGGCAAAAAAGGATATTCCGGTTTTTGCATGGAAAGGTGAAACTGAAGATGAGTTTTGGTGGTGTATTGAACAAACAATCAACGGACCAGATGGTTGGAAACCAAATTTGATTCTTGATGATGGAGGAGACCTGACAAAAATTCTTCATGAAAAATATCCGGAATATTTGAATGACATTTTAGGTTTGTCAGAAGAAACAACCACCGGTGTTCTAAGATTAATTGAAATGGAAAAAGAAGGCACCCTTATGGTGCCTGCCATAAATGTAAATGACTCTGTAACCAAATCTAAATTTGACAATAAATACGGGTGTAGGGAGAGTCTTGTTGATGGAATAAGAAGAGCCACTGACGTAATGATGGCTGGCAAGGTTGCTTTAGTAGCTGGATATGGAGATGTTGGCAAAGGTTCCGCAGAGAGTTTAAGGAATGCTGGTTGCAGGGTTATAGTAACTGAAATTGACCCGATTTGTGCGCTTCAGGCTGCAATGGACGGATATGAAGTTTCTACAATGGAGAAATCTGTTAAAAGGGCAGATATATTTGTAACTGCAACTGGAAACGTTGATGTGATAACAATTGATCATATGAGGGAAATGAGAGATAGGTGTATTGTATGCAATATTGGACATTTTGACTCTGAAATACAAATTGAATCTTTAAGAAATTATAAATGGACTAATATAAAACCTCAAGTTGATGAAATTGAGTTCCCAGATGGAAAAAAAATTATTGTTTTAGCTGAGGGAAGATTAGTTAATCTGGGTTGTGCCACAGGACATCCAAGTTTTGTTATGTCAGCGTCTTTCTGTAATCAAGTACTAGCCCAAATTGAGTTATGGAATAATTCAAAAAATTATGAAAAGAAAGTTTATGTTTTACCAAAAAAACTCGATGAGAAAGTTGCTAAAATACATTTAGATAAAGTTGGGGCTGAATTAACAGAACTCACTCAGAAACAAGGTGAATATATAAACGTTCCAACTAAAGGACCGTTTAAAAACGAAGAATATAGGTATTAAAAAATTTTAAGATCGTTAATTTTAACATATTTGTGAACACCTTGTTCTGCATCTAACCATAACGGAGTGATGGTATCTAAAACTTTAAACCCATTTTGTGTTAAACTTATTTTTTTGAACCTTTTATCTGAATAAGATTCATTTACGATAAACTTCTTATCCAGAAGAACATCTAAACTTCTGGATAACGTTGTTCTGTCAATTTTTAATTCTGATGATAATTTTGATATCGTTTGTGAACCAAACGACGCTAAATGTACTAATATAGAAAATTGCGTTATTCTCACCCCTGAAGGTTTTAATTTTTTGTCGTAAAATTGTGTTACCAACCTAGAGGCTTGCCTTATTTTCAAACATTTACACGATGTCAATTTTCTATAGCGATATGAACTAGCGTTTTTCAAATTTTTTTATAAAAAGTCTATTTGCACAAATGGTGAATGTACATATAAAAGAAAATTCACTTTTTTTCTACTAATAAATAATAATTTTTGTATTTTATAATTAAGTAAATAGGATTTTAAAAAACATTGGCGGAGAGAGTGGGATTCGAACCCACGAAAGAGTTTCCTCTTTACACGCTTTCCAAGCGTGCGCCTTCAGCCACTCGGCCACCTCTCCCNGNGGACTAATTTTCAGAACTCTTTAAAACNTTAATAAANGCTGATTGTGGTATTTCAACTTTGCCAAATTGACGCATCCTTTTTTTCCCTTTTTTTTGTTTATCTAATAACTTATTTTTTCTGGTTACATCGCCGCCATAAAGTTTTGCTGTTACATCTTTCCTGTAGCTCCCAATTGTTTCTCGCGCAATTATTTTCCCCCCAATTGTTGCCTGCAAAGGAATCTTAAATTGTTGTCTAGGAATTAAATGCTTTAGTTTTTCACAATAACCTTTACCTCTCAAAGTAGCTTTTGATTCATGACATATAAATGATAAAGCATCAACTGGTTCAGTATTAACTAAGATTTGAACTTTTACTAACTTGCTCTGCTGATATCGTTTGAATTCATANTCAAAACTAGCATATCCACTCGAAATTGATTTTAATTTATCATAAAAATCAAAAACAACTTCTGCGAGAGGCAGTTCATAGATCAACATTGCCCTATTTCCAGCATAAGTAAGATTTATCTGATTTCCCCTTCGTTCTGTACAAAGTTTTATTACTGAACCTAAATACTGGTCAGGAACAAAAATGGTAGCATTTATGATAGGTTCAGATATCATCTCAATTTTAGTTACATCAGGTAATTGTGATGGGTTATGAATTTCAATTTCGGTTTGATTTGTCATCTTTACCTTATAAACTACAGAGGGTGATGTGGTGATAAGGTTTATATTAAATTCGCGGGTTAATCTCTCTTGTATTATCTCTAAATGTAATAATCCAAGAAACCCACAACGAAACCCTAATCCCAAGGCTGCTGATGTTTCTGTTTCTGAGGAAAAACTCGCATCATTTAAATTTAATTTAGATATACTTTCCTTTAATAAGTTATAATCATCAGCATTAACTGGATAAAGACCGCAGAATACAACTGGTGTACTTGGTTTAAAACCAGGCAATGCTTCTTCAACCGGTTTTGAATCTTCGGTAATTGTATCTCCTACTTTACAATCACTAACGTGCTTTATTCCTGCAGTAAAAAATCCAATTTGCCCTGGGTTTAATTCATCTGAATATTTAATTTTGGGAGTAAAAAATCCACAACTCTCGACCTGGTATACTGCATTANTACCCATCATTCTTATTTTCATNTTATTTCGTAATTTTCCAGAATAGATTCTTACGAGAATTATTACACCAAGATATGTGTCGTACCAACTGTCAACTAACATTCCAACCAGTTTAGTTTCCTGNAATGCTCTNGGATGTGGTAGCTTTTGAATAATTGTCTTTATAAGTTTATCAATACCCTCGCCAGTTTTAGCAGAAACAAGAANTGAATCTTGAGCATCTATTCCAATTACATCTTCAATTTGTTTTTTTATTTTTTCTGGGTCAGAGGATGGCAAGTCAATTTTATTCAAAACAGNAATTATTTCGTGATTATTGTCNATTGCCTGATAAACATTNGCAAGAGTTTGNGCCTCAACACCTTGGGATGAGTCAACTACAAGTAGTGAACCNTCACANGATGCNAGTGATCTACTAACTTCATATGAAAAATCCACATGGCCAGGTGTATCCATTAGGTTGAGGTTGAACAGACTATTGTCAAATTTATATGAGAGAAATACAGTTTGAGCTTTTATTGTAATGCCACGCTCTCTCTCAATTTCCATTGAATCAAGAACCTGGTCTTTCATTTCTCTTTCTGACAATCCACCACAGATTTGGATAATCCGGTCTGCTAACGTTGATTTTCCATGGTCAATATGCGCAATAATTGAGAAGTTTCTTATGTTCTTCATGTTATCTTTGTTTAGCTTCAAATTTCTCTACAACACTTTTTACAATATTATTTGATANATTTTGTATTAAGGTTTCACTTAAAGTTTCTGTATCTGATTGAATTTTTACCTCTACAGATATCGAACGAATAGTATCATTCGAATCCTTTCCAACATAATTATCAAATATAAAAACCTCTTTAATTAATTGTTTATCTATTTTTTTTATTAATGAAACTATATCACTAGAAAGTATATTTTTTTCAATTTCAAAAGAGAAATCTCTTATTGATGATTGAAATGACGAATCTAGAAATTTACTTTTTGATATTTTCTTTTCTTTAAGTATGTCCATTAAAAAATTAATATTTATTTCAAAAGCTGCAACAGAACTATTTATCTCAAACTCTTTTAATATATTTGGGTGTATCTCAGCAAAATAAGCTAATATTTTTTCTTTAACACAAATGGCACCACTTTTTCCAGGGTGATAGAATACCTTTGAATCTCTAATTTGTTTGAAACTTCCCTCATTAATTCCAAGCATTTTTAATATAGAAAACAAATCAGCTTTTACATCAAATATATCAAAATCTCTATTTTTTTCTAACCAGTTTTTATTATATGCTTTTCCCGACCTAATTCCACATATTGTTTCTATTTGTTGGCCTGGTTCATAACCAAAAAAAATAGGTCCAATTTCAAACATCGAAACATCCTTTATATTTTTGTTATTATTATTTTTTATGATACTAAGTAGATTTGGAATCAAGTTTGATCTTAGACAACCAAGGTCAGAACTTATTGGATTTTTAATTTTTATATTAAAATTACCTTTTGTAAGAAGATTTTCGTTTTGTTCACTGTAGAAAGACCATGTAATTACTTCCGCCATATTTCTACTTACAAGAAGCTTTCTTATTTTATTACTGACACCAAATATGTTGAATCTCTGGTTTTTTTCATTTGGAGTTGAAAAAACTAATTTTTTACCGGGTATTTTTTCATAACCAAAAATTCTTGCAATTTCTTCAACAAAATCTTCTTTGATTTTGAGATCTGACCTCCATGAGGGAGGAGTTACAAAAAAAATATCATCTTTCAGGGATACAGAGCATCCAAGTCTGGAAAGTGATTCAGAAATAAATTTGAGATCTATTTGATACCCTAAAACTTGTTGAAAGAAATTTTTTTGAATTTGAATTGTATCAGTTTTGTAATTATTAACACCGTTAAAAATTATTGAGCCTGAATTTCCTCCACAGACTTCCAATATTTTTTTTGTTGCCAGCTCTATACCATAAAGTGTTGAATTAGGATCAATACCCCTTTCAAATCTATATCTCGCATCGCTTAAAATATTTAATTTTCTTCCTGCTAATGCTATTTTGTCGGAAGCAAAAAATGCTGATTCAACAAGTACATTTTTGGTATTGGAATCACAGGCTGTATTTTTACCACCTAAAACTCCAGCTAAGCTAATTATTTTTTTTTCATCACAAATTACTATCATTCCATCTTCAAGGGAATATTCAATATCATCTAAGCCTAAAAATTTTTCACCCTTTTTTGAATGTCTAATTATTATTTGATTTCCATGAATTTTATCAAAATCAAATACGTGAAGTGGCCTGCAATGTTCGTGATTAATATAGTTTGTTATGTCAACAAGTGAGGAAATTATTTTTATCCCACAATTCTTTAACCTTGTTGATAAATTTTCTTGTGACCTAATATTTTTTACATCTCTTATAAGTCTTAAGCAAAACTGTGGACAATCAGTCTCATTTAAATTATTTATAATTGTTATGGGAGATTCAAAAGAATGTTTACACTTTATAGTGTCAAGTTTTTTTAATGTTCCAAAGCCTGAAGCAGACAGGTCCCTAGCAATGCCATAAATGCTGGCACAATCAACTCTATTAGGCGTTATTGCAATTTCAATTGATACATATTCCTCGTTAACAAAATCTGAGTAATTTTCTCCTACTGGAAGCGAATCTTGTATTTCAATAATACCTTCGGAGCTTTCTTTAAGACTCAATTCCTCAGCTGAGCACAACATTCCATTGGATTCAATACCCCTTATTTTACTTTTTTTTATTTTAAATTCGTTTTTTGTATTTTTTTTTAAAATGCTTCCAACAGGAGCCAAAACAGTATAAAGATCCTTCCGAGCATTATTTGCACCACAAACTATTTCTAAATTATCCTTTCCATCGAATACATTGCAAATCATAAGTTTATCTGCATTTGGATGCCTTCTAACGCTTTCAATTTTCACTATTTTTAGACCCTTTAAATCTTTTTTTGGATTATTAGTTCTTTCAACTTCTAAACCCAAACTTGTAAGTCTTTGGCAAAGCTCTTCAACGGAGTTTTCAAAAGTAAGATATTCTTTCAACCATTTTAATGTAAATATCATTTATTATACTCATTTCTAGTCAAGGAATGAAAACCCATAATTATTAAGCCATTTTAAATTATTTTCAAAAAAATGTCTGAGGTCTGGCATACCGTATTTTAGCATTGCAAGTCGTTCAACCCCCATTCCAAAAGCGAAACCAGAAATCTCATTCCGGTTTTCTAAATCAGATTTTTTAAATACATTTGGATGCACCATTCCACAACCCAAAATTTCCATCCATTCTTCACCAACCCCTAAGTGAATTTTCCCCGATTCAATTTGACAATTTATATCTACTTCAGCAGAAGGTTCGGTGAACGGAAAATAAGATGGTCTAAAACGGAGTTTTAAGTCGTACTTTTCAAAAAACTCTTTACAAAATTCCTCAACAAACCATTTTAAATTGCTGAAACTTACGTGTTTATCTATAACAAGGCCTTCAACTTGATGAAACATGGGTGTATGTGTAATATCAGAATCACATCTATAGGTTCTACCCGGTGAAAAAATTCTTATGGGTGTTATTTTTTTTTGCATACATCTTATTTGGACTGGTGAAGTATGAGTTCTAAGAACTCTTATTTGTTCATCACAGTCTAAATAAAAAGTGTCATGCATCTGTCTTGCGGGATGATTTTCAGGTATATTAAGAGCGGTAAAATTGTAGAAATCATTTTCAATATCTGGTCCGTCCTCCCTACTTAGACCCATATTGGAAAGTATTCTACTAATTTCATTAATTGTGAAAGATATTGGGTGTATTTTTGTTTCCTGGTATCGATATTCTCTACTTGGAAGAGAAATGTCAATCATCTCTTTTTCTAATTTAAGATCAATAATTTGTTCTTCAATAATTGCTTTTTTCTTACTTAATTTATCTAAAAACTCTGATTTAAACTGGTTTAATCTTTTTCCTATTTCTCTTCTTTCTTCCGGTGAAGATTTACCCAAAAGTTTTAGCTGGGAGTTAATAAGTCCATTTTTCCCAAAATATTTTATACGAGTTTTTTCTATTAATTCCAGGTTATTTGCATTATCAAGATCAACTATGGCTGCTTGAAAAAGATTATTATAATCATGCATTCCTAATAAGTTTAATCGGCTTTAATCTTAGATACTATTTCTTTGAATGAATCAGGTTCTTGTGCTGCGAGG
>PARR01000030.1 GCA_002711625.1 Rickettsiales bacterium | reverse complement strand
GAAGTAGGACGTCCAATTAGTTCTGCATTAATAAAATTTGCAATTCTTCCTAAAAAAATTCCAAATGGTGCTGAACACGAAACAATATTTGATAATTCAAAAAAAAATTTAGTATTTTTTGAAAAAATAATCATCGAAATTAATACGCCTAATAAACCTCCATGAAAAGACATTCCTCCTTTCCAAATCTTTACTATTTCAAAAGGGTTTTGTAAGTAAAAATCAAAATTATAAAAAAACACATACCCTAGTCTTCCTCCTAAAATTACACCAAGGATTGCATGACCTAGGAAATTGTCAATTAGTCTAAGTTCTAAATGGAAAAATTTTTTTTTTATCAAATATTTGGAATAGTGTATGAAAAAAATAAAACCAAATAGGTAAGACAAAGAGTACCAATATATGTTTATTCCAAAAAAATTTAATGCCACTGGAGTTAGGTTATGTTCGAATATCATTTTGACAAATAATTTCTAATATAATCTTTTATACCTTCTTCCAAAGAGGTAAACTTTTTTTTATAACCAGTTTTTTTAAGTTTATTTGTTTCAGCTTTTGTGAAATATTGATACTGTTCTCTAATTGTTTCTGGTGTTGGGATATATTTAATATTTTCTCTTATATTACAATTTAGAAAAACGTTATTTGCCAAATCTTTAAAGGTCCTTGGATTTCCTGTCCCAACATTGAAAATTCCGTTAACTTTTGGATTGTCAATAAACCAATTAATGATTTGTATAACATCTTTTACGTAAATAAAATCTCTTAGTTGCTCACCGTCTTTAAAAAGTGTGTTGTGTGATTTAAAAAGAAAAACTTTCTTTTTTTTCTTAAGTTTTTCAAATATCTTTAAAATCAAACTTCTCATCTCACCTTTATGAAATTCGTTAGGACCATAGACGTTAAAAAATTTTAATCCTACGCATTGAATTGGTTCCTCACCCATTTTTTTTTTTTTAATAATAAATTTATCAAATGTGTGCTTTGACCAACCATACAGATTTAAAGGGAAGAGTTTAGATAGATGTTCAATTGAATCAATATCATTGAATCCAGATTTACCATCTCCATAAGTTGCTGCCGACGACGCATATATAAATCTTTTTTTATTTTTTAGTGACCATCTCCAAAGGAAAATTGAAAGACTTAAATTATTTTCAATGATTATTTGAACATCATTCTCTGTTGTCGAAGTTATGGCACCAAGATGAACAATGATTTTAATTTCTTTTTTGAATTTACTAAGAAAAAAATTCAGTTCCAGAGGTTTAATCTTAATTACATCAGAGTTTTCAAAGTAATTTTTATTTTTAGCATTATTATGATCTACAGAGACTATTTTAATTTTATAAGTCTTAGAAAGTTCATTTATTAAATTTGAACCAATAAAGCCTGCCCCACCAGTAATTATAATCATCTTTTCCTTTTCAATTTAGCACTATGAAAGTATATTAAGAATAAGGAAGCTAATTAAATATGTTACCACAACAAACCCTGAAATATTCATAAAATAAATCTTANTTTTATTTTCGCTCTTTGTAATTGATTTGTAAAACCANATTATCCAAAAACTAAATAATAAAAAATACAAAATNAGAAGAGCAACTGTTAAATAATCCTTAAGCATTGTTACTACATATAGTNTATTAAATGAGATTTAGCACTATAAGTTGTTGTATAATTCATATTTATATATTAATATTGAANCATGAATTATTACAGAGAAAAAAAAATTANTGACAGGATAAATCCAATAGATTGTATCGAGGATATTATTTATAGATATGATCTTAATTTTCTTAGAGACACTCCAAATGATTTGTCTATTAAATTTAAAGGACTGTGGGTAGATTATAATGTGAATTTCAGTTGGAATGCATTTTCTGAAATTCTTTTTATAAGTAATTGTTTAGAAATNCCTCAAAAAAAAAAAAATAAATAAAAATATTTTCACACTTCTTTCTTTTATAAATAAAAAAGTTTCTTTGGGATATTTTGATTATTGTGAAAAATCTAAAAGTATTTTTTTTAATTATAAAATATCAACAAAGGGTTTTANATTTTTTTCACCTGAGCAAATCGAAGACTATATCGATGTAGTCATAAAAGAAAGTGACAAGTTTTTTCCTACTTTTTATGTGTTTATGAATAAAAAACAAGATCCTGTTTATGCTCTTGACGCTTCTTTAGTTGATACTTACGGTGAGGCATGAATGGTGTCTTAATTATTGGATGTGGAAATCTTGGTAAGATAATTCTNAATTCTTTAATAAAAAAAAAAATTAACATAATTGTTTTAGAGAAAAATAACACGACTCGTGCTTTATTGCGAAAAAATAAAAAAGTATTTTTGATTAATGAATTATCGGAAATTAAAAAGTTTAAAATTGATTATATACTGCTTTGCATAAAGCCAGNAGATTCAATTAGCTTATTGAAAAATCTTAGAAAAAATATTGATAATGCTAGCATAATACTATCTTTTGTTGCTGGCCTGACACTAAATAATATAAAAAAAATACTTAATGTTACAAATATAGTTCGAATTATGCCAAATATATTTATTGAAGTCCAAGAAAGTGCGACAGCTATTATAACAAACAGTAGAAGTAGAAATTTAAAAGAAAAAATTATAACTGATTTTTCNTTTTTCGGTCCTTTAATTTGGTTAAAGGAAGAAAAGAAAATTGANTTTTTTACAGCTTTATATGGAGGGGGACCTGCTTACTTTTTTTATTTTTTAAACATCTTAGTAAATATTTCAAAACAACATAATATTAGTATAAATAAATCAACTGAATTAGTATTGAGCCTTCTTAACGGTACAATGAAATTCATTAAAAAAAATGGAAGTAATTTTCCAAAACTTATCCNNAAAGTTACAAGTCCAAATGGTACAACTGAGAAAGCTATTGAAATCTTCGAAAAGAATGAATTATCTACGATATTTAATAAGGCGATCATCAAAGCAGAAAAACGTTCTAAAGATTTATCTCAGAGTTTATTTTAACAAAAATTTCAAGTTTTTAATTTTACAGAGAAACAAGAACCTTTATATTTCTTAGATTTAAAAACATTAATACTGGCATTCATTTTATTAGCTAATTCGTCAGCTATACTTAATCCTAGGCCTGATCCCGATTGATTAAGATTTCTTGAAGTATCTATTTTAAAAAATGGACGAAAGATTTTTTTTTTATATTGTTCTGGTACTCCAGGCCCATCGTCATGTATGTCAATTCGAAGTAAAGTTTTTGAGAATTTTACTTGAACAAAAATTTTATTTCCATATTTTGATGCATTTTCTAGTAAATTAAATATTATTCTAAATAAAGAATTTTTGTATACTTTAATTATTAAATTAGGTTTACAACTGATTTTAATTTTAGCTTTTATTTCTTTAGATGTATTTATCACATTATTTATAAGTTCATTAATATTTACCATTGAAGTTTTTTCATTACGATTTTGTTTAGAATAATTGAGATATTCATCAAGAAAAACTTGCATTGTATTTATGTCATTTTTAATTGATTTGATTTCTTTTGTATTTTTCATAAGTTCTAGTTGAAGCTTAATTCTTGTTATAAGTGTTCCTAAATCATGAGAAATTCCAGCCAAAAANGCTGTTCTTTGATTAATATAGTTTCTAATTCTTTGTCTCATTTTTAAAAATGCCGANCCTGCCATTCTGATTTCTGAAGCACCTTCAGGTTTAAACTTTTTTGAGAAATTTCCTTCACCAAATTCCTCAGCTGATTTTGCTAATCTTCGTATTGCTCTTACTTGAATTCTCAAAAATAAAAAAGCTATTAGCGATAAAATGAGAGAGGACGATACCATCCATAAAAAAAGTATTATTGGAGTCTCACTTAATAAATATTTCCTTGGAAATTTAAGAGAAATGATTTCGTCCATCACTAAAAAAACTCTTATGCTATCNTTTTCGAAATATACTCTAAGAGTTTTATCAACTCTATTTTTTAATGAGCTTTCAATCTTTCTCTCTAACAATGATTTTCTTACGTTCGTTTGCAACTCTTCACCTTTAGAGATGTTTAGACTCAACATCAAAGCCTTTTTTTTTGCGCTTTCAATACCATTTTCTTTGTATTCACTTACCAGAAGATTTATCTGATTACTTGCAATGTTGCTAAACCTATTGATTATCTTATCCCAGTGTCTTTCATAAAAAAAAAAATATTACTGCACACTGTACAAGAACAAGTGGGACAAGAAAAATCAAAAGAAGCCTCGAGAGGATATTTCTTGGGAGAAGTCTTTTTAATTTCTGATTCATTTATCACTGATTAGCATATATCCTTTACCTCTCACAGTCTTCAAAAAAGAGGATTCTGCATATGAATATATTTTCTTTCTCAATCTTGTAACAATTACATCAACAGAACGAAAATTTGGATTTATTGATAGTTCAGTTGCAATTTTCTCTCTAGAAATTTCNAAATTAATATTTTCAGAGAGGATTTGGATAAGTTTTAGTTCAGAATTAGTTAGATCAATGGCAATTTTATTTTTTTTTAATATTTTGGTTGTTAAATCGAATTCACAGTCACCAAAATTTATTTTTTTATTAACACTATAGTTTATTCTAGGATTTANAAGTTTTTGTATCCTTAAAACTAATTCAATGGGTTCAAAAGGTTTTACAAGATAATCATCACAACCTCCATTAAATGATTTAGTCTTATGTTTTAAATTATTATTTGCAGTAAGCATCAGCACTGGGATCTTATTATTTTTCNGACGAAAATCATTTAGGAAAGATATTCCATCAACTTTTGGCATCATAATGTCAAGTATTAGTAAATCGAATAAAAAAAAGTTAGTTATTTTTGAAGCTTCAAAAGAATTTTTGGCTAANGAAACCCTGAATTTTTTTTTTTTAAGAAAATCTCTGATCAATTCTCTAATTCGATCATCGTCATCTATACATAAAATATGAGGGATTTTTTTTTTCATAAAAAAAAGAACAAAGATTTTTATTGCTAATTCTCAATGTTATATTATCTAAATCTTAACTTATTGTTTNAATTATGCAAATAATCCCTTTTGATAATCGTTCTGGAAAAATATGGATAAATGGTAAATTTGTTGAGTGGAGCGANGCNAAAGTTCATGTATTAAATCATGGCCTTCACTACGGAAGCTGTGTNTTTGAAGGTTTAAGAGTTTACAACAAAAAAATTTTTAAATTACGTCAACATATAGAGCGCCTTTTTAAATCNGCAAAAATCTTAGATTTAAATATTCCATTCTCTCTCAAAAATGTAGAATTTAATACACAAGAAATTATTAAACATCAAAAAATTTCTGATGGTTATATAAGACCAGTTGTATGGAGAGGAAGTGAAATGATGGCGATTTCTGCTACCAAAGGAAGTACTAACTTAGCTATAGCTGCGTGGACTTGGCCTTCATATTTTTCAGATAACCAGATATCTAAGGGAATAAGATTATCAACCTCTAAATGGAAAAGGCCGTCTCCAGATTCAGCTCCAACTGANAGTAAAGCAGCTGGTTTATATATGATTTGTTCCCTGAGTAAGCATGAGGCTGAATCAAAAGGGTTTGATGATGCTNTAATGTTAGATTATAGAGGAAATATTGCAGAGGCTACAGGTGCAAATATTTTCTTTGTAAAAGGTGAAAAGCTTTTTACCCCTATACCAGATTGTTTTTTGAATGGAATTACTAGACAAACTGTTATCGATCTTGCAAAAGTCAATGGTATTAAAGTAATTGAAGACCATCTTAAACCAGACTTTTTAGAATCATGCCAGGAAGTATTCCTTACAGGAACAGCAGTTGAAATCACACCTGTAGGCCAGATTGACAAACATCATTTTGATGTTGGTGGAATCACAAAGATTTTGATAAAAAAATTTAATGAATTTGTAAATCTATAATTTTACCACATCAGATGATTTCTGTTTTACCCATTCTGAGGTTTTAACATAATTTTCCTTTTTCCAAAAAGTNACCTTAATCTTCAAAAAATTTATTACCTTTTCCAAAAAGAAAAAACCTTCTCTTCTATGTTTTGTTGCAACAATTATGAATACAATATTTTCATTAGGTAAAAGATTACCATATCTATGAATGATTAAGTAATCATCTACATTTTTGCTCTCAAAAACCTTGTTCACGATTTTCCTAAGTTGAAAAATGGCCATTTTTTTGTACAAAGTTATATCAATACTCACGATCTTCTTTTTATTACTATAACCTCTTACTTTGCCCAAAAAAGAAATAACAGAACCGCTATTGTTTCTTTTTGAAAAAGATTGAAGTTCTTGACTAGGACAAAAATCTGATTTTTGAATTTTGATTTTCATTAGCCTCCAGTTACAGGCGGAAAAAAAGCTACTTCATCTTTATCAGACACCCTTTTTGATGATCTAACATATTCACAGTTTACAGCATACATAAGTTTTTTTTTGTTATCAAATGCAGTAATGTATTTTTTATTTTTTTTCTTGAGAAGAGTAATAAGATCTGAAATCGACATTTCATTCTCAATTGTGAAATATTCCTCTGATTTTCCAATTACATCTCTTAAATTTGCAAAATATAAAATTTTCAATTTATAAGGTCCTCATATCTGTAAAATTTTAATAACATACCCTTTGTAATTTTAGTAAATTTTTCGTCTATTTCAATAATACCCTCAGTATTAGATATAGAGGAGATTATTCCAGATCCACTTGTTTTAAATTTATTAACGAAGTATTTTCCTTTTGAAGTATTTATTTTTCCTCTTAACCATTCTGTTCTCCCATATTTCTTTTCCATTTCAAAATTTGATGGAATATATCTAGGAACCAATTTTTTCTTTTTAATACCTGAAATTGNCTTTATATATGTGGTGACTAACATTAAAAAAGTTACAATCGTGGCAACTGGATTTCCAGGTAATCCAATAATTGTTTTGTTTTTTANATTTCCAAAAGCCATCGGCCTTCCAGGTTTGATTGCTAATTTCCAAAATTTAAGTTTCCCATTTTTTTTTATAAAACTACTAACTTTATCTATTGAACTTGAAGATATACCTCCCGAGGTAATTATTAAATCAACATTATCTATTATTCCTAAAATTTTTTGCATAGTCTCACTCTCATCGTCTTTTATAATGCCTAGGTCAATTACATCACAATTTAATTTTTGTAACATTAAGGATAAGACTAATCTATTGGAGTCATAAATAAGATATTTTTTCTTTCTTTGAGAAAAATTTTGAAGTTCGTCTCCAGTAGAAAATATTCCAACCTTAATTTTTCTAATCACTTTTACTGTTTTTATCCCAGTTGAAGAAAGTTGACAAACGTCAACAATTCTTAATTTCGTTTTTTTTTTAAAAATAGTCTTATGTTTTCTTACGTCTTCTCCCTTTTTTCTTATATTTGATCCTTTTTGTGGAATGTTTTTCATAGAAATAATTTTGTTATTTTCTAAGTTGCAATCCTCTTCCATAATTACAGTATCCATNTGCTGACTTTTAAGATTTAAAATGTATGCACCAGTAAAAATTCTAACTACCTGTTCATCACTACATTTACCTAAAAAAGGCTTTCCTGGTTTTGATTCCCCAACAATTTTNAGATTTTTAAATCCATTCTTTTTTACAAAATTGTAATTAAAAGCATACCCGTCCAGTGCAGAATTATCATTTTCAGGTATATTAAAATTGCAAAATATATTTTCAGCTAGAACTCTCCCCTCACATTTACTTATACAAACTCTTTCAGTTTCTTTAACTTCTTTAAAATCCTGTAACATCAGGTTGAGTGCCTTTTGAACAGGTAATAATTTTTTTTTCATTTATTATTTCTCATTTCGAAAGTAATTTATTATAAAATCACCAATCGTTTTCGTGTTACAAAATTCTAATTTGGGTATTTTACATGAATCTAAATCCTTTGTAATTTTATCAGAAACAACAGCCTTAATATTTTTGTCATTAGGAAATAAAAGTGGTTTTTTTATTTTGGAATAGTAAACTTCAATTTTAGGAAACTTACTGGTTTTAAGCCCTTCAACCAGTATTATTTCAGTTTTTTTTGAGAACTTGTCCAATATTTCCTCTAGCTTAATTTTTTTTTTTTGTAAAGCACTTACCATCGCCCATTTTTTTTCATTATAAATTACAACCTCATTAGAACCAGAAATCATTTGTTTAAAACTATCTTTGCCTTTTTTGTCAATGTCAAAATTGTGGTGCGTATGCTTTACTGATGAAACGCAAATATTTTTTTTTCGATAATAATCAATCAATCTGCAAACAATATCTGTTTTGCCACTGCCACTCCAACCGANTATCCCAAAAACTTTTGTCATCAAAACAACTTAATATTATTTTTAAAATATATATATCCAGTATAGATAGTTAAAATCGCTGCAACTGAAAGCCCGATAAAACCGCATAAAAAAATGAATTGAGTTTCAAAGTTTTTGTGGACAATTAGAAACCCTAATGAGGACATCTGAATTAGGGTTTTTAATTTTGATAGCTTTGTTACTATCAAGTTACCGTCTTTGTGTGAAAAAAAATCTCTTAATCCAGATACTAACAATTCTCTTAAAATAATAACAAGTCCAGGAAAAACAAGAATACCGTCTATGACTTCAACAACAACCATTACATAAATAATTGATACTACAAGAATCTTATCAGCAACTGGATCTAAAAATTTTCCAAAGTTGGTTTCTAGATTGAATCTTCTTGCCATATAACCATCAAAAAAATCAGAGATACAAGCAAAAATGTACAAATANAACGCAATCCAACTGTGTTCTGGTTTGTCAGACATTATAAACAATATNATACTTGGNATAAGTATAATTCTTAAGCAAGTAAGAAAGTTGGGAAAATTCTCTTTATTAAATATTCTTATTAAATTTTTCATAAATATTCTCCGCGATTTTTTTCCCNACACCAGGAGCCTTTTTTAATTCATCAATACTTGCTGATTTTACATTTTCAATTGAACCGAAATGACCCAATAAATCATCTTTTAATTTTTTTCCGATTCCATTTATATTATCAAAAATAGAATTTTTCATTATCTGATTTCTTTTTATCTTCTGAGAACCAATTGCAAATCTATGTGCTTCATCCCTCAATCTTTGAAGAAAAAAAAGTAATTCATCAGATTTTTGTAATTTAAATTTTTCTTGAGCAGTAAATATAGTTTCATTCCCGGCATTTCTTTTCTCTGTTTTTGCAATACTAAGAATNTCTATATTTTTTACTTCTTTATTTTTTAAAACTTCAAAAATTTTATTTAGATGGCCTCTACCACCGTCAATTATTATTAATTCAGGAAGTGACTTTTTCCAACTTTCTGAAAATGTAAGTCTNCTTTCTAGTACTTGAGCCATCATGAAATAATCATCGTTAACTTTTTCCTGCNAACTTTTNATATTAAATTTTTTATATAATTTTCTTTCAAATGCATAATCTTGNAATACTACCATCACNCCAACTGGATTAGTCCCNTTTAAATGACTNTTATCATATATCTCAATTCTTCTTGGAATTTNCNNTAAATTAAACTTTGATTTNAGGTTTTTTAGAATNCTCTTATATTTTTCCTGATTATTAAATTTATTTTCAATCGAGATCAGTATATTTTGTTCTACCATTTTNATTAANGAGAGTTTTTTTCCCCTTGTCGGTCTTCTAAGAACTACTTTAGAATTAGACTTTTTTATAATAGCACTATTGAGTAATAAGAGATCCTCATTTTTTATGTTTGTATAGATAATTTTAGGGGGAATATTGGATGTATAGAAAAAAATAATAAATTGTGAAAAAATTGTTTCAAGTTTATCTAAATTAGAGTCACCTAAAAAATACTCTTTATTTCCAAGATTCCTTCCGGAGCGAAAAAAAAATATCTGTACACATATACACCCAAATTTTTCTAAACAACAAATGACGTCAAAATTTTCTGTATTATTTAAATCAGAATATTTTTCGTGTGAAATTTTTGTTAAGGCTTTAATCCTGTCTCTAATTATGGCAGCTTGCTCAAAATTCTGCTTTTGGCTCTCTATTTTCATTTTTGTGACAAGTTCATTTTTTACAAAGTTGTTTTTTCCTTTTAAAAAAAGAATAGCTTTTTCTACAAGGTTTTTATAAATATCTTGCTTAACCAGTCNCACGCATGGAGCACTGCATCTTTTAATTTGATATAATATGCATGGCCTTTTTCTTGAATTAAATGTTGAATCCGAACAGCTTCGAATTAAAAAAGCTTTTTCTAAATACTTTAAAACCTCGTCTACTGCGTATACGTGAGAAAAGGGACCAAAAAAGATATCGTTTTTGTTTTGTTTTCCTCTATATTTTTTTAATCTTGGCCAGTCAGTTGATTTATCAATCGTTATATATGGAAAGCTTTTGTCGTCTGTAAGTCTCACGTTAAATGCAGGTTTANGCTCTTTAATAAGATTATTCTCTAAGATCAAAGAATCTACCTCAGAAAAGGTTTTTATAAACTCTATTTTATTTGAAAGACTTATTAGAGTCTTAATTTTAATTGTTTGTCTATACTCATTCAAGTATGAAGATATTCTTTTTTTTAGATTCTTTGCTTTACCTACATACAAGACGTTTTTACCTTCACTAAGAAACTTGTATACGCCAGATCCATTTGGAAATGTAAGACTTGCTTTTTGAAGAACGTTAATCCCATTATTATAATTGTACTTATTTTGTTTCATAAACTATTACTATAAGATATTGCTTTTATTATAAAAAATTAAAAGAAAAATACTATCCACTATTTTTGTGGATAAGTTTGTTAATAAACTTTGGGTTTTATGTTTTAAATTAACATTTCTGCAACTTTGACAAAAGTGATTAAAATTTAATCAAATTTGTAAACTATTGAATTTACTTGGAAAATTAGTTTTTTTTAAAATTATTAAATAATTTAATTTAATAATTTCAATTTTTTTCTAAATAAAGCACTTGTATTCTAAATGTGAACAACTTTAAANATCATTAGTCTTTAGCAAAAATTTTTGATTTACTGTTNGCCCAACCCAGACTTTGTCCAGAGTCAAGGGTTAGAACTTGACCTGTNACTGATTCATTTTTTATTATATACTCTANTGCNCTATTTATTTCATCAAGTTTNACCTGTCTAGACAAAGGAGTTTTTAAACANTGTTTTTTGAATTGCTCAGTTGTCTGGTTCTTACTTTTTAAAGTTGGTCCAGGTGATATTCCATTAACTCTAATTCTTGGTGCCAAATTTAATGCCATGCTGCGAGTTAAAGCGTACAACCCAACTTTACTAACAGTATACGATGCAAAGTACGGAGTAATATTTTTAACTCTTTGATCTAAAATNTTGATGATTATTCCTTTTCTTCTACCTATATTTTGTGCGAAGTAGCTAGATAAAAAAAATGGAGCTTTTAGATTAACATTGACATGTTTATCAAATATCGAGTTGCTAGAGTCCTTAATCGTATCAAAATCGAATGCAGATGCATTATTAATTAACAGGTCAATCTTTCCNGATTTAGATAATATCTTTTTGTAAAAATCTCCATAGTTAAAATCTTTCTCAAAATTATATTTAAACTTATAAAAATCTATTTTGAAATCTTTAAGCTCTTCCTCCAATTTTATTATTTCATTGCGAGATTTATTGTATTGAACTACTAAATTCCATCTATTTTTTCCTAGGTAAACTGCTATAGATTTTCCAATTCTCTTCGCCGCTCCGGTAATGAATGCTACTTTGTTATTATTCATTAATTCCTAATTGTTTTTTTTCTAGGATTTTTAATCTATCCCTCAACTCGGCAGCTTTCTCAAATTCTAGATTTTCGGCATGTTCAAGCATTTTTCTTTTAATTTCATCCAAACTAAGATTGGGTAAGGAATGTTTTTTACTAGTATTAATCTTGTTTTCTCCATATGGCATAATGTTTTCAATTTTTCTAGATGTGGACCGCGGCACAATATTATTTTCTTGATTGTATTTAATTTGTTTTACCCTTCTTCTTGTGGTTTCATTGATTGCCTTAACAATCGATTCAGTTTTGTGATCAGCATATAATATTACACGTCCGTCAATATTTCTCGCTGCTCTTCCTATAGTTTGTATTAGAGATACATGAGACCTCAAAAATCCTTCTTTGTCTGCATCTAATATAGCAACTAGCCCACACTCAGGAATATCAAGCCCCTCCCTTAAAAGATTGATTCCAACCAAGACATCAAAGTTTCCTAATCGAAGATTTCTTATCAATTCGATTCTCTCTAGTGCCTCTATGTCTGAATGCATATACTGAGCCTTTACGCCATTTTCATTCAAGTATTCAGATACCTTTTCTGCATCTTTTTTTGTGAGTGTTGTAATTAAACATCTCAATTTTCCTAGTTTCATTTTTCTGCATTCATCTATTATATCTTCAACTTGATTTGAAGCTTTTCTGATTTGACAAATTGGATCAATCAAACCCGTTGGTCTTACTACCTGCTCGGTGAAAACACCTTTGCTTCTTTCTAATTCATAATCTCCGGGTGTTGCTGAAACGTAAATCGTTTGACCCTTAAATTTTTCCCATTCCTCGAACATCAGCGGTCTGTTATCTTTACATGAAGGTAATCTAAACCCAAATTCTGATAATGTTTCTTTTCTAGATCTATCACCTTTGAACATTCCTCTAATTTGAGGAACTGTTACATGTGATTCGTCAACAAATAAAATAGCTTCTTTTGGTAAATACTCAAAAAGAGTAGGAGGCGGTTCTCCTTCGTTTCGTCCTGAAAGATATCTGGAATAATTTTCTATACCAGAGCAACTCCCAGTTGCTGTAATCATTTCAATATCAAAGTTAGTCCTTTGTTCTATTCTTTGAGATTCGATAAAAAGTTTTTCTGAATCAAAAAATTTGATTCTTTCTCTAAGCTCATCTTTTATTTCCTCAACTGCTTTGTTCAAAGAAGGTTTTGGAGTTACATAGTGACTATTTGCATAAATTGTTACTTCATCAAGACTTTTTGAAACATTACCTAAAAAAGGGTCAAATTCATCAATATCTTCAATCGTGTTTCCAAAAAATGAAAGTCTCCAAGATTTATCTTCTAAATGGGAGGGAAATATTTCTATTATATCGCCAATATTTCTGAAAGTTCCTCTTGAGTGGACATGATCATTTCTTTTATATTGAATTTCAACCAACTTCTTTTTTAACACATCCAAATTAATTTCCTCACCTTTTTTAACTGTAAATGCCATCGAAGAGTAAGATTGCACGGAACCTATTCCATATATACATGAAACACTGGCAACAATAATTGTATCTTTGCGTTCTAAAATCGATCTTGTTGCGGAATGTCGCATTCTATCAATTTGTTCATTAATAGAAGATTCTTTTTCAATATATGTGTCAGTTCTTGGGACATATGCTTCTGGTGTGTAATAATCATAATATGATACAAAATACTCAACACAATTATTCGGAAAGAAACTTTTCATTTCTGCATAAAGTTGTGCTGCTAAAATTTTATTAGGGGCAAAAATCAAAGCTGGTCTTTGAAGGTTTTCAATGATATTTGCCATTGTGAATGTTTTTCCCGAACCTGTTACGCCAAGGAGAACCTGGTCATTACTCCCACTGTTTAAACCATCAACTAATTCTTTTATGGCCGTCGGTTGATCTCCAGAGGGTTTATAATCACTCTTAATTTTAAAACTATTACGAGACATAAAAATAATTTATATATATATATATTGATAAAGAATATATATAATTAAAAATTTTATAGTTTTAAATTTTTTTCTTATTTCATGAAACTTATTGCAGAAAGATTAAATAGATTTCAACCCTCCCTCACAGTAGAGATTTCGCAAAAAGCAAGAGAACTTAGAGCAAAAGGCATAGAAATCGTCAGTCTCAGTTCCGGAGAGCCTGATTTTGACACTCCTCAACATATAAAAAACCATGCAATTGAATCTATAAATGAGGGTTTTACAAAATACACGCAGGTAGATGGGATTTTGGAACTAAAAAAATCTATAAGAAAAAAATTTATGAAAGAGAATCGATTAAAATATGAAATTGACCAAATTACTGTTGGAGTAGGAGGCAAACATGTGATTTACAATCTTTTTATGAGTACTTTGAATAAAGGTGATGAGGTAATAATTCCAGCACCGTACTGGGTTTCATATCCTGACATCGTATCATTATGCAATGGCAAACCTATAATTGTTAAAACACAAATTGAAAATGGTTTCAAAATTACGCCTAGCCAGCTTGAGGAAAAAATATCTCCTAGAACAAAATGGTTTGTTTTAAATTCACCCTGTAATCCTACAGGTTCAATTTATACCAGTGGAGAATTAAGGAAACTTTCCGAGATTCTCTCTAAATTTGAAAACGTTGGTATTTTATCAGATGATATTTACGAGCATATAATTTACAATAATAGAAAATTTTGTAATATTCTTAATGAAGCACCAGACCTCTACAAAAGAACATTCATTGTTAATGGAGTTTCCAAAGCTTTTTCAATGACAGGTTGGAGAATAGGTTATGGTGCTGGTACAAAAGAATTAATTAAGTCTATATCTAAAGTTCAAACTCAAAGTACAACCAATCCATGTTCAATAAGCCAAAAGGCAGCATTGTTTGCTCTTGAAAGTGAAAAAACTTTTCTTCAAGATTGGATAAAACAATTCGATGCGAGAAAAAATTTTTTAATTGATTTCTTTAGCTCACAAAAACAATTTTTACCTTTTGAACCGGACGGTGCTTTTTATTTATACATATCTTGCCATGAATTTATAGGGAAAAAATTTGGAGAAAAGTTAATCAGGAATGATATTGATTTTTCAAATTTTCTACTTGAACAAGCAAGAGTTGCTGTAGTTCCAGGTGTAGCCTTTGGTATGTCCCCTTATTTCAGAATATCATACGCAACATCAATGGAAAACTTACTTAAAGCTACAGAACAAATACAAAAAGCAGTCAAACATATAAAGTAATGAAAGTTTTAGTTATTGGTTCCGGTGGGGTGGGTGGTTATATAGCTTCATATTTATGTAAAACAAATTTCAACCTAACTCTTTTATGTAGAGGTAAAAGATTTAATTTTGTAAAAAAAAATGGATTGATTCTTAATACCCTTGGCAAAAAACTTAAAAGAACTAATTTAAATGTGACAAGTGAACTAAAAAAAAAAACATCATTTGATATAATTATTAATACAGTTAAATTATACGATTTTGACTCAGTACTAGAGGATATTCTTTTAAAGGTAGAAAATAATTTCATTATGTTGCCATTTCAAAACGGTATTTATGCAGAGGAAAAAATAAAGAAAAAAATTGGTTTAAATAGGTCTTACGGAGCGGTAGCTCAAATATCTTCATCTATTAATCAAATTAATCAAGAAATTGATCATTTAGGTTCTCTCGCTACTTTTTTTGTGGGTTCGTATTCAAATAATCAATCAAAATTATTGAAAATTTTTTGTCAAAAATGCCAGGAGGCTAGTCTTAATTTTGTTTACAAAAATGATATAAAAGAAAAAATATGGGAAAAATTCATTTTCTTATCAGCATACAGCGGTTTTACTACTTTAAATGAGAAATCAATAGGTCAAATTTTTGGAGATANAAATCTCAAAGAAAAATTTATTAAGGCTATGGAAGAAACATATAACNTATCAAAAAAGTTTGGAATTATCTTTAATTTTAATCCAGTTGAAAAATGGATAAATAAAATAGACAAAATGCCNTACAAAATGACTTCTTCGATGTTTATNGATTTCAAAAACAAAAAGAAGCTTGAACTTGATTGGTTATCTGGTTTTATATTAGAAGCATCGAGGAAAAAGGGGATTGGATGCGAAACACATGAAGAGATTTATCGTGGAATAATGACTAAATGATTTTTTTATTATTGAGAAAAATTTTAGCTTCCATAGCTCCCATACAACCAAGACCGGCTGCTGTTACTGCTTGACGGTAAACTTTGTCAGCTACATCTCCTGCTGCAAATACCCCCTCTATGTTCGTTTTTGTAGAATTTGGTTTCGTCATAATATAGCCATCCTCGTCCATATTAATATATTCTCTGAAAATCTCAGTAGTAGGACTATGACCAATTGCAACAAAGATACCATCTAAGTTTAATTCTTTTTTTTTTTTAGATAGGTTATTTGATATTATAATTGAACTTATACATCTTTTGCTTTCATCACCAATAATTTTATCAACAACCGAATTCCATAATATTTCAACATTTTTTTTTTCTCCAAGTCTTTTTTGAAGAATTTGTTCAGCTCTTAGCCTATCTCTTCGGTGAACTAATGTTACTTTTTTACATAAGTTTGAAAGAAATAATGCTTCTTCAACAGCTGTATTTCCTCCACCTACAACAACAACATTCTTTCCTTTAAAGAAAAAACCATCACAAGTTGCACAAGCTGAAACCCCCAATCCCATGAATTTTTTTTCTCCTTCAACTCCTAGCCATTTAGCTTTGGCACCAGTTGCAATTATTGTAGAGTATGATTCAATCTCTAGCTTTTCAGTCCTAATTTTAAACGGAAACGTTTTAAAATCGACCTCTTTTACAAAGTCAGTCAATATTTGCGTTCCAAAACTTTCGGCCTGCTTTTTCATTTGATCCATAAGCCACGGGCCTTGAACAGGTTTTTCAAACCCTGGAAAGTTTTCAACATCAGTTGTAATAGTAAGTTGACCACCAGGTTCTAATCCAGAAATCATTAGCGGTTCTAAGCCAGACCTAGCAGAATAAATTGCTGCTGTATACCCAGCCGGTCCGGATCCTATAATTGATACTTTCTTAATTTTTTTGGTCATTGTCAAAATTAATGGAAATAATTTGATACTCTTTTACTCCAGCAGGAGTTTTTACCTCAAATACATCTTTTATTTTTTTATTAATCATACCTTTACATAAAGGTGCAGAAATTGATATTAAATCTTTTTCAATATCAGCTTCGTCAACTCCAACTATCTTATACTTGTATTTTTTTTTAGTGTTCAGTTCTGTAATTTCGACTGTAGCACCAAATATTACTTTAGAATTATCAAGAAGAGAAGTGTCAATCACCTGAGCTCTACTAATTTTGTTTTCAAGTTCACTTATTTTCCCTTCAATAAAACTTTGTCTTTCTCTGGCAGCATGATACTCTGCATTTTCAGAAAGGTCACCGTGCTCACGAGCTTCTGCTATATCCTTGATGACCTGTGGTCTCTCATCATTTTTCAGTTTATCAAGGTTTTCTCTAAGTTTCTTGAAACCATCTGATGTCATTGGAAATTTTTCAGTCATAATAGAATATTATAATAGATTTTTTAATTTATTCTATTGTTTATAGATTTCTTGAAGTGATTTAACCTCCAATTCATTTTTGGAGATTATATTGAGACCACTTAATGCTACTTGGGCAGCAGATATAGTTGTAAAATATGGTATTTTGTTAATTATTGCACTTCTCCTAATTGACAGACTATCTGCAATTGATTTTTCCCCACTTGTTGTATTTATAATTAAATTTATACTCCCATTTTCAATTAAATCAACTACATGAGGTTTACCTTCATTTACTTTTTTTACGATTGAAACTTTAATTAAATATTTTTTAAGAAAAGAGCCGGTTCCTTTTGTGGCAAAAATTTTAAAATTTAGCTTCTCTAGTAATTGTGACATTAAAATAATATTCTCTTTATCTGTATCCCTTACAGAGATGAAAACTGAACCATTTTTTGGTAAATTATTGCCAGCTGCCATTTGTGATTTTAAAAATGCGTTAGGGAAATTTCTTTCTATTCCCATAACCTCTCCAGTAGACTTCATTTCTGGCCCTAGAATAATATCTTCTCCAGGAAACTTATCGAAAGGGAATACAGATTCTTTTACACATACATAATCGTTAAATTTATGATTTAATTTAAACTCTTTCAATTTTTTTCCTAGCATTAACTTAGTTGCTATATTGGCTAACGGGATTCCGATTGCTTTAGATATAAAAGGAATAGTTCTACTTGCTCTGGGATTCACTTCAATTACAAAAACTTTTTCATCTTTAATAGCAAATTGAATGTTTATAAATCCTATTGTGTTAAGGCTTAACGCTATTTTTTTGGTTATTTTTTCAATATCTTTAATTATTTCATGGGATAAAGACTGTGGCGGAATTGAACAAGCAGAGTCTCCTGAGTGTACACCTGCCTCCTCTATGTGTTCCAATATTCCAGCAATAAGTATTTCATTTCCATCTGATAGGGCATCTACATCAACTTCCTTTGCATTTAATAAAAATTTATCAATAAGAATTGATTTTCCATTTTCTATAAAATCTTGTGAGAAATATTTCTCAAGTTCTTTGTATGTATTAATAACTCGCATAGCTCTTCCACCAAGCACGTAAGATGGTCTTATGACAATTGGAAAGTTAATCATTTTAATTGCTTTTCGTGCACCTTTTAGGTCAAAAACAATGTCACTAAGTGGTTGATTAACGTCAAGTTTCTTCATTAAATTTTTAAATCTATCTCTATCCTCGGATAAATCTATTGATTTAAATGATGTTCCTAAAATTTTTATATTTTCGTTTACTAAAAACTCTGAGAGTTTGAGTGGAGTCTGCCCCCCAAGTTGTACAATTACTCCAAGGAGCTTGCCTCCCTTATTTTCAGCTTTACAGATTTCTAAAACAGATTCGATGTCTAAAGGTTCAAAATAGAGTCTATCAGATATATCAAAATCAGTAGAAACTGTTTCTGGATTACAATTTATCATTATTGACTCTAATCCTAATTCTTTTACAGCAAATGAAGAATGTACACAGCAATAATCAAACTCAATTCCTTGGCCTATTCTGTTGGGTCCTCCGCCAATTATGATTACTTTTTTTTTGTTACTGACTAGCGTTTCTTTCTCATGACTTTCATTTAATTCTATTGAGTCCCAACTTGAGTACATGTATGGAGTCAGTGAACGAAATTCTCCAGCACAGGTATCGATATTTCGAAATCTAGTATTTAATTTATTTTTAATTTTGAATTTATTTAAATAGCTTTTTTTAATTTTTGATAATATTAGTATTTTTTCATCGGAAAATCCCTGACTTTTGGAAAATAAATATAAGTCCAGATTAAATTTTTCTTTCTTTAGCAATGTTTCTGTATGAACCAATTCTTGTATTTGTCTAACGAACCAATCATCATACATAGAGTTTTTCACAACTTTTTTTGTTGGAATCTTCCTCCTTAAACATTCAGCAATTATCAAAAATTTATTAGGAAGATTTTCTTTTAACAACATTATTAACTCAGAATTTTTCTTGTCTAAGAATGTATTCAGTGAGTCCAGGCCAGTAAAACCAACTTCAAGGCTTCTAATTGCCTTTTGGAATGATTCTTTAAAATTTCTACCGATAGCCATACACTCACCAATAGATTTCATAGCTGTACCTAATTTTTCTTCCGTATGATTAAATTTTTCAAAAGTAAACCTAGGAATTTTTGTAACTATATAATCAATTGTTGGTTCGAATGAAGCTGGTGTAGTTTTTGTAATGTCATTGATTAATTCGTCAAGTGAAAATCCAACAGCTAATTTTGCAGCAATTCTTGCAATTGGAAATCCCGTTGCCTTTGACGCCAGTGCTGAAGATCGAGAAACTCTCGGGTTCATTTCAATCACAACCATCCTGCCATTTTTTGGGTTAACTGCAAACTGTACATTTGCGCCTCCAGTTTCAACACCAATCTCTCTTATAACCTGGATTGATTGATTGCGCATATTTTGATATTCCTTGTCAGTTAAAGTCAAAGCTGGTGCAACAGTAATTGAATCACCAGTATGTACGCCCATTGGATCAATATTTTCAATAGAACAAACTATTATACAATTATCGTTTAAGTCTCTAATCACTTCCATCTCATATTCTTTCCAACCAACCAGTGATTCTTCAATTAACACTTCATTAATCGGAGACAACATAACACCTTTTTTTATAATACTCTCAAACTCAGAACGATTGTTTGCAATTCCGCCACCAGTTCCACCAAGAGTAAAGGATGGTCTTATAATCATAGGAAAATCAATTTTGTTAAGAACTTTAATAGCTTCATTCAACGATCGCACTATAAATCCCTTTGGAACATCTAAACCAATTTTTTTCATGCAACTCTTAAACAATTTTCTATCCTCCGCTTTTTTTATTACCGTTTCATTAGCACCAATAAGTTTCACCCCGTATTTTTTTAGTATTTTTTTCTTTTCCAACTCTATGGACAGATTTAAGGCAGTTTGACCTCCCATTGTTGAAAGCAAAGCGTCGGGTTTTTCTCTTAAAATTATTTTTTCTAAAATTTCAATATTTAGAGGTTCGATATAAGTTCGATCTGCAAGATTTGGGTCTGTCATAATGGTTGCTGGGTTTGAATTCACAAGAATAATTTTGAACCCTTCCTCTTTTAACGCTTTACAAGCTTGAGCCCCCGAATAGTCAAATTCGCATGCTTGCCCAATTACGATTGGACCCGCTCCAATTATCATTATTTTTTTAATATCTTTTCTTCTTGGCATATTCTTTTATGAGCTGTTTAAATTGACAAAATAAATACCCACTATCCTGAGGACCAGGCGATGCCTCTGGATGATATTGTACTGAAAAAAAAGGTTTCCTCCTTATTTTGATACCAGCTACAGTCTTATCAAATAAAGACTGGTGAGAAACATCAATATTTTTTGGTAACTTGTTCTTTGAAACTACAAAACCATGATTTTGGACAGTTATTTCAACTTTATTTGATTTTAGATTTTTTATTGGATGATTAGCTCCTCTATGTCCGTGATGCATTTTTTCTGTCTTAGCACCAAATAATAGAGCTAAAATCTGATGGCCTAGACAAATTCCAAATATTGGTATATTAGTTTCTTTGAGTAAATTTAATTGAGTTTTATATTTATTGAAAGTAGCATTGGGGTCCCCAGGACCATTTGACAAGAAAATACCAAGTGGATTGTTGTTTAGTATCTTTTTGATGGAACTTGAAGCAGGAAAAACAATAACATGATAGTGTTTTGACTCTAAAAGTCTTAATATATTATTTTTTATGCCGTAATCAATTACTGCAACAAACTTATTTTTGAATGGAAATAAACTAGAAATAGAAATTTTTTTTCTTAGCCATTGGTATTCTCTTTTTGTGGAGACTACCGATGCCAAATCTTGATTATTCATACTAGGTAATCTTTTTAATTTTTTTATGAGTAGTTTTGGGCTTATAAATTTATCTTTGGGAAAATGAATCAATGCATTTTGACTACCTTTTTCTCTAATTAATTTTGTAAGAAATCTTGTATCAATTCCCGTTACACAAACAGTATCATTAAATTTTAGCCAATCATGGAAGTTTTTTTGAGATCTGAAGTTAGACGCCATTGAAATGTTATTATTTGCAATACAAGCTGTAGCAAATATTTTTATACTCTCATAATCACTTGAATTGGTTCCAACTATTCCGATATGCGGAAAAGTGAAAGTAATTATTTGTCTAAAATATGAAGGATCTGTTAATATTTCTTGATAACCAGTTATTGATGTATTAAAGCAAAGCTCACCAAGATAGTCTCCAAATGCTCCGTATCCAATACCATTAAATATTTTACCGTTTTCTAAAACTAGTTGACAATTTTTTTTTTTAATCTGGAACTCTTTCATTCAAAGAATAATACACCTTGATCAAATTAATTTGCAACAATATGTTTACTAAATCTACAAACTTGATATTTTTTTCTTAATATTTTTTATGATATGGTTATTTTATGGAATCGTTAAGAGAAAAAATAAAAATTAGTCTAAATAAAAATATTAAGACCAAGGATGATGTTGCCATTTCAACTTTACGTTTGGTAATGGCGGCCATAAAGGATAGAGATATAGAGTCAAGAACTCAAAAAAAAGGGGATGCTATATCAGAGGAAGATATACTTAATCTTTTACAAAATATGATTAATCAAAGAAAAGAAAGCGTTCAAATATATCTAAAAGCTGGTAGAGAAGATTTGAGTAACAGAGAAAAAAAAGAGATTACTGTTATTCAATCTTTCCTACCCGAACAGATAACCTCTAATGAGTTAGAAAAACTTATTAAATTAAGTATCACTGAATTGAATTGTCAATCAATTAAAGAATTAGGAAAACTTATAAAATTTCTTAAACAAAAATATCCAGGACAATTAGACATGAAAGAACTTGCGAGTTTGGCCAAAAAGTATCTTTCAACATGAAAAAAAAATATTCCGTTGATGATATTCTTCGCGAATTTGANTACAAATATAAGCTTTCAGATTACGTTTCCAAGTTTATAACAATNATACCAAGGGGNAACNCCTATGTTGCTAAATGCCCTTTNCACAATGAAAAAACTCCATCNTTAAATATNAATGATGAAAAAGGTTTATACTATTGTTTTGGGTGTAAGGAAGGCGGAAATGTTTTAAATTTTATTTCAAAGTTTAATAATGTTTCTTTCGGGGANTCACTGAAGACCTTATCGAGTTTTTTAGGAATTGAATTAACTGAAAATTCTCACANACATAGCCACGAAAANTCNAGANTGTATGAAATTTTAGAGAAGGCTAATCTTCTTTTTCAGGAAAATTTAGGCAAAAGTAAATATGCTTTTGAATATTTACGTGATAGNGTTTCAAAAGAGTCAATTGAAAATTTTAAAATTGGATTTTGCCCTGAAGAAAAAACTCTTATTGACTATCTTACTTTAAATAATTTCACTACAACAGAAATCAATAATTCTGGTTTACTAATTAAAAAAAGCNCAAACAATGTTTTTGGACGATTTAAAAATCGAATTACATTTCCAATTCATAACTTTAAAAATAAGGTTGTAGGCTTTGGAGGAAGGACAATAGTTAAATCGAAAATCAAATACATAAATTCACCAGAGAGTGAAATTTTTAAAAAGGGGGAAATTTTATATGGATTTAAAGAAAATTATGAAGAAATTAAAAAAACTAGAAATATNATTCTGGTTGAAGGCTATTTAGATGTAATTGCTTTATATCAAAAAAAAATCAAGGTATCTGTGGCTACTTTGGGCACCACACTCTCAGATATTCAAATAAGAAAGATGTGGAGTTTTGTTGATGTCCCATATATATGTTTCGATGGAGATCTAGCTGGCGTGGATTCATCTCATAAAGTTGCATTAAAAATAATAAAATATCTATCTCCGGGAAAAACATTTAAATTTATAAATCTACCTTCTGAACATGATCCCGATTCATTTATCAATAAAAATACCAATGATGCTTTTGAAAATCTTAAGCAAAATGCGACAAATCTTTCCGAATTAATATGGAGGATTATATTTAATTCTGTCNCCAATTACACCCCAGAGNCAGCGGCATTATTGGATCAAAAAATATTAGAAATAACAAATNTTATTCAAAACAAAATTGTATCNAGAGAATATTTTAAATTTCTAAAACAAAAAAAAGAAGAGATNTTTTGGAAAAAAAATTCAATTAAAACTTCTTATTATGAGAAATCTGAAAAGCAAGAAGTCAAAAAATTTCTAAATGAAAATATTCTCATTATGTTCATGTTATTTGAAACAAGTATTACAAAAGAATTTCTTGAAGAAATTTCCTCTATAAAATTAAAGCAACTATCTATCGAAGAATTGAAACATATACTCTTAGAAGAGGTTGTTGTAAGTGAAAATGAACAATCATTTGAAAAATGTTTAAATCTTATTAATAAAAAACAACCAAGTTTTGTCGATGAACTCAAGTTGTTACATAAAACACATCTTGTAGATCTTGATCAAACAAAGAAAAGGATTTTTTTTCTAGAACTCTTAAAGAACTTAAGATTACCATCCGTTGAAAGCGAGAGAGAATTTTTGAAAGAGCAAATCCTTTCATGTAGTGATAAAGAAAAATTAGTAAAGTTAATTAAACGCCATGATGATATAACAAATGAAATTAGGAAAATAAGAAACAAAACACTTGAGTAATGTTCATTGAATATTCATATAAAGAATGTAAATAGTATTTAATATGAGNCAAACTAGAAAAAACATAAAAAATTCCAAAAGTATCAGTGAAGAGCCTTTAATTGATAAATCTAATGAAATAATGAAAAAGCTTATCTCTAAAGGAAAAAAACAAGGCTTCCTTAATTATTCTGAAATAGAAGAAGCTCTCACTAATGAAGCATCTGAAGATAAAGAAGAATTTTATTCTAAAGTTGATAACCTAAATATACAAATCTTTAATCAAGATAACGAAGAAGAAGAAAATTCTCCAAGCTCAAATCTAATAACAAAAGAGAAGGACGATGATACTGGAAGAACAGACGATCCCGTGAGGATGTACCTAAAAGAAATGGGAAATGTTGAACTTCTTTCAAGAGTAGGAGAGATTGAAATTGCTAAAAGGATTGAAAGTGGAAAGAAAAANACAATAGATGCATTTTCAAAGTGTATGCTTTCAATGGATATTATATCAAAATACGCTAGTTCTTATGAAAAAGGTGAATCGCAACTCAGAGACTTTATTGACCTTGATTCAACATTTCGTTTTCTAAACAAGGAAGATGATAATTTCGAAGATATGGCAATCAAAGNTGATGAAATATTTTCTCAAAATGAACCATCATCCAGTGTTGATAATGAAAAAGATGATGTTTCGGATTTTGAAGATAATGATTCAAACGACGAGAGTAATGAACTATCNGATCTGTCGATTCTTGAAAAAGAGGACAGTTTGAGACCGCAGATAGAAGGTAATCTAAAAGAATTTCAAAAAAACTTTAAGAAGTTAAGAAAATTAAAACTTATTCATTTAGAGTCCTTATCACAAAAACAAAAAATTGATACTAAGACTCTTAAGAAATTAGAACAATCACTTAATAATATATCCGAGCTAGTAAAAAACCTTCATATTAATCAAACAAGAATAGATGATGTCGTTTCTTCTCTTAACAAATTTAATCTAGAAAACGTTTCAATAATAAGAAAATTAGCAAGTTTTTCTAAAAAGCTGAAAATTTCAAATAGTGATTTTGAGTTAGAGATAAAAAAAAATTTATATAAAAAGAATTGGTTAAAAAATCTAAGTAAACGATCTGATAAAAAATGGGTATCCTTTTCTAAGAAAGANGAAGTTTGCTCACTAACATTAAGATTGAGAGAAATTACAGAATTGTTACTCATGTCATACGATGATGTAGCAGATGCTTGTAACCTAGTTAATCAGGGTGTCACAGAATCTGGAAAGGCAAAAAAAGAAATGATTGAAGCAAATCTTAGNCTTGTAATATCGATTGCCAAAAAATACACTAATAGAGGGTTACAATTCCTTGACTTAATACAAGAAGGAAATATTGGACTTATGAAAGCCGTGGATAAATTCGAGTATCGAAGAGGGTATAAATTCTCTACTTACGCCACATGGTGGATTAGACAAGCAATAACCAGATCAATTGCTGACCAAGCAAGAACCATNAGAATCCCTGTGCATATGATAGAGACTATAAGTAAGTTAGTCAGGGTTTCTAGACAACTATTAAATGAAAANGGTGTTGAACCACAACCTGAAGAGTTGGCCTCTCGTCTTGGAATGCCCTTAGANAAGGTTAGAAAAGTACTNAAGATTGCAAAGGAGCCCATAAGTTTAGAAACNCCCGTGGGAGACGAAGATGANAGTCATCTGGGAGATTTTATTGAGGATAAAGCTATTAAACTTCCACTCGATGCAGCTATTCAAAATAACTTAAGAGAAGCTACTACAAGTGTTTTATCAACNTTGACTCCTCGTGANGAAAGAGTTTTGAGGATGAGATTTGGAATTGGTATGAATACTGANCATACATTAGAAGAAGTTGGACAGCAGTTNTCNGTAACTCGAGAAAGAATTCGTCAAATTGAGGCCAAAGGGTTAAGAAAATTAAAACATCCAAGCCGTTCCAGAAAACTCAGAAGCTTTTTAGACAACTAGCTCTAAGTCCCAAAATTGTATTTTTCATCTAAAATATTTAATTTCTTTTAATAATTTGATACTTTGAATCATAGGCCCGTAGTTCAGTTGGTTAGAACGCACCGCTCATAACGGTGTTGTCGGGGGTTCAAGTCCCTCCGGGCCTACCATCAAAAAGAAATTAAAATTTACAAAGATTCTATTTCTTAAAGCTTGACTTAAGATCCTGAGGGCTTTGTTTTTTTTTCCATTGCTTCAATGAGTCCTGAAACACCTTTCGGGTTATTCTTAATAACAGCTGAGAATTCTGCTCTCTGAGTAATTAGCATGCTTACTCCATCAATATTTACATCTAGTATTTTAAATTTATTATTTTTATCCAAATAGCACTTCCATTGCAAATTTAAAACAGGACCCTTTTCGTTTGTAATGCTTGTCAGAACATTATAGTAATTTTTGTTTAATGTGGAATCAAGTGCCTTTACTTTACCTCCCCATCCTTTAAACTTAGGAGCATACGTGGCTACGACGTATTCATTAAATGTGTTAATAAATTTTTTTTGTAAGTTTTTATCTAAACTTTTCCAATGTCTTCCTAAAACAAATTTTGAAATATAGTAACTGTCGAAAGAAGAGAGATAAATATCCTTAAAATTTGTATATCTTTGAGTATCTGTGATTCCAGGGTTTGAAACTCTTCCCATTACTTCTTGTCCAAGTTCCTCAATGAATAATTTACTTTTGACTATATTGTCTTCGGAGATACCATCAGTTGGACTTAGAAATATTAGAAAAAGAAAAACTAGTCTAAAAAAATTTTTCATTCTGTTTAATTTGTTATGGATATTGGCAACTCATTATATTCAGGATAGTTGGAGGAAGGTAAATTGGATTCAAATTCAAAGTTCTCTGAACTCGTTGTTTTTGATGTAATTATTGATTCAAGTTCAGGTTCGTCGTAGATATCTATGGGTAATAAGTCAATTGAAAGGTTAACATCTTCCATCTCACCAAATATGTCTTTTCTTCTTTTTTGCTTATATAAACTTTTCATTGTGGCGTAGTAATCTAACGAACTTTCCTTAATTTCTTCTACGTAATCGAGATATTTTTCTCTTGTGTCAACACCACGAAAAACTGGACCGGAAAGTCTTCCTTCATAACCAATACCATTCATTCTGTAAGCAAAAGAAAGGGGGTTTACAATCGTATCAACACCCATGCCTAGGCTATCTCTAACAGTTGACGGTCCAAAAATTGGCAACATTACGTAAGGACCTTCGGGAACTCCCCAATAACCAAGAGTCTGTCCAAAATCTTCATCAACCTCTTTTACACCACCAAATTCCTGAGTACTAGCAACGTCAAAAATACCCCCTAATCCAAAAGTCATATTAATAATAAATCTTCCCAAAATATCGCCTATACTTTCCTTATTTAACTGGAGTATAGCATTACCCAAATTTATCGGGGTTTTTGCCATATTTGCAGCGTTGACGATGGGCTTTCGGGGAATATCTGGGATCTCTCTCCATGCTTTAGCAATTGGTGTGAATAAATAATCATCTAACCTATTATTAAATTCAAAAATTGTTCTGTTAGCTGATTCCCAAGGATCGTCATTTGCTTTGTCTTGCGAATGAGCGTTTTTGGTGTTGAAAAAAGCCAGCAAGAACAATAAACAGACTATCAACATATTGATGATATATTTACTTTTACAAACCATATATAGTTTTCTAAAATTAATGTCTATTAATTTAAATCATTATATAATAAAAAAATAAACATAAAAAAGAAAAATTTAAATAATTAAAATTCATATAATTTAATTAAAGTAACAAATGCTTGATCAATCAAAAAAAATAAATGTCTCTTTTGAATTCTTTCCACCAAAAAACGATGAGGCTGTAATGTCATTATGGAGTAACATCAAAAGATTAGAACCGCTTAACCCCTGCTTTATATCAGTTACTTACGGTGCAAGAGGGTCAACAAGAGATAATACTCACTCCTTGGTTAAAGAGATTAAAGAAAGAACATCATTAATCCCTGCTGCACACTTGACCTGCATTGGTTCTTCTCAAGAAGAAATCGAATCTATCGCCGATGATTATTGGCATGCTGGAATTAAAGATATTGTAGCTTTAAGAGGTGATAAGCCTTTGCAAAAAAATACTGGGCAATCAGAGGATTTTCAATTTGCTACGGATCTAATTTATTTATTAAAAAAGAAGTTTGATTTTAATATAGCAGTCTCCGCATATCCAGAAAAACATCCTGATTCCAAATCAATGGAACAAGAATATGACGTATTAAAAAAGAAAGTTGATCTTGGAGCTAGTAAAGCAATAACCCAATTTTTTTTTGATTCTAAATCCTATATAAAATTTCTAGACGGTGCTTTAAAAAGGGGCATAAACATTCCTATAATCCCAGGAATTTTACCGGTGACTAACTGCAAAAAAACAATTGAATTTGCAAGAAAAATGAATTGCAAAATTCCCAAATGGCTATTAAATATGTTTGAGGGCTTAGATAGTGACCCTGAGACAAGAAAACTAGTCGCGGCTACCATCGTTCACGATCAATGTAGGTATCTTATGGAATCAGGTATAAGTGATTTTCATTTTTACACCCTAAATCGTGCGGACTTGTCATATGCTATATGTCATATTTTAGGAATTAGAACATTGGAAGGTAGGAATGATTGAAAAAGCATTTTTTGAAAGTTTACTAAAAAAAAAAATTCTTATTTTAGATGGTCCAATGGGCACAATGATTCAAAAAGAAAATCTAAAAGAAGATGATTTTCGAGGAGAAAGATTTCAAAACTCAAAAGTTAACCTCATGGGAAATAACGACATTCTAAATATTAGTAAACCGGATATAATCTATAATATTCATAAATCTTACCTCGAAGTTGGAGCTGACATATTAGAAACGAATACATTTAACTCAACTATTATATCTCAAATGGATTATCAATGTCACGACCTGTCATTTGAGCTTAACTTTCAAGGAGCATCTATAGCGAAGAAATGTGTTGAAGATTTTTTAAAAAAAAACCCTGACCAAATAAAATTGGTAGCTGGAGTCTTGGGCCCTACTAACAGAACCTGCTCAATGTCACCTGATGTTAATAATCCTGGATTTAGGAATGTAACCTTTGACGAGTTGACAGATGATTATGTTAATTCTCTTAAAGGTTTAGTTGAGGGAGGTGCTGATATTATTCTTATTGAAACCGTTTTTGATACTTTAAACGCTAAAGCTGCGATTATGGCAGTAAAAAATTTTGAAAAACAAAATCAATTGTCAATTCCACTAATGATTTCAGCAACCATAACCGATTTATCTGGAAGAACCTTATCAGGCCAAACAATTGAGGGATTTTTTAATTCAATCACCTTTTGCGATCCAATAGTAATAGGATTAAATTGTGCACTTGGACCCAAAGAATTAGAACCTCATCTAATAGAATTAAGTAGAATATCAGACACTTTTATTAGTGTTCATCCAAATGCAGGTCTTCCGAATGCATTTGGAGGATATGACGAAAGTCCAGACGATATGGCAAGATATGTAAAAAAATGGAGTGACAATAACTATATAAATATAGTCGGAGGTTGTTGTGGTGCAACCCCAGAGCATATAAGAAAAATGAGTATTACTTGCGAATCAAAAAACCCTAGAATACCAGTAGAAAAAAAAAATATCATGAGACTGTCTGGTCTGGAACCTTTTAACTTTTAGAAAATGGATACAAATATCAAATTTATAAATATTGGCGAAAGAACTAATGTTACTGGTTCAAGTCTTTTTAAAAAGTTAATTATGAATGATAATTTTTTAGAGGCCGTAGCTGTAGCTAAAAGCCAAATTGAAAATGGGGCACAAATCATTGATATCAATATGGATGAAGGACTACTGGATTCTAAAACTGCAATGATAAAATTTTTAAATTTAATTGCGGTGGAACCAGATATTGCAAAAGTTCCATTCATGATTGATTCGTCTAGATGGGATGTAATTGAAGCTGGATTAAAATGTGTTCAAGGAAAATCAATTGTGAATTCTATTAGCTTAAAAGAGGGAGAAAAAAGTTTTTTAAATCAAGCTGAATTGATAAAAGATTACGGAGCTGCAACCGTAATTATGGCATTTGATGAAGATGGCCAAGCTGATTCAAAAGAAAGAAAATTTGAGATTTGTAAAAGAGCGTATGAATTATTGAAAACCATAAATTTCCCATTATCTGATATAATTTTTGATCCTAATATATTTGCTGTTGCTACAGGTATGGAAGAACATAACAATTATGCCGTAAATTTTTTTGAAGCCACAAAGTTAATTAAAAATAAATTACCATTTGCTAAAGTTTCAGGAGGCTTATCAAACGTATCATTTAGTTTTAGGGGTAACAACTATGTAAGAGAGGCGATGCACTCGTGTTTTCTTTATCATGCTATAAAGGCTGGACTTGATATGGCTATCGTAAATTCAGGACAGATAACAATATACGAGCAAATTGAACCCAAATTAAAAAAAGCTATCGAGGATGTTCTTTTTAACAGAAATCCTGATGCAACTGAAAAATTAATAGAAATCTCAAAAAAACATAATAAAAATTCAACTCAAAAAAAATCAAGTAAATCGTGGAGAAAAAAATGTACTGAGGAAAGGGTTAAATATTCACTAATAAATGGTATCAACGAATTTATCATAGAAGATACTGAGATATTAAGAAAAAAATTCAGAAATCCCTTAAATATAATTGAAGGCCCATTGATGGATGGGATGAACGAAGTTGGTGACTTATTTGGTTCAGGAAAAATGTTCCTCCCTCAGGTTGTAAAATCTGCCAGAGTCATGAAGCAGTCGGTTGGCTATTTATTACCTTACATGGAAACTGAGGACAAAACCAAAAGCGTAAAAAAAGGCAAGATACTTTTAGCAACTGTCAAAGGTGATGTGCATGACATAGGGAAAAATATAGTTGGTGTAGTTTTACAATGTAACAATTTTGAAGTTATAGACCTGGGTGTGATGGTGCCTTCACAAAAAATCGTAGAGACGGCTATTAAAGAAAATGTTGATTTAATTGGATTATCAGGTCTAATAACACCTAGTCTAGATGAAATGTGTTTTGTAGCAAGCGAGCTGAGCCGAAACCAGGTTCACAAACCACTCTTAATAGGTGGAGCTACGACTTCAAAGATTCACACAGCTATAAAAATAGCTCCGTTACATTCATCTGGTGTTTGCCATGTTACTGATGCATCAAGAGCTGTATCTGTTTCTTCTAATTTAATATCAAAAAGTAAATGCCAACCTTTTATCGAACAATTGCAAAGAGAATATTCAGATATTAAAAATAATTTTAAGAAAAAAAGTTCTTCGGTTGAGAGTAGCATAGAAAGTTGTAGATTAAATAAGTTCAATTTCGACTGGAAAAATTATACACCGCCCAAACCCAAACATTTAGATGTTAAACTCTTTAATGACATTTCAATTGAAGAAATAATTCCTTTTATTGATTGGAAGCCTTTTTTTCAGGCTTGGGAACTTCATGGAAATTTTCCTCAGATTTTAAACGATGAAAAAGTTGGAAAAGCTGCGTCTGATTTGTGGAATGATGCTAATATTATGTTAGAAAAGATAATTAAAGATAAAAGTGTAAGTCCGCAAGCAATAATGGGATTTTGGCCTGTAAATTCTGTTGGTGACGATATTGAAATTTATAAAAATGATTCAAGAAAAGAAACAGTTGCAAAATTATTTTTTTTGAGACAGCAAATGAATAGGGATAAATCCAGTCGTCCAAATTTTTGTTTATCAGATTTTGTTGCTCCCAAAGAAACAATGTTAAAAGATTATTTAGGAGGATTTTTAGTGACAGCTGGTTCATCAATCGAGGAAATGTCGAAATTTTATGAAAAAAAGAAAGACGACTATAATTCAATACTCATAAAATCTATTGGTGACAGACTTGCAGAAGGTTTGGCTGAGAAATTACATCATGACGTCAGAAAAAAACACTGGGGTTACTCCAGAAATGAAATGTTAGATAATGATGACTTAATTAAAGAAAGATATATTGGAATAAGACCAGCACACGGATATCCTGCCTGCCCTGATCATACTGAGAAAAGAACTTTGTTTGAGTTACTGGAAATTAGCAAAAATTTAGATACTTCTTTAACTGAGTCTTATGCAATAAGCCCATCTAGCTCAGTAGCTGGTCTATATTTTTCAAATCCGATGTCTGCATATTTTGGAATTGGAAAACTTAAAAAAGATCAAATAGAATCATACTCGAGTAGGAAAGGAATCTCAATTGAGGAGGCAGAAAAATGGCTTGCACCAAATCTTGACTACATGCCGAAGTGGGCTGCATGAATAATAACTTAGATATTAAACTTAAGATTACTGAACCAGATTTTCTTAAAAATCTTAATACGCAACAAAAAAAAGCAGTTACAGATTTAGATGGCCCTACATTAGTTCTATCAGGAGCAGGAACAGGAAAAACAAAAGTCTTAACAACCAGATTAGCAAATGTAATATTTACTCGAAGAGCAAAGGTTTCTGAAATTTTATGCGTGACATTCACAAATAAGGCCGCCACGGAAATGAAACAAAGAGTTGAAAATTTATTACAATCTCCAGTTGAGGGTATGTATATTGGTACCTTCCATTCAGTTGGTGTAAGAATTTTAAGGAAACATTCTGAAAAACTTGATTTGAAAAATGACTTTACAATACTTGATAAAGAAGATCAACTCAGACTAATTAAACAAGTAATCGTAAATATGAACCTAGATGTAAAAACATATGTTCCAAAAAACTTTGTATACATGATTGATCAACTGAAAAACCAGGGATTTTCTTATGATGAAATAGAAAACCACCAATTTGAAATTGAATCTGGAAATAAGCTAAGTAAAGTTTACAAAAATTATCAAGAAAGGTTAAGAAACTTCAATTCTGTTGACTTCGGTGATCTAATTTTACTTCCTTTGGTATTGTTTAAAAACAATTCTGATTTATTAGTCTTTTATCAAAATAAGTTTAAATACATTCTTGTTGACGAATATCAAGATACTAACTCTACGCAGTATATGCTACTTAGATTACTTGCTGGAAGTAAAAGAAACATATGCTGTGTGGGTGACGAAGACCAATCAATTTACGGATGGAGAGGTGCACAGTTAAAAAATATATTAAACTTTGAAGTAGATTTTGAAGGAGCGAAAATTATCAGATTAGAACAAAATTACAGGTCTACTGGGAACATTTTAGGAGCTGCTACAAGTCTTATTTCTGAGAATAAAGAGAGAATTGGAAAAAAATTATGGACAAACGATCCCTCAGGACAGCCTGTAAAAATTATTAATCTTGAAAATGACGCACTTGAAGCCGTTTTTATTTCAAAAAAAATTTTTGAATTGGAAAAGGATTCTGTTCATTTCTCTAGAATAGCTATTTTAACCAGAGCTAGTTTCCAATTTAAGGATATTGAGGATAGATTTATCAAAGAGGGTATTAAGTATAAAGTTGTTGGAGGTTTGAGATTTTATGA